>CASEQE010000055.1 GCA_949289995.1 uncultured Peptococcaceae bacterium
CGCATACAAATTGATATAAAGTTTCCCGGTGGTTATAGCGGAGAGGCCACACCTGTTCCCATCCCGAACACAGTAGTTAAGCTCTCCCACGTCGATGGTACTTGGGACGCCGGTCCCTGGAAGAGTAGATCGCTGCCGGGAGTAAGTTTAGAGCCATCTTTTGTTTGATGGCTCTTTTTTTTGTATGCCGAAATAGATGACATTTTTAATTTTCTAAGAAAAAGCATAAAATCATGTAACAAAAGGCCTTTTTTGAGAACCAATAGTATAGAGGCGGAAGGGGGGTAAGGTATGGAATATTCTGAGGAAGAATTATATCAGTTGTATGCAAAAAGCATATATCGCTATATATTTTCTTTATGTGGCGAAGCAGACACAGCAGAAGAATTAACGCAAGAGACTTTTTATCTGGCTTTAAAAAACTTGCATACCTTTCGTGGTGAATCTTCCCCTCAAGTATGGCTGTGCGCCATTGCCAAACGACTCTGGTATAAAGAATTAGCAAGGCGCAAACGGCTGATTTCTACCCAGGAGGCCATTTTTCCTCCATCGCCTGAAGGCAATCCAGCCGAGGATTTTATGCGGCATAACGATAGATTAGCGTTGTATTATGCGATGCAACGTTTGGCGCCGGAAACCAGGGAGGTTATTTATCTGCGTTTGGCCGGAGATTTTTCTTTTCGTGATATTGGCGCTATTTTGGGACGCTCGGAAATATGGGCGCGTATGCGGTTTTATCGGGGAAAAGAAGAGTTGGCGCGAATGTTAGGAGGTAAAGGGAAATGAGTGAAAAGCAATTGCCATGCAGCGTGGTGCAGGATTTGCTGCCGTCTTATATAGAGGATTTAACACAGGATGAAACGTCGGCATTTATTGAGAATCATCTGTTACAATGTGCGGCCTGCCGGCAAATCGAACAGGATATGCGCGCCGCTATTTCAATTGATAAAGCGCCTCAGCCGACGTTAATATTTCTTAAACGCATCAAGCGACGTCATTTGCTGGCTGCAGTTTTGGCCGTATTGATTGCCGTATGGTGTATTTGCTGGTTATATAACGAGGAATTTCATTACGCCAACAGCGAATCTGGTCGCTTGGCTGCTGTGGAGGATTTTGTTCCCAGTAATACCCAGGCTTCGATTATCGCTGCGGATATAGATGAAAATGATCCACTGCGAGTTATTGCCTATCAAGAGCGGGACGGGCAATTGTATATTGCGTATGCCGCTGCAAATGATTACAATACGCACGGCGTACTCTATTTGGTACGGGGTTTAAACGGCAATTATCGAACCATGAGTTGCAGCCACAGCGCTTTTCCCTATACGGCGGGCGTAATGGCAGAGAGGATTGGCGATGCATACGCGTTTATCGGCGCTGGTTGTCGGGAAATATATCAGGTTCGTATTGAGTTTTTGCTCATGTCGACAGGAGATTTTTTGCAACTGCAAAGCTACAGCAAAACCTATGATATTACGGAAGCCGATTTTTTGTGGCTGATGGATCAAGATACATTGGCGGAGGATTTGGGGATCCCACGGGATAGTGTGGCTTCTTTATCTATCGGTGAAATTCATTTGCTGGATAAAGATGGGCAAGACGTGACGGAATTGTATTGTGACGCTAGTGTTAACTATAGCGGTGGAGTCGGTAAAAGCAAGGCAGAAACCTTTTTGTTATATGTCTATATGGGCATTGTCGCGGTGTTAGGGATCATTTTTGTTCGTTACTTTTTGCAGAAAAATTAAAATAAAAAAGATACCTTTCTATACTTTATCGGTAAGTATCGTTTAGAAAGGTATCTTTTGGCGTTTGTAGGAATGAAAATGCTTGTCTTTGGTTCTGGTAAGCGATGGAACAAGCGATATGGTAGGCCAGCGATCTTGCCCATGTCTGGTAATGGATTATAACAGGTTGCGAATTTGTTGTAGCGCTTTTTCCTGGGCAACGGCAAATTCTTCATTATTTTGCCAATCATCGAAATATACAGGAGCCTGCACGGTTATCGTCCTATTTTCAATATGTATTGGTACAAAAGGCAAATGCTGGCCGCTGCGGGGATAAAAATACTTTTCCAGTAACAGAAATCCACGATATACTTCACCTATTTCTCCCCGTTGATCGTAGGCGACATCCGGATAAAGAATCAGGTTATCCTTTGCCAATAGGGCTTTTAGACTTTGGCTGATGGTTTTAAAGGATTCTCTGTCCCGATGAACGGGTATGGCTCCTAAATCTTTGGTAATTCTGCCCATAAACGCAGCCAAGGGATAAGCTACCAGTTTTGCCACGGGAAGAGGCCAGCCATAACGCTGGGTAAATGTATACCGGCAATAATGGGCATAAGCGCTTTCTTTTTGGCAAAGGATAGAAAGTATCCATGGCCGAGTAAGATATGGCAACCAAATCAAAGTAGCCAAAGGTCCTTGCATATTCAAATGGCGACATATGAATAGGCAGCCGTTTGGCGGTTCCTGTATGGAATACACTTGATATTTTCGCCCTGTGATTCGAGCGATTCTGCGACAAAACCTGAAAAAGTTTCCGTATTCCTTCATGAACAGGCCACCGATCTTTCTGCATCCGGTTTGGCAAAAACCCAATGTAGTTGGATTTGATAGCTAATAATGACTAAGATACAATCGACGAAAATTTTAATCCAGCCCACATGCAAAGGAAGCGTGCTTTCACCAATAAATACCAGCAGCCAAGCTACCAGTAACTGAGACAACCACAAGCAATAGTATCGAGGCGCTGAGCTACGCTTTTTTCGATGGGAAAGGAATACTATGCGGCGATTAATGAGATAGTTGGGGATGGAAGAGCAAATTCGCGCTATGCTTAGTGATATGGCCAAACGTAAAGCGCTATTAGGTAAGTCGGAGAGATAATCGTTTACTAGTAAAAATATGCCGAGATCTACCACGCCGCTGCAAACGGCGGAAAAAGCATATTCAAACAAGCCAGATAGCAGGGCAAAAAATATTGGCTTTACATCCCGGAAAGTGCGAAAATGCGAACCAGCGTTATTGTCAAAATAAATGGTGGAAATCGGTACTTCGCGTAAGGCCACATTGCGTTTGCGGCAATAAATCAGCATATTGATTTCATATTCAAACCGACTGCCAGGTAATTGGCTGATCCAGGGCAATTGTTTATTAGGTATACCGCGCAAACCGGTTTGCGTATCCGTTAAATGGCCTCCATACAAGAATCGAAATACAGCGCCGGATAGGCCATTGCCAAAACGGCTGCGGCCTGGCACTTCTGGTAAATCAAAATTACGACAACCAAGTATAATTTCATCGGCATCCGCTTCCAGTAGCGATTCAATATGTAGAATATCTTCTATACGATGTTGGCCGTCGGCATCGGCCATAACTATGCCGCGAAAATCATCTTTATAATTTTGCAAATAATAACGAAAGCCGGTTTTTAAAGCCTCGCCTTTCCCTTTGTTACTTTCATGATGTAGGATGGTGCAACATGGCCGTTCCGCTAGCCGGGCAAAAGTTTGTTTATATGTGGGGGCGCTGCCGTCGTTGACGATTAAAATCCGTTGCGCGCCGGATTCAATCAATTGATCCACGTATTCTACCAGCGCTGGCGGCGGATTAAACGCTGGAATAAGAATGGCTACGTTCAGTGCTTGATTATTCATAACGCCTCAGCTTAAATTAAGAATTGAAGAATACACCCTCACATTAAAGTATATCACAAAATTAATTTAAATCAATGGAAGGAAACATAAATCCTTAGTTACAACAAAGATTTCCTCAAGTTCACGTATATATGCCCTTTTTGTTTGTGATAGAAGAATTGCTGCAAGCCAGCGGCGATATGACTAGCATAATCAGATAAAAAACAGGCCTTTTTTCCGTAATCGCCAATATTGCACAGAGAAATAGAAAGTCATTTCTTCTATTGACAATGGATTGTAGATTCTCATATAATTAAAAAAACAATATTCTTCAACTGGATTTCATGCCATTGTTGGACAAGGCATGCCAGGGCTGAATATAAGGCGCATTGCCGATAATGCGCTTTTTTAGCGAAGGGAGAGTCCTTATGGAAGCAAAAACGCCGCTATATGATTGTCATGTGGCTTTACAAGGAAAAATTGTGCCTTTTGCCGGTTATTTGTTGCCGGTACAGTATCCTGCTGGTGTCATTGCTGAACACATGGCGGTGCGAACAGCCGCCGGTTTATTCGACGTATCCCATATGGGAGAAGTTACCTATACGGGTAAGGATGCACTGGCCAATTTAAACCGTCTATTGACCAACGATTTTACCAATTTGGCAGAAGGTCGGGTTCGTTATAGCCCGATGTGTAATGAAAACGGCGGTATATTAGATGATTTGTTGGTGTATCGCCGGGGACCGGAATCCTTTTTGGTGGTGGTGAATGCTGGTAATCGGCATAAAGATGTGGCTTGGATGCAAGAACATTTATTTGGAGAGGTTACTTTTGCCGATATTTCCGATCAAGTAGCGCAAATTGCCTTGCAGGGACCTAAATCGGATGATATTTTGCGCAAACTGACTGATGAGGCAAATATTCCCCAAAAATATTATAGTTTTCGGGAAAACGTATCAGTAGCCGGGATTTCCTGCCTGGTTTCGCAAACCGGCTATACCGGGGAAAAAGGTTATGAGATTTATGTGGAGAACCAATATGCGCCGCAGCTGTGGAATCAATTGCTGGAAGCCGGCAAGGACTATGGTTTGCTTCCTTGCGGCCTGGGAGCCAGGGATACTCTCCGTTTGGAAGCGGCGATGCCTTTATATGGCCATGAAATGGACGAAACCGTGGATCCTTTGGAAACGGGTTTGGACTTTGCCGTGAAAACGAATAAGGATTTTATCGGGCGAGACGCTATTTTGGCCAAAGGTTTGCCAAAACGGAAACGGGTAGGACTAAAAATTACCGGTCGCGGCATAGCGCGAGAACATCAACCGGTGTTTGCCGGCGATAGGCAGATTGGCTATACCACCTCGGGAACCCATTTGCCCTACTTAAACGGGGCCTACGCCATGGCGCTAGTAGATTCCGCGTATGCCGAAACTGGCAGGCAGGTGACGGTGGAAGTAAGAGGCCGCCATGTGGCAGCGGAAATCGTACCCCTGCCTTTGTATAGCCGCAATAAATAAGTTATTTTACCAGAGTCCAAACGATGTGTTAACGGTGGGATAGAAATTATATATATATTTATATTTATATTTGGGGAGGATACGACTATGCGCATTCCACAAGATCTGCAATACACCAAGTCCCATGAATGGGTCAAATTATACGATGAAGGCACAAAAGCCAAAGTTGGTATCACCGATTTTGCCCAAAACCAAATGGGCGATATCGTATTTATTACTTTGCCAGAAGTAGGCAATAGCGTGACGGCGGAAGAAACCCTTACCGATTTCGAGTCGGTGAAAGCGGTTTCCGATATTTATAGCCCGGTAAGCGGCGATATTTGCGCCGTAAACGAAGAATTGGCCGATGCACCAGAATTGTTGAATACCGACCCCTATGCCGCCTGGATTGTGGAATTGGAAAATATAGGCGATACGGTGGAATTGCTTTCCGCCGATGCATATGAAGCGTATTGTAAGGAGCAAGAGGAGGCGTAATATGGGCGGTTATTTACCGGTGGATTCGGCGGGACAGCAACAAATGCTGCAAGCATTGGGGCTTTCCTCTGCCAAAGAACTGTTTGCCGATGTACCTGAGGAAATGCTATTGGAGCAAGTCAATATTCCGCAAGGCCAAAGCGAATGGGAAACGGAAAAAGCCATGCGTGGTATGGCAGAAAAGAATCAGGTTTTTTCCGCCGTTTTCCGCGGCGCCGGCGCATACCGCCATTATATTCCGGCTATTGTAAAAAACGTTGTTGCCAAAGAAGAGTTTGTTACCGCTTATACCCCCTATCAGGCGGAAATTAGCCAGGGCATATTGCAGGCAATCTTTGAGTATCAAACGATGATTTGCCGCCTTACCGGTATGGATGCTGCCAACGCTTCCGTATATGACGGGGCCACCGCCGCTGCCGAGGCTTTGGCGATGTGTTGGGATAAGAAAAAGCCTTTGGCCATTCTTGCCGCTTCTGCGCCGCCTGGAGTGATTCAGGTATGCAAGACCTATTGCGACGGTGCTGGTATGGAATTGGTTGTGGCGCCGTTGCGTAATGGTTTAGTAGATAAAAAGGCATTGAGCGAACTGCTTCAGGATCAACGGGCAGCCTGTTTTTATTTGCAACAACCCAATTATTTTGGTTTAATCGAGGATGTTGCTGGGATTGCTGAAATTGTTCACCAATATAAGGCAAAGCTGATTATGGGCGTCAATCCGATAGCCGCGGCGCTTCTGCAGACTCCTGGCGAATGTGGAGCAGATATTGCAGTAGGCGAGGGACAACCTTTGGGTATGCCGTTGAGCTTTGGCGGACCATATTTAGGGTTTATGGCTGCTTCCAAAGCCATGATGCGTAAATTGCCGGGCCGTATTGTCGGCGAAACTGTGGATAATCGGGGCAACCGTGCCTTTGTGTTAACGTTACAGGCCAGAGAACAGCATATTCGCCGGGAAAAAGCTTCTTCCAATATTTGTTCCAACGAGGCCCTGTGCGCTTTAACCGCATCCGTATATTTGTCGGCTATGGGACCAACCGGTTTGCGGCAGGCAGCGGCTTTAAGCTTGGAGGCCGCGCATATATTGGCGCAACGCTTATGCGCCATTCCCGGGTTTGCTTTACGCTATAAAAGTCCCTTTTTTCATGAATTTGTTACCGAATGTCCTGTGTCACCGGAATATTTGGAAGAGCAATTGGCAAAAAGAGGGATACTAAGCGGACTGCCTTTGGATGGCAGCGGTATGTTATGGTGTGCGACGGAATTGAATGATGAATCGCAAATCGATGCCCTGATCCAAGGAATACAGGAGGTGACGGTATGAGTATGCTGATTTTTGAACGCAGCAGTGCTGGCCGGCGCTTAAGTATATTGCCGGAAAAGCCGGTGGAGATTGAACAATATATTCCTAGCGAATGTTTGCGCAGGCAAGATTTGGATTTGCCACAGCTTTCCGAAAACGATATTAGCCGTCACTATACAGAATTGGCCAAACGGAGCCATGGCGTCAACGATGGATTTTATCCACTTGGTTCCTGTACCATGAAATATAATCCCAAATTAAACGAAGCGATGGCAGTCTTGCCGGGTTTTTGCGATATCCATCCATTGCAACCGTTGGCCAGTATTCAGGGTTGCTTACAAGTGATGGCGGAAGCCCAAAAATATTTGGCGGAAATTACCGGCATGGATGCGGTTACCTTGCAACCAGGGGCTGGCGCCCATGGAGAATTCACCGGCTTGCTTTTGATCAAAGCATATTTACACAGCCAAGGACAACTTGCCAGAAATAAAATTATTGTTCCCGATTCTGCCCATGGTACCAATCCGGCTTCTGCTACCATGGCCGGATTTAGCGTAATCAACGTACCTTCCGACGAGGAAGGGTATGTAGATTTAGACTTGTTGCAAGCTGCAGTTGGCGATGATACCGCGGCCTTGATGTTGACCAATCCCAATACATTGGGGCGTTTTGATAAAAATATTTTACAAATTACCAAAATCGTCCATGATGCCGGCGGTTTATGCTATTATGACGGCGCCAACTTAAACGCTGTGGTCGGTTTGGTACGTCCTGGCGATATGGGTTTTGACGTGGTACATTTAAATCTGCATAAAACCTTTTCCACGCCTCATGGCGGCGGCGGTCCCGGCTCCGGCCCGGTGGGCTGCAAAAGCTTTTTGGCGCCTTTTCTGCCGGGTAGATTGGCGATGGAAGAGGAAGATGGAACGTATGGTTGGCTTTTACCGGAGCAAAGTATTGGCGATGTGAAGGCGTTTTACGGTAATTTTTTGGTAGCCGTAAAAGCATTATCCTATATTTTAACTTTAGGCGCCGATGGTTTGGCTGCCGCTGCCAGCCAGTCGGTATTAAATGCGAATTATCTGATGAAACAGCTAAGCGCCAGTTATGACATGGCCTGCGACGGTTTATGCATGCATGAATTTGTAATGTCTTTGGAAAAATTAAAACAACAAACCGGCGTATCCGCCATGGATGTGGCGAAAGCGTTGCTGGATTATCAGATGCATCCGCCGACCATGTATTTCCCGTTAATCGTACACGAAGCATTGATGGTTGAGCCTACGGAAACCGAATCCAAGGAAACTTTGGATCAGGCAGCTCAAGCTTATCTAGAAATTTATCGCCGGGCGTGCAGCGATCCCGAATCTTTGCATAAAGCGCCGCAAACCACCCCGGTGGGGCGTGTAGATGAAGTCGGCGCGGCCCGCAACCCGCGCTTGAAATTTGGCGATTGATAGAAAATTACCTTGCCAGAAAGGCCGTCCCCGGAGGGCGGCCTTTTGACGCAGAAAGGAAAGGGATATGGAAAAATTTGATTTGATGATTATCGGCGGCGGCCCCGGTGGTTATACGGCGGCGATACAGGCAGCCAAGCAGGATATGAAAGTGGCTTTGGCCGAACAATCTTTTTTGGGAGGCACTTGTTTGAACCGGGGTTGTATTCCCACCAAAGCCCTGTTGCATGCTGGCGATACGCTGCAAAGTATGCAGCGCTGCGGGGATATGGGGCTGCATTGCGATGGGATTGGCTTTGATTTCAATGCCATACATGAATATAAAAATAGCATAGTGGAAGAATTGCGGCAAGGCGTAGCCGCTTTGCTTAAGGCCAATCATGTGACGGTATATTCCCAACATGCCCGTATCCTTGCTTCCGGATTGGCGATGGTTGCAGATGAGACAGTGGCAGCGGATAAAATCCTTATTGCCACCGGCTCCGCTCCCTCTTCATTATCCTTGCCAGGGGCGGATCATCCCTTGGTATGGAATAGCGATGATGTATTAAGTGGCGAAAAGCCTATTCCCAAACGGTTGATTATCGTTGGCGGCGGTGTAATAGGTGTGGAATTTGCGACTATTTTTAATGATTTTGGAACAGAAGTGACGATTATAGAAAGTATGCCGCGAATTCTCGCCAATTTTGATAAATCTATTAGTCAAAATTTAAGTATGATTCTTAAAAAGCAAGGGATTGCCATTTATACCGATGCGCAGGTAGAGAAATTTATAGCCCAGGAACAGGAAATGCTCTGCTCTTTTAGCGCCAAGGGGCAAAGTCATGTTTGCCAAGCGGATGCAGTGATATTGGCCGTAGGCCGCCGGGCGGTATTAGAAGATTTGCTGGCGCCGGATCTGCAGTTGACGATGAAACAGGGAAGAATTGTTACCGATGATCATTATCAAACTTCTTTACCCGGTATATACGCCATTGGCGACGTTCGTTTTGGTTCCAGCCAGTTGGCTCATGGCGCTGCTGCCGAGGCTGTAAATATGACAAGATTGGCTGTGGGCAAACCGGCGCCATATGTTTTGGAAAACATTCCTTGTTGCGTTTATTGCCGCCCGGAAATTGCTAGTGTAGGTATAACGCCAGAGCAGGCCAAATCCCAAGGTTTGACAGTAGTAAGCGGCAAATATGTAATGAGCGGCAATGGGAAAACCCGCATTGTTGGCGGCGAAAGAGGTTTTGTGCAGGTAACGGCGGAGGCTACTAGCGGCCGCCTGTTAGGGGCGCAATTGATGTGTGAACGGGCTACGGATATGGTATTTGGTTTGACTACCGCCATTGCCAACCGGCTTACTGTGGAACAGGCATTGGCGGCCATTTATCCCCATCCTACTTTTAGCGAAGGGATAGACGAAGCTCTGGGGGATATTACCGGTTCTGCTACTCATATTTTGCCAAAACGTCGCTAAATTTTTGTGCAATCTGCTAAAAATCATAGGATTTATCATGATAAATTGCCTTTTTGGCTATATATAAAAAAAGACCCGGCTTTTGCCGGGTCTTTTGACAGGAAAGCATTGTGGTTTGTAAAAAATTGCATACAACATCGTTTGAACGATGACAAATTGTTAGAACTCCACACCGCGTCGTGCGGGAATTCCCTGGTCAAAAGGATGTTTGATTTTGCGCATTTCCGTTACATAGTCTGCCAGTTCCAACAATTCCGGGGAAGGATTACGTCCTGTAAGCACCAATTCCAGCTGTTCTGGTTTATTGATAATAAACTGGCGTAGTTCGTTTTCATTCACAACATTATATCTGCAGGCGGAAATTACTTCATCCAGAATCAACAGATCCATATTTTTCGCCTCTTGCAATACTTGTTGACACATGGCAGAATAATCTTTTTGCGCTTGTTGCTGCTGTTCCGGCGTCATTTTGTAGTAAAAACCTGGAACGGTGTGACAATGGGCGGTTTTTATATTGGGTAGTTGGTTTAGCTCTAAAATTTCGGAGGACTCGCCGGATTTAAAAAACTGGCAAAATAGCACTTTTTTGCCGGCTCCTGCTGCACGGATAGCCAGTCCAACGGCGGCGGTGGTTTTACCTTTGCCATCCCCGCAATAAATATGTACCAATCCTCTCACGTCTTACACCTCCCGACGTAAAATACGATAGACATAGTCCATATCTAAGCCTTGGCGCACAATATCCGCCAATTTGTCATATTGCCGCTCTTTATATTCTTTCACGTCGAAACAATGTAATGCTTGTTCGTCGACGCCGATATGGCGGCATAACCCTTGTAAAACTCCATCTGCTACTTGAGGCGCATCGAAAATACCATGAATGTAGCTGCCATATACCGTTTTATCGCCTAAAAGCGGCGGCAATTTGGCCTGGCTTCGTCCCATATGGATTTCATATCCTGCATAATCTAGGCCGTTCAATGAGGATAGCACGCCGCGCACGTCATGAAAGCGGCCCGCAGTCTGTTGTTGTACTTTTTGTCCTTGAAATACGGTATCCATGTTTAAAAGCCCTATACCGGCGATTTCCGTTAAGCCGCTGGCTTCCACTTGATCGGGATCACTGATGGTTTGTCCCAGCATTTGATAGCCACCGCAAATACCAAAAATAATTTTTCCTGCGGCGGCCGCTTTTTGAATGGCTGCTTCCAAGCCATTTTGCCGTAGCCAAATCAAATCGGCAATGGTGCTTTTGGTTCCGGGTATGATAATCATATCCGGGTTATGTAGATCCGCTACCCGTTCCACATAACGAACAGACACGTTATCATAACGTTCAAAAGGACTAAAATCGGTGAAATTTGAGATGCGTGGTAAGCGGATGATTGCAATATCTACCAATTTACGGGCTTTATTTTGCGTAAACCGTTCACTTAGACTATCTTCATCATCAATATCTACGTGGGTATAGGGAATAACTCCCAATACTGGTACCCCACATAATTCTGCTAATTTTTCCAGACCAGGTTGCAAAATTTGCCGTTGTCCACGGAATTTATTAACGATGGTTCCTTTGATACGCCGGCGTTCTGCTTCTGTCATTAGGGCGATAGTACCATAAAGCTGAGCAAAAACGCCGCCACGATCAATATCTCCCACCAACAAAACCGGGGCGTCAACCATTTCCGCCAGCCCCATATTGACAATATCATCTTCTTTTAGATTGATTTCCGCAGGGCTGCCGGCGCCTTCGATTACGATAATATCAAAAGCGGTGTTTAGGCTTTCGTAGGCTTGTAAAATGGCGGGAACATAGTCCTGTTTGCGGCGATAGTATTCTTCCGCCGTCATATTGCCTTGCACTTGGCCGTTGACGATTACTTGGCTGCCCA
This sequence comes from uncultured Peptococcaceae bacterium, assembly GCA_949289995.1. Lineage (GTDB taxonomy): Bacteria > Bacillota > Dehalobacteriia > UBA4068 > UBA4068 > JAILCQ01. Next base: position 11,743 of record CASEQE010000055.1, read on the forward strand.
CGTCGGTGGTGGGTTTTAAAAGAATGGGGTTCATTCTTACATCCGGTAATAAGCCTGCTGCTTCCGCTTGCGCTACTTGGGCGCGTCCCATTTCACCACCGTCTTTCGTGACAAAGGAGTTTAACGCCATATTCTGACTTTTAAAGGGGGCGACCCGATAGCCGTCCTGTTTGAATATACGGCATAAACCGGCGGTTAGCAAACTTTTTCCTGCATTGGACATGGTGCCTTGAATCATTATATTTTTTGCCATAGTTACTCCTTTTTCCATTGCTTTATATTTTATGCTCCCGCCAATCCCTTGGTTAGCTATTCTATTGATGAGGGGAGTTGGAGCATGATTTGAACAGGGGGTATTGTTTGCCGTTTTGTCCACTGTCGCTGTTGGCGGTTGTGCCTGCGCCTTGCATAGTAAAGATATAAACCGGATTTTGCGCTGTCATTAAATGATATGCGCCGGCAGTTTTACCATAGGCCACATTTAAACACACCACATCGGTTGCCGAAAAAGAAAACTCTGCTAAACAAGCGGTTAGCGCAGCAATGGATTCCAGGGTAACCGCTGTGGCTACAATACGTGCTTGCGGATTTTTGGTCAACACCAAGTCAATGATTTGCGACATGTTGCCGGAGCTACCGCCTATGAATACATGGGTGGGGGTAGGTAAATTTTGACAAGCTTCTGGTGCGCGGCCGTGGAGGATACTGATGTTGTTTGCAGAAAACAGCTGTTGATTTTGTTGTAGCAAATCGATGGCTTTCTCATTTTGTTCCACTGCATAAACATGACCACGTTTAGATTGCAGGGCCATTTCAATTGTGACGGAGCCGGTTCCTGCGCCAATATCCCAACATATTGCTGCCTGCGTGAGCTGTAGCTTGGATAAACATACGGAGCGTACTTCGCTTTTGGTCATGGGAATCATCCCTTTTTCGCTGCTGCCCCGTTGAAAGGCCTGATCCGGCAGACCATGGGTTACCACGGCATCGGGTTGTGGATTTTCGATCAGGACAACGCTTAACGGGTCATAGCTTCCCTGGGCCAGTTCGGCGGCGGTACCGGTGATAATTTTTTCTTGCGGGTAGCTCAAACGTTGCCCGACGCTGAGGCGGACATGGCCCAAACCGGCATTTGCCAAAGCATGGCATAAGTCCTGAACGCCATGTTCTCCGCCAACCAAAGCAAATACCCGGGGATTGGCACGAATATCCGGTATGATATCATGATCTCGGCCATGAATGCTGACAGGTAGCACATCCTCATAAGAGGTTTGCAGGCGGGCGCATAAGTAAACCAGAGAACTTAGGCCGGGCAAGACGTTTACCTGATAATTTTTTAGCAGAGGCAGCAATTTTTTTGCACCGCTGAAGAAACCGGTATCTCCGGACATAATCACGGTAAAACGCTGAAAACCGATATGCTTTTCAATATAGTCGGCAATGATATCCGGAGCAACCGCTGCAAATAAGGTTTGTCCGGGATGGGCTTTGGCTTGCAGCATGCGTTTGGCTCCGATCAGACAATCAGCTTGTTCAATTGCCTGTGCAACTTCTTTGGTAACGGCATTGGCATTGCCCGGTCCGATTCCAACAATGGTAATATGAGGCATAGGGGAAAGTTGAAAATCTGTCCATAATCTTTGTATCATCTGGTTATAAGATAACCCTGTTTCTTGTTTAGGACGGCCAATTACGATTAACTCCGCGCCGGTTTCCATTGCTGCCGCTGCTTTTTCGGCAAAGCCGCCGGCAAGCCCGCAGTCTTTGGTTACCAGATAATTGCAGTTCAAAGATTGCAGCATAGCTACATTCATTTCTTTGGAAAACGGCCCTTGCATGGCAATGATATGGTCTGGTTTGAGCCCGGTATCACGGCAGGCGGTCAAAGATGTTTCCATCGGTAAGACTCGGGCATATACCCTTTGCGCAAAATTGTCAATTTGTGCATAGTGTTTTAAATCCTTGCTGCCGGTTGTTAGCAGAATATTGCCTTGCTTGGCGCTTAAATAGCCAATGGCTTCTTCAATATCGGCTACAAAAACGGTTCCAGCCGGGGCTTCTCCTGCTTCTCGCAGTAGACGCAGATATTTGTTTTGCAGCTTACGACAAGCTGTCTGAATGTTTTCGGTAATTTGGGAGGCATAGGGATGGGTGGCGTCAATTACCAGATCAAAGCTGTTTTCAGCCAATAAATTCTGAATATCTAGCAGCTCCAATGGTCCGGTCAAAACGGTTAGATTTTTGCTGTCAGGCAAATAAGCTTCCCCATATGCTGTAGCCACGCAGACGGTAAGGGCAACCGGTTGCGTGGAGAGAAATTCTGTTAAAGTCCGGCCTTCCTTAGTGCCGGCAAATAAGCAAAATTTATACATCGCGGTATCCTCTGGGCGTAATCATTTTGTTTCCCAAGGCCAAGGTGCTGGCATTGCCAATAAAAACGGTGCAAAACATATCTACATCTGCATTTCGCAGTTCTTCCAATGTTAGGATGGCTATGCTCTCTCCCGGACGGCCAATATTTCTGCATATGCCACAGATTCGTTGGCCGGGCAAATGGCGTAGTAAAATATCACAGGCATGGCGCAAATGATCCGGTCTGCCATGACTGGCGGGATTGTATAAAACTATGGACAAGTCTGCCTGAGCAGCGGCTTCCAGTCGTTGTTGAATTTTATCCCAAGGGGTTAAACGGTCGCTTAGGCTAATGACGGCAAAATCATGAGTCAAAGGAGCGCCCAACAATGCGCCGCCGCTGCAGGCAGCGGTAAGACCAGGGATAACCTCGATTTGAGGTTCTTGTTTTTCTCCCCGCAGTTGATAAATCAGGGAAGCCATCCCATAGATACCGCTGTCTCCTGAACAAATCATGGCTGTGGTTTTACCTGCCGCCGCCTGATCCAAAGCAATTTGACAGCGTTGTGCTTCTTTGGTCATTGGTGTGGTCATAAAAGTTTTATCGGGATACAAATCTTTGATTAAATCCACATAAACATGATAACCAATTATAATATCGCAGGAACGAAGGGCTTTGTCAGCCCGAATCGTCATGGATTCAGCATTTCCCGGGCCAATGCCCACAACAAATAATTTATTCAAAGTACACCTCCAAATTTTCTGCCGCTATGGCGATGGTTACCCCCTGTATTGCCGTTTTGGCAACAATCAAATCCGCGGCGCCTACCATGGCCGCCCGTTCGCAAACGGTATCTACGCCGGTTATGGAATGAACAAAAGGGGAAGACGAAAAATCTCCTTGGATTTGTAGCAGTTGTTCCTTGGAGTAAAAAGCAAGGGGCAAGCCGTTTTGCCGGCAATATTCCAATAAGCCTTGTTCATCGGCTTTTAATTGAATCGAGGCAACCTGTTTTACGCCTCGTATATCGATTGCATGCCGTTCCAATGTTTGCTCTACCGCATAGGCGATGGCGGCGGCGGAAACGCCCCGCCGGCAACCGATGCCCAGATGTAGAATGGGCGGAATAATACGCAATGTTTGCTGGAAGGGCTTTTTTTTGTAGTAACCAATATAAATCCCTACATCACCGCTATTTTGGCAGACAAGGCCGTTGGGATAGGCGGTGGCCACGGAAAAATCGCAGCAAAACGCCACATCTCTTTCTAAAATCGTTGCGGAAACGGTTTTGGCCAGATCCATACGGTCGATGATAAAACCATGTTTGGTTGCCCATGTATCCACTGAAAAACGACGGTTGATATCCGTTGCTGTGGTGATGGTGGCAATGGCTCCCAAATAGGCCGCCAGGCGCCTGGCTAAATCATTGGCGCCGCCAATATGGCCTGCCAGCAACGGAATGACAAAACCTGCCAGTTCATCTATAACCACTGTAGCTGGGTCCGTGCGTTTATCTCGAATATGCGGCGCAATCTGGCGTACGGCAATACCGCAAGCGCCTACAAAAATCATAGCGTCTGCCCAGGTAAAACAGTTTCCATAAAAATCTTTTTCCGGTTTGCCAATGACCTGAAATCCCGGCAGCAATAATCTTTCCACGGTAAATGCGCGTACATGATCTTCCGCAAAAAAAGAAAAAATTCGCTGAGCGGTTTTGCAACCCTGCCGGCTGTAGGCAAATATAGCTACGTTCATTCCGTAGCCTCCCGGTATTCCGTGCTGAATCCGGGATGATATAACATGGAACGCAGATAGTGATCGCCCATGCAATTGCCGACAATAATCAAGGAAGTTTTAGTCAATTGGTTTTTGGTTACTGTTTCATGCAAAGTGCCAACCGTGCAGTGGAAGATTTTTTGTTCCGGCCAGGTGGCTTTATATACCACAGCAACCGGCGTATCTTTATCATATCCTCCCGCCAGCAAATCCTCTTGCAGTTCTTTTGTAAGCGATGTACTTAAAAACAGAACCATGGTAGCCTGATGTGTTGCCAAAGAACGAATGGATTCCCGTTCTGGAACAGGAGTTTTACCAGCACTACGGGTGATGATTACTGTTTGGCTGACGTCTGGCGCGGTGTATTCTGTTTTTAGTGCGGCAGCGGCGCCACAAAATGAGCTTACTCCTGGGCATACGTCGTAGGCTATGGATAGCTTATCCAATTCGGCAAATTGTTCTTTGACGGCTCCATAAATACTGCTGTCACCGGTATGCAGCCGTACGACGTTTTGACCTTTTGCTTCCGCCGCCTTCATCACGTCCAACACTTGTTCCAGTGTCATTTGGGCGCTATTATGTATTTCACAACCGCTTTTTGTATAGGAGAGGAGCTGCGGATTTACCAAAGATCCGGCATATATTACCACATCAGCTTCCTGTAAAAGACGGGCCCCTCTTACCGTAATCAAATCAACCGCGCCGCTGCCGGCGCCTACAAAGTGTATCATGTGTCATTCCTCCATAAATTGTCTTAATAGATGATTGGCATTGGCGGTTTGTCCTAGTATACCATATTTTTTTGAAAAAATAATCACCCCGGTTTCCATAGGTTCCCCTCGACGTTGCAAATGTTCCTCCACAGCCGCCACAATTCTTTCAATAGTTGGGGTAAACAGGCCTGTTTGTTGCAGAATCCGTAAAGCATCATCGCAGGCAACACAGTTGAGAATTTCTGCTGCGTCGTTGGCATATATGCCGCAAGCAGCCCCATGAGCAGCTAAAATTTCCATACGGCAATCGCCGTATTTGGAATGGGTATTCATCATGCCGCCGGCAATTTTTACCAATTTGCCAATATGCCCCACCAAAAGAACTCCACGAAAGCCAATTTCTTTACACAGATCTAAGGCATCGCCAATAAAATTGGCTGATTGTACTGCCTGTTCTGGGTTTAAGGCCAATCCCATGCGGATAAAATCTGTACCGTAATTGCCAGGTGTCAGTAGTGCATAAGTTGCGCCATTGGCATAACGTTGTTTCAGCTCTACGGAAATGGTATCTACCAAAGCCTGTTCGCTCATGGGTTCCACAATGCCGCTGGTACCGAGAATAGAAATACCGCCGATAATACCCAAACGGGGATTAAAAGTCTTTTTTGCCAGCTCTTTACCTTGGGGTACGGAAATAATAACCGAAAGACCGCCGTTATAATCCAGGGTGCGGCAAACTTCCGCTACGTTTTCTTGAATCATTTTGCGTGGAACGGTATTGATGGCAGCCGCGCCAACCGGTTGATCTAAGCCTAGTTTCATTACCCGTCCCACGCCTATACCACCGTCGATTTGTATGCCATCCCTATCAGAAAAGGATACGCTGGCCACAATATGGGCGCCAGTGGTTATGTCCGGATCGTCTCCGCCATCTTTGGCAATGGCGCAGGAAACCATTTGTTCTTGCTTGTGAATATCCAAAACTTTTAATTGTAGGAGAATACCTTTTGGCGTCAGCAAAGATACCTGTTCTTTGGTTGAGCCGGTTAGCAGCATCCAAGCGGCGGCTTTTGCTGCGGCAGCGGCGCAGCTGCCGGTGGTATAGCCCAAACGCAATCGTTTTCCACCTTTGATTATGAATTCATCCATAGCCGCTTCACCGCATAATTTGGTACAGCATGGCGTTGCAGATGGCTGCTGCTACATTGCTGCCGCCTTTGCGTCCTTTGGCAACAATATAGGGAACATCCATGGCCAAAATCCGCTCTTTGCTTTCCACCACATTAACAAAACCTACCGGCACGCCAATAATAAGCGCCGGCGTTAATTTTCCTTGCCGTATCAGTTGTTCCAAACTCAACAAAGCGGTAGGCGCATTGCCAATGGCGAAAATACACGGTTTGGCCAAAGCGGCGGCTTTTTCCATGGAAACCGTGGCCCGGGTAACGTTACGTTCTTTGGCTTCCGCTGCTACATCCGCATCCGCAATAAAACAATGTACCTGTCCGCCTAGTTTTTCCACAATTTTTTTATTGATGCCGGCTTTCGCCATTTGGGTATCGGTAATGATATCACAACCGGAGCGTAAAGCAGCAATTCCTTCCTCTACCGCATGGGGAGAAAAAATCAGGTTATCCGCATAATCAAAATCCGCTGTGGTATGGATTACCCGTTTCACCACCAATTCATTTTCCGCTGCTATTTTTTTGTCGCCCAATAATTGGCTGATAATTTCAAAACTGCGTTGTTCAATTTCTCCGGGGGTAATTTTTTCAATCATGGCGATGTTTCTCCTTCAAACAATTTTGATAAAAATGGGTAGCAAAATCTGGGTTGGCATAAAAATGGAAATGAGGATATCCGGCATATAGATGTGAATTGGCAAAAACGCAATCCCATGCATCGCCGTTAGGGCGGGTGGCAAGAAAATCATGTCCGGTATTTTCGCTGTCCCAATGGTGGAATTCATGACCGGGAATTTCTTCACCGGCTTGACAAATCAGGCAATCCTTTTTGGCACGTAAGGTCACATAGCCGAAACGGGTCAGTTTCCCTGCATCATGGGATTTCCCCGGCAAATGCCCCACCATAGGATAGGCTCCTATCGCTTCCGTTAAATACATAAAGCCGCCACATTCTGCAATGCAGGGTAATTTTTGTTGCAAAGCTTGAGCAATGCTGCGTAGCATGGATTGGTTTGTGCTAAGTTTTTGCGCATACAGCTCTGGATAGCCGCCGCCAAGATATAGACCATGAATATTGGCGGGTAATGTTATGTCTTCCAGGGGGCTGAAGGAAACCAATTCGGCGCCAAGCTCCCGCAGCAAATCCAAACTGTCTTCATAGTAAAAGCAAAAGGCACGGTCTTTGGCCACGGCAACACGTATCGGTTCATTAAATCGGGGCAAAACAATTGGCTCATAGCTCAGAGCATTGGCATGGCCTGCAAGAGTTAATAAACCATCTAAATCAATAGTTTTTTCTGCTTGTTCTGCCAAAATTTGCATTTTTTCCTTGAGATTTTCTACCTCTGCTGCAGTTACCAAACCCAGGTGCCGGCTTTCCAGTTGGCAATCTTTTAGTCGCGGCAAATATCCCAAAGGCTTTACCCGACCACCAAATTGCTGGTGAATTGCTTCCGCCAGTCTTTGATACAAAGTGGGAAAGCATTGGTTTAAAATTACCCCTTGTATATGATTGTTGGGGAAAAGATGCAAAAATCCATGAATCGTTGCCAAAACGGATAAGGAAGCCCCGGCGCTATTCACCACCAATACCACTGGCGCATCGGTAGCCTGAGCCAGGTGATAAGAGCTAGCTTCTGTGCCCACAGCGGATATGCCGTCATAAAATCCCATTACGCCTTCGATGATGCTGATATGACAATCCGCACCGTTTTTGGCTAGCAAGTAGCGGGCTGTGTTTTCCTGGAAAAAGAATAAATCCAAATTGGCGCTTTTGGCGCCAATGATACGGCTATGAAACATGGGGTCAATATAGTCCGGTCCGCATTTACAGGCGCCAACCTGCAATCCACGATTAATCAATGCCTGTAAAATGGCGCATGTTACGGTAGTTTTGCCGCAATTGCTGTTGGTGCCAGCCAACAACACCCGGGGAATGGTTTTTTGCATGTATCAAATCAACTCCTTTTTAGGATAATTGCGTTAAAATTGGAATTTGTTTTTCTCTGGCCAAAGATAGCAAACGGGTATTGATTTGGTTAAGTGCACCTATCGGGGCGCCAGCATCCACAACAGCAGGACAATCCAGCAAGAGTTGGGCTGCATAATTATATTGTTCCTCTTTCATTGGCGTAAAAGCAGGGGTGGAGACAACACAATCGCTTAATGTTTTTGCTACCTGATAGTCTATATCATTTTCAAACAATACGCCAGTGGCAAAAGGTATACGACGTTTTTGTAATCCGCGATAAAATGAGACGCCATATCCGCCGCCGGCAATTACGAACAATTGCGGTTTGCCGCAAGGTTTTGACAATTCCACACTGCCAAAAAATGGATTATAGCAACCAGTTTGTAAATCAAACAATTTTTCTATGGAATATTGCTGCAAAATTTGTTCCGGTGTGCCAAATGCCGTAATGGTTTCCCCTTTTACGCACAGAAGATAATCCGATACTTTCATGGCCAAATCAATTTCGTGCAGAGACATAACTACGGTAATCTGTTTTTCCTGTGCCATATTGCGCAGAATGTCCAATATTTCTATTTTGTGACGGATGTCCAGATAAGCGGTAGGTTCATCTAAAACAATAATATCCGGTTGTTGGCATATGGCCCGGGCCAACATAACCCGTTGCCGCTGTCCATCGGAAAGGGTGGCAAAATCTCGATTAGCCAAATCCATGGCATGCACCCTTTCCAAAGCTTCCGCTACGGCAGTTATGTCTTCTGGGGTAAGTTTGCCCAGAAGATTGGTATAGGGGTGTCGCCCCATTGCTACCACTTCCGCGCAGGTGGTTAACTCTAAACGTACTCGTTCTGTCAGAACCACTGCCATTTGCCTGGCCATTTCTTTTGCCGACCAGGCGGAAATTTTTTGCCCGCCGATATAGACGGCGCCGCCCAGGGCTTGTAAATGGCGGGCCAGGGTTTTTAAAATGGTGGATTTACCGGCGCCGTTGGGCCCGATCAATGTTAAGATCAAGCCTTTGTCCAGTTGGAGATTGATATCATGAATTAAGACTTTTCCATCGTAACCTACGGATAAATTATCTATGTTTACATATCGCTCCATAGCTGTTGTTTATACCCCCTCCATTTTTTTCCGGTTGACCATCATATAAATTACAATGGGAGCGCCAAAAACGGAGGTTACCGTACCGATTTTTAATTCCGTAGGTGCGAATACGGTTCTTGCCAGCAAATCGCAGAATACGCAAAATACCGCGCCGCATAAGAAGGTAGCTGGTATCATATACAGTGGTTTGGAGGTTTTCAAAAGAGTTCTGGTGATATGGGGCACCGCCACGCCGACAAAGGAGATCGGTCCGGCAAAGGCAGTAACGCAAGCGGAAAGAATGCTGGAAATGAGGATTAACACCAAACGAAACAGTTTGACATTGATTCCCATGCTTTTGGCATAGGTTTCCCCCAAGGCGTAGGCGCTGATGGATTTGGCAGACAGGCTGGCCGCGGCCAGGCCAAACAGGCAAATACAAACTGCTATTTTTACATGATCCCAGTTGGCGCCGGAAAAAGACCCCATGGACCAATTGGTTAAATTGACGATATCATGATCATCGGCAAAGGTGATACAAAAGTCCGTAACGGCGCTGCAAATATAGCCAACCATAATGCCGATGACCAGAAGCATCGACATATTTTGCACTCTTTGCGAAAACAGCAGTACTACACAGGTAATTAGCAAAGAGCCGAGAAAAGCGGCCAGTATTAAGGTTAGCGAGCTGATATTGCCCAGGTATTGCGCCAGAAAAATTAAAGTCACGCCTACCACCATTTTGGCGCCAGAAGAGATTCCCAGTTCAAAAGGTCCAGCAATGGGATTTCGGAAAAACACCTGCAACAAATAACCGGAAATCGATAATGCCCCGCCAAGGACTGCCGCCAACAGCATACGGGGAATGCGAATGCTGAAGAGGATTTGGCTTTCCGTAGCGGCGTTGATTTCATTCTGTAGCGCCTGCCCATAGGCCCCATTTGTAAAAAGATTGGCGATTCCATAGCGAATTCCTTGTATTAACATATGAAAAACTTCCCCGGCGGATATGGAAACAGAGCCGATATTGACGTTTAGCATAAGCCCCATAAGCAGACAGGCTAGCAGCAATACCATTACCATTAAAAAAACGCCAGTATTGCCAAAACGTAGAACAGGGGAGTTGTCTAGAGGCAAAGTTGTATTTTTTGTTTTCATAAATGGCCTTTCTATGTATACATTCAGATAGTTCTGTTGCTGAGAACGGAAAATTGCCGCTGAAATAGCGGCAATTTATCAACGCAATCGATATAAATAGGGAACTTCTTCCAAATTGTCCGCCTCTCCTGAAAAAATCAGATGAAAGCTTTCAATCATTTTACCCAATTGCGTTATTTCCTGATACATATTTTGATTGGTACACCAGACATTGCCGTTTTTTACTGCTTTCATTTCTGCCAAAAGCTGATTTTTTTGTAGAAGGTCTTCCAGGCTAGCGATTTCGCCGCCAATGGTACTGTTATAAATTATGATATCGGCTTCTTTTGCCGTGGCAAAAAATGTTTCCATTTCAATTGTCACAGTGGAAGAATTGTTTTCCGGATCGCCTAAATTATCAAAAACATAGGTTCCGCCGGCTAGATCAATCATTTTGCTGACATAGTCGCCGCTTTTTCGTGCAACCACATATCCGGAGGAACTGATATGAAAAAATGCTACGGTTTTACCAGTAGTTTCGGTATTGGCTTCGTTGATGTATTCCTTCTGTTGCGCGAACAGTTCATCGGCTAAATCTTCCTTATTAAAAAGAGCGCCGTATAGCTTAATCCATTCTGTGCGTCCCAGTGGATGGGATTCATTGCTGGCCTGGTCGATCAAAACCGCTACCCCCAGTTCTTCCAGTTTATCTTTTACATCAGAAGCATGGCCTATCATGGTGGATTCCACAGCCAGGGGGCAATCGTAATTTACAATCATCTCATAATCCGGTTCGCTGTATTTACCAGCAAAGAGAATACGCCCTTCTTCCATGGCAGTTTTGGCGTTTTCAATATACCAGGCATCTGCCTGAGAGCCAGAAAGGCGAATGGAATCCAGACAGTCTAAAGCATCGAATAGGCACATGCTGGCCGTAGCCGCCAAATAAATGTTTTCGATAGGCTGATATAACAGGGTGATATCTTTGGCGATTCCTGCCGGCGCCTGGCAATTTTCCGGGATGATCAGGAAGCGGCTACCATCTCCCAGAGTGATCAGCTTATAGCCGTCTGCATAATAATCCACGGCAAATTCCGTGGCAAAGTCCAATTCCAGTTGATCTACCGGCTGCCAACCGTTACCCAGACCGGAGACGCTTTCCGTTTCATGGCAAGCGCCTAGGCAGAGAAGAAGCGAAACAACGGCGACGCCGGCGGCGAAGTTGCGTTTTTTCATAGTTCTTCTCCTTTGGCGATTTTGGCGGTGGCGCTGTCAAAGTATAGCGTATATTCCACCAAATGCGGTTGACTCATGGCGATGGTAGAGGCGCTGACCGCCATATCCGTATCCAAAACTATGGGGATTTCGAATGTAGCGTTGCCATCGGTTTGCACAGGGTCATATCGTATATCGTCAACCAGCATATATTCGTAGAAGGGACTACTCCATACGATGGTGGCGATTTTTGTTTCTCCGTCTATGGTTAGTAGGGCAGGAGAGTCTATGCTGGCCCGGCCGGAACCGCCGGATAAAGATACCTCTATGGAATAAATGCCGTCGGTCAAGGCTTGCGTTCCACAACCGCATAAGACTATGCCGATTAACAAACAGATGAATGATAACAAAAAGTTTTTTTTCATAGCATCCCACCCCATTATTTTACTGTGCTTTCACGGCATCGGTTGGGATGGCGTCAGATAAAAATACTAAAGTACGGTCATACCATTTTTCTTTGTTGATGCTCCAGGCTGCGCAGTCTGTTTCCGTGTTTAACGCATCTAACGGCAGGGCAAAGGTAACGGCGCCTTCGCCGTCTAAAACGGCTGGAATATAATCGTCGGAGGAAGCTGCCAAGGCTTCCTCTCCGGTTCCGGGATAGACTTTGTCATATCCATCGCCGCTCATGGTGATTGTGGCAGACATGGCGCCGTCTGCCACATGTAGCACGCATTTAACGATGCGAAACATGGAAGAACTGGACTCCACGGCGATTTCATAGGTTCCGTCGGCAATTTGCGAGGCAGTCAAAGACTGCCTCAGGTTTGCGGTATCTACGTTGCTCACGGCGTTGCCGCCGTTCATGGCGTCGCCGGCGTGGTCAATAATCATTTGTTGAATCCCTTGATATTCACCCAAGCCTTTTAATAGACATTCCACTTGATAGCCGGCATTGGTAAACACGCTTTTCCAGGAATCTGCTTCATCCCCCGCCATATCATTGGTAGCATGGTCGCCTGCCACGATCATTAAAGGCGTTAATAGCACTTTGGTGGCGCCGGAATCTTGCACCAAAGCCAGCACATCCTCAAGCGTTGGCGTAGCTTCCACCGTGCCGATGAAATAATGATCATAACCGGCGGCGGTGATCTTTTGCTGCAGTGTGCTATATACGGCGTTGGCCTCATGTTCCGTACCATGTCCCATAAACACGATAGCCGTATCGCCGTTATTATAGGCGGCGGTTTCCCTGGTCAACACCTGAATCAAGGCATCATAATCGGCGTCTTGCGACAGCAGCGGCGCGCCGATTTGCAGTTTTTGAAAGCGGCTGGCATAAGCGGAAACTTCTTTGACGATATCGTCGTATTCATAACCGGACATGATATGCGTGGGTTGTATGACCACTTCTTTCACTCCGTCGGCAATCAGCCGTTCCATCGCTTCGGTGACGTTATCGATTTGCAAATTTTCCCGTTCTTTCAGAATATCAATAATGGTTTGGCTGGTAAAAGCCCGCCGTACTTCATAATCTGGATAGGCTTCCTGCAAAGCGGTTTCAATGGCGCCGATAGTAAGATCCCGGGTTTCGTTGTAGCTGCTGCCAAAACTGACCGCCAACAGCACCGGTTTGGTTTCGTCGCCGCTTTCGCCGCTTTCCGTTCCGCCGGTTTGGGCGGACGAACCAGCCTCGTTGGAGGAAGATTCGTTGGGCGTACAGCCTGCCAGCGCCGTAAGGCCTAGCAGCAAGCTAAGTGTTAGGGGAATAAGCAGCGATTGTTTGACCATGTTCATGTTTGACCCTCCTAAAATTGTTTGTCTATTTGATTGCTTTTCTCCATGGAGAAAAGATCGCATAGCCGAAAAACGTTTTAGGGAATCCGTCAACCGCCTTTCTGCCCAAGGTTGATAAGCCTGTGCTATGGATGCAGCGCAAGCCGATTTGCATAAGCCTATGAAGAGGATATCGTTTCCTCGTGAGCAAGAGGATATACGTTCCCCTGTTGTATGGAATCGGTTGCATAAAAGAAAAGGTCACAGCAGTAAAAAACTGCTGTGACCGATTTTACACAACGGGCTTACTCTCTTTTACGCGAAAGTCATAAGCTTATATGTTTAAGCAGGTCTCCTGACTTGCGTATCTACGGCGTGCACACGGCCTTCTCAAGATGTCTCTCAATGACCGACTTTCGTCTTGTGTACAGCCTCCACGCTTACAGTGGCGGTACCGTTCCGGATTTCAACCGGATTCCCTATTCTCCGTTCATTCCACGCTTGCTCAGCACAAATGAAACGGCCCTCAAACACATATGAAATTTAATACTATCATACTCAGATACCGGTATTTTGTCAAGACGCCTACAAGAAAAACTTACTTTTGGCACATGGATATTGAAGAGTTGCCTTGAGGGTGATTTTAATGTATTCTTAATATGGTAAGCTATTCTTTTACACCATCTTAATCTTTCCTCGGCTATAATGGAACAAAACGGCGAGAGGAGGACGGCGCCCTATGTTGGTTAAATTGGCAGCCAGACCGAAAAAGGCATCGTTTCAAGTCATTGTTTTCGCATTTGCCGGTTTCATACTATGCGGCGCCTTGCTGCTAACGTTGCCGGCGGCTACCGCGTCCGGTGAATCCGCGCCGTTTATCGACGCTTTGTTTACCGCCACTACATCGGTATGCGTAACCGGTTTGGTGGTACAGGACACGGCCTTATATTGGTCCTTGTTTGGACAAATCGTCATCTTGGTTTTAATTCAAACTGGAGGTATCGGAGTTATCACCGTAGCTACGCTTTTTGCTATATCTTCCGGAAAAAAAATTGGTTTATTGCAGCGTATTGTTATGCAGCAGGCCGTGGATGCGCCGCAAATCAGCGGAATTTTACGGCTGATTGCTTTTATTGTTAAAATGGTTCTGATGATGGAGTTGCTGGGAATGGCAATTATGGCGCCGGTATTTTGCCGGGATTTTGGACTGGGAACCGGTTTATGGATGTCGCTGTTTCACGCCGTATCTGCTTTTTGCAACGCCGGTATCGATTTAATGGGCGTGCGGCAACCTTTTTCATCTTTGACCGGTTATGCCGCACAACCGGCGGTCAACTTTGCTGTATCGTTTTTGCTGATTGCTGGTGGTATCGGTTTTTTAACTTGGGACGATATCCGTGCCAACCGCTTGCGTTTCCATAAATACCGGTTGCAAAGCAAAGTCGTTTTATTTGTGAGCGCCTGGTTGATTGTATTGCCAGGTTTATTCTTTTTCTTTCATGAATTCGACCATATGCCTTTGGTAAACCGGTTTTGGGTGTCCTGGTTTCAAGCGGTTACGCCGCGTACCGCCGGTTTTAATACGGTAGATTTGACGCAAATGAGCGGTTGTGCGCAACTTGTATTGATATCGTTAATGTTGATCGGCGGCAGTCCTGGTTCTACGGCCGGAGGTATGAAAACCACGACGGTTGCTGTGCTGATCGCCTGTGCCGTTTCCGCGTTTCGACGGCGTGGCGGCGCGGAATTGTTTGGACGCCGTATTGCGCCGGAAACGGTTTTGAACGCCGTGGCCGTGCTATGCTTGTATCTTACGCTTTGTTTTGTCGGCGCTATGTTGATTAGCATCATGGAAGATTTACCGATACAAAGCTGTTTGTTTGAAACGGCTTCCGCCGTGGGGACGGTAGGATTAAGTTTGGGAATTACGCCGCAATTGAGTGTGTTTTCCAAGTTGATTTTAATTGTTTTGATGTTTTTTGGTCGCGTCGGCGGTTTAACGCTCATTTACGCTACGCTTTCTGGCCGTAATCAATCCTGTGGTAAATTGCCACAGGAAAGAATTACCGTTGGATAAGGAGGATAGAAAGATGAAATCGGTATTATTGATTGGATTAGGACGTTTTGGCAAACATGTGGCCATGGAATTATTGGCTTTGGGACATCAAGTGATGGCTGTGGATCAAAAGGAAGAGCGCGTGAACGAGGTATTGCCTATGGTTACCAATGCTCAGATCGGCGACAGTACCAATGAGGCGTTTCTGGCTTCATTGGGCGTACGGAATTTTGATTTTTGTATCGTCGCTATCGGTAATGATTTTCAGAGTTCCTTGGAAACCACTTCGTTGTTAAAAGAATTAGGCGGACGTTTGGTGATTTCCCGGGCTGCACAAGATGTACAAGCAAAATTCCTTTTGCGTAACGGTGCGGATGAAGTAATTTATCTGGAAAAACAATTGGCTAAATGGACGGCCATTCGCTACAGTTCCGATCATATTCGGGATTATGTGGATTTAGGAGAAGAATATGACATTTACGAAGTAGATATACCCAATTCCTGGCAAGGTTTATCCGTAGGACAAATGGATATACGCAAAAAATACGGATTAAATATCATCGGTATTCGTCATAACGGCAAAATGCATTTTTCCGTAAGCTCCGGCACGACGTTTTCATCTGGGGATAGCTGTATGGTGTTGGGAAAATATAAAGATTTGCATAAATGCTTTCGCTTATGATCCCGTGACCGTTGTAGATTTCCACCAGCCAAGCCGGACAAGATGTTTTTTTGCAAGGATGACGCCTTATACGTTGAGCCAAAGCTGCAACGATCTGCCGCCAGACGGCTAGTTTTCCATCATAGGCTATTGTAAACCCATGTCGGCACCCGTATAATCATAGGTAGGAATATGCGGTTAGGAGGTGGCGAATATCGACGCCGCAGGCAAACAAAATGATGAGCATATTTGGGTATGCCTGTCTTCCGCTCCCTCCAATGGGAAAATTGTTCGCACGGGTGCCAAATGGCGGCGACTTTCCATGGAATGGCGTATGCGGTAAAACGGTGCGTTTCTCTGGCCCAAGCTTTCTTGGAAAGATATCGCCGTTGTCGATATAGTTTTGGCCGTTTCCTATTATGCTGGGATATTTTTTTCAACCTGGGACTTTTCGAAGCTAACATTGTTATCATATATATTATGGGGGATTAGGCGTATCCGTTTTTATTGCCGGTTGGTCCTCTGGGGCAATAGCCGCCATTTTGAGCGTGATGATTTTTAATTTTTGTTTTATCGATCCCCGATATACTTTGCCGTAGTAGACAAAGATTATGTCGCTACCTTTGCAGTAACGTTTAATGTAGCTTTCATAAGCGGCGTTATGGGCTCAAACTCTCCGCCATATATCCAGACCCATATTGGCGTAGGCTACCGTATGCTGCGCGTAGAATAAATCGGACTATGCCGCCGTGACAATAGCTAGGTACGTCAAATGGCGCCAGAATCGCTGGCGCCATTTTTGTATCATCGTTTGCTGAATATCCTTGGGATGCTTCTGTGCAGTCCTATGTAAGTGTTTCTATATTAGCAAGCAAATGGAAATAAGAAAACGATTATTGCAAAAACATGATTTGATCTTGGGGAATAAATGCGTACACGGTTTGACCAGGACGCCAATTTTGCGTATTCTCTTTATCTTTATCGATTTCTACACGTAAAGCGGCGCCTTCCTGACCGTGTAACGGTTGGAGCATTAAAATGGTGCTGGAAATATCATCCAGGCATCTTTGGATGTAGCAGGGGAAAGATTGTGCCTGCTTTTTTTGGCTGCTTAATAGGATAGAACGGGAACGTACGCCAATCCACGTGGCCTGCTCCGGTATTTTACGATCGCTAGCCAGCATAATCCCCCAATCCAAAACTTCCGCCTGCCAATCGTTAAGACGCCGGATCGATGAAAAGTTTTTGCAGCCGCTAAGTAAACAGGCCGCATAAGTGTGGGGATGCTGAAACATATCCTGGATCGATTGTTTTGCTTCGCTTTTGCCGTCGTTTAAGACGCAAACGCTGTGGCATAAACGATATACTTCATCTCGATTATGAGAAACGAACAAGGTTTCACGGCCAAAATGCTTTAATGTATCGGCCAGTTCCATTTCCAATTGCCATTTCAAATAACTATCTAAAGCGGTAAAGGGTTCGTCCAAAAGCAACGCTTCCGGTTCATTAATGAGAATCCTGGCCAAAGCCACCCGTTGTTGTTGACCGCCGGACAAACAACCAGGGCGGGCATTTTCCAATCCCTGCAAGCGCATGGCCTCAATTTTATTCTGTACAGCCTGGCGTTTGGCTTTCTTATCCCGCCCTCGGTAGCCGACGGCAATGTTTTGGGCTACCGTTAGATGGGGGAATAAGGCGTACTGTTGAAACAAATAGCCAACCCGTCTTTGTTGAGGCGTAAGATTGATTTTGCGTTCGCTATCGAAAAGGATGCGATCGTTTAACACAATGCGGCCCCGATCGGGTTTGACAATACCGGCTATACATTTTAACGTCATACTTTTGCCACAACCGGAAGCTCCGAGTAATGCCATTACTTCCTGATGAGCGCAGAAATCTACGACAAGCGTAAAAGAGGATAGATGTTTTTCAATGTGTACTTCCAGCATACTGGCGCTCCTTTCGTCGACGAATCCATTGCCCATTGCGTTTTTCCAGCATATTGACGCATAAGAGAACAACGGCGGAAATACCGATATTGACCAACACCCATTGCATGGCCAGCGCATCCTCGTTGGTACGCCACAATTGATAGACGGTAGTGGAAATCGTGGCGGTTTTGCCCGGCGTATAGCCGGCGATCATGCTGGTTGCCCCATATTCGCCTAAAGCGCGGGCAAAAGCCAACACCGCGCCGGCCGTTAGTCCTTGGCGGCATACGGGCAAGCGAACCCGCCAAAAAATCCAGCTATTGGATAATCCCAGTGTGCGGCCGGAATAGGCGAGGGTTTCGTCGAAAGACTCAAAGGAACCTCTGGCCGTGCGATACATCAATGGAAAAGCCACTACTACGGTGGCGAAAATGGCCGACCACCAAGTCATAACCATTTTGGTGCCAAAAATTTCTAACAACCATGCGCCCACGAGGCGTTTGGGACCTAATAGGCGCAATAACAAATATCCCACCACCGTGGGAGGCAGTACCAAAGGTAATGTGAGAATAACGTCCAGCACGCCTTTAAGCAATCGGGGAATTTTGGCGATATAATAGGCGGCGGCAATGCCGGCAAAAAAAATGATTACCGTGGAAATAGCGGCTATACGCAGAGAGTTATAAAGTGGAAACCAATCCATGCCGACCTCCTGTTGATGAAAGATAAAAGAAAAAATCCCCTCTCAGCGGTAATTGGCCGCAAGGAGGGGATTATGTTCAACCACATACGCATTGCTGGCGTAGGGACAAAATCTCCCAACGTTAGCGCCAAAAGATCTTCATAGCGGATACGCCTATTGTACCATGCTGAAGCCTACGCTTTGGAAAATGGCTATGGCATCTTCGCTTTGCAGATAGTCCAGGAAATTTTGCGCCGCTTCTGGATTGGCGCTAATGTTTAGTACCGCCGCCGGATAAATAACTTGGCTGCACATTTCCGGATCTGCAGTATCTACCACTTCCAAACCGGCGGAAAAGGCATCAGTAGCATAGACGATACCGCAATCCACCGCGCCTTCACTGACTTGGGTGGTCACTTCTTTGACGTTAGAGCCATAGGTAACCTGTTGATTCGCTTCCATTTCCGCGATATCCATGCCCAGATAATCCAGAATTTCCAGAGAATAGCTGCCTACCGGGACGTCGCTGTTGCCCAGGGCGATTAATTGGCAGTTCACGATATCTTCAAAGGAATTTATATTGGCGGGATTACCTTCCGGCACTACCAAAGCTACTTTATTTTCCAGCAAATCAATTCTGCTTTCGCTCAGGACAAAATCTAAATGATCCGGATTGACGTCTTCGCCTTTGGTCGCATCCAGCTGATCCATTTGTTTTTGTGCGGCGGAGATGAAAATATCGCAATCGGCGCCTTCTTCAATTTGCGTTTTCAACGTGCCGGAAGAATCATAGGTGGCGGTAATATGGACGTTGGGCTCCACTCCTTGATAGGCTTCAATAATCTGATCCAAAGTTTCGGTCATGGAAGCTGCGGCGAAAACGATCAATTCCGTGGTTTCAGCGCTTTGATTTTCATTATTTTCTTCCTGATTGGCGTCTTCGTTCTGTTGTTGATCCGTTACTTCTCCGCTGGGCGTGCAAGCCGCGAAGGCTGCTACCAAGGCCAGCGCCAAGATAAATACCAAAATCTTTTTCATTTCTTTTCCTCCTAAAATATCAATCTATCTACCTTGCGCAATTTTGACTTGCGCCGGTTAATATATCCAGCCCATGTCCCACGGCGGGCAGGATAAACTCTAGACATTCTTTGACTGCTTTAGGGCTACCGGGCAAATTGACGATCAAGGTGCTTTTACGCAAACCGGCAGCGGCCCGGCTTAGCATAGCTCTGGGCGTTATGGATAAGGAAAGTTGGCGCATAGCTTCCGGTATGCCGGGGGCAAGTCGCTCCACGATATCCAAAGTGGCCTCTGGGGTAACGTCTCTGGGGGAAAAACCTGTGCCGCCGGTGGTTAAAATTAACTCGGCTTGATGCTGATCGCAAATTTCCGCCATAGCATTCGCCAGTTGTTGGCGGTCGTCCGGTAAAATTTGGTAGGAAACTACATGATAGCCGGCGTTCTCCACCGTTTCCCGAATGGCGACACCGCTTCCGTCTTGACGTTTATTGGTTGCGCAAGAGTCGGAAGCCACGATAACGGCAACATTATACATACATTAATCACCTGCCAAAATAATTTCATCTCCCGGAAACACTTGGCCTCCGCGTAGCACCCGGCAAAAAACGCCCTCCCGGGGCATAATGCAATCGCCCATGGTTTTGAAAATCTCACAATGGCTATGACATTCTTTGCCGATTTGCGTTAATTCAAGCTGAATATCGTTAATTCGAAATTTGGTTCCGACCGGCAACTTAGCCAAATCAAAGCCTTCTACAATTAGGTTTTCACCAAAAGCGCCGTTTTCCACCTTGGCGCCTTTGGCTCTGAAATTATCAATTTTTTCTTTTGCCAACAGGGAAAGCTGCCGATGCCAATGGCCGGCATGAGCATCCTTATCCAATCCCCAATCTTCTATCAGCAGACCGCTTTCCACTTCATGTTTGGCTACGCCTTTTTGTTCGCTAAGGCATATCGCGACAATTCTGCCCATATTCTAACCTCCTATTTGCGACATCTTTTTGGTTTCGTCGCTTTGTTCTTGGGAAAGGCCGAAATGATGTCCTTGGGGTTTGCTTTGTATGGCTTGCATAATCCCTTGTTTGATCGTTTCGTCCGATTCTTGAAGCAAAGGTTTTAAATCTATACCTAAATCATATTGCAAGCAAGTTTTTAGAAAACCGTTGGCGGTTAAGCGAATTCTGTCGCAGCTGTGGCAAAATTTGTGGCTGAGGGCGCTGATGAAACCAATTCTGGCTCCACCCGGCACCAAATAATAACGGCATTTATCCGCCGGATTATTATCCTGCGCCAATACCGGTTGACCGAGTTCTGCGGTGATCAGGGCAGTGACCTGGCTTTCGCTCAAGCCTTCCACGTTTTGTCCTTCGCCGATCGGCATCAACTCGATAAAACGCAGGGGAATATTCCTTTCCCCTGCATACCGCGTCAACGGTACGATTTGCCGCTGGTTCCACTGGTTGGGAACGCAATTCAATTTAAGCGGTAGGCCGTAGGCCAAGGCCATATCGATGCTGCGCAGCACTTGGTGCAAACAATCCCGCCGGCAAATTTGATAAAAAACTTCTCCATCTATGGCATCCAGGCTAATATTGACGCCGTCTAAACCGGCTTCCACCAGTTCCGGCAAGTATTCGCCTAATAATACGCCGTTGCTGGTCATAACCACCGATTGCACGCCGGGTATGGCTTTTAGTTGCCGTACCAATTGGGGAACGCCTTTGCGCACCAGCGGTTCGCCGCCGGTCAAGCGGATTTTTTTGATGCCCAGCGTGCTGAAAATACGAGCTAAGCGAATAATTTCCTCGTAGCTGAGGATTTCTTCGTGTTGCAGCGTAGGCACGCCTGCGGGAGGCATACAGTAGCGGCAGCGCAAATCGCAGCGGTCGGTGATGGAAACGCGTAAATATTGAATTTCTCTATTGTATCCGTCAAGCATCGTCTTGACCTCCGAAGGAAAAGTCGCCGGACTTACCTCCGCTTTTGCTAATCAAGTGAATATTGCCGAGCACCATTCGCTTGTCAATTGCTTTACACATATCGTAAATGGTAAGCAAGGCTACGCTAACCCCGGTTAGCGCTTCCATTTCCACGCCGGTTTTCCCCTCGGTTTTCACTTGGCAAATGCCGCGTATTACGCCGGATTGTGGCAACACTTCAAAATCCAGGCTGCATTTGCTAATATTTAAGGGATGGCATAGAGGTATGCATTCCCAGGTACGTTTGCAGGCCATAATCCCGGCGATTCTGGCTACGCCTAAAACGTCGCCTTTGGCATTGGTTCCGGAGAGTATCGCATCCATAATTTCTTGACTGACATGTATTTCGCCATGAGCCGTAGCTACGCGGCTGGTGGGGTTTTTGGCGCTGACGTCCACCATAATGGCTTGTCCCGCCTCGTCGAAATGTGTAAACGAATTGGTCATAAACTTCCCTCTTTTTCAGATTCCGCCGGCGCTTGCCGGCTATTTATTTACCAAAAGCGCAATCGGGATAATGACATTCCGGACAGCCTAAGCATAATCCGCCATGTCCCTTGGCGGCCAAAAAGGCTTTGTCCACCTCATAGCCGGCTACGATACGAGGCAAAACCAAGTCAAAAACGGTAGCTTTGGCATACATAACACAACCTGGCAGGCCGAGAATCGGCACGCCGTCGGCAAAATACCCTACCAACAACATGGCGCCAGGCAATACCGGAGAACCATAACTGACCACTGCAGCGCCGCTTTCACGAATGGCGCCAGGAGTGCAATCGTCAGGATCCACGCTCATGCCGCCGGTACAAACGATCAGATCTACATTTTGCCGGCGCATCTGCTGAATCTTTTCGCAAATCATTTCTTTTTTATCGTCGGCTAAAGTTTTATCAACCACTTGTATGCCATAGCTTTTTAGTTTTTCTTCCACAACCGGCCCAAATTTATCGGTAATACGGCCTTTATAGATTTCGCTGCCCGTGATAATCATGCCGGCGGTTTTTAATTTCCACGGCAAAAGCTGCAGCAAAGGCCGACCGCCGCCAATTTGTTCCGCCTCGACCAAACGGCTTTCGTCAATCATCAGCGGAATAATACGCATACCCGCCAGTTTATCTCCGGTATGAACGGCCGTATCGCCGTGACGGGTGGCAATCATCAGTTGATCGTTCATATTAATTTGCAGCAACCGTTTTGTATCGACTAGAAATAGGCCAGGCCTTTCGGCAGTAAGTTCGATTTTACCCTCTTTTACCGGGCTGGCTTTCATATATTGATTTTGGCAAATGGCTTGTAAACGCAACGCAGCATCGTTTTCATGTACCATGCCGGGAGAAGGCTCCCAAACGTAAAGATGTTCTTTACCTAAGGAAAGCAAAACCGGTATATCTTCTTCCGTCACCACATGCCCTTTGCGAAAACGGGCATCCTTAGTCTGACCAGGAATAATTTGCGTGATATCATGACAAATAATATGACCAACGGCTTTTTCCGTTTCAATATATTTCATATATACCCTTCCTTTTTTGGCATATCCAAGAATAAACTAGCAAAATTTGCCGATGTGAAAATAAATCGGCAAAAAACTTTGTTCTCGAAAAAATATTTTATGGAAAAAATATATTAACCATAGATTATTTTAACATAGGGATGATGTATTGTCCATAATTTTCTTTCTTTTATCGTTTTATTCCATATTTCGCTGTCTTTTCAATCATTTATATCCCGCCGTAAGGGGGAAAATAAACTAGAGATTGCAAAAGCGGCGCCTCTGGTTTATCATATATAGGTAAGAGCTTTTTTGAGGAGGAAAGTCATGGATATCATGATGTGGGAGCCGCTTTGGCAATCTCTAATCAAGAAAAAGCAAACCCACGGGGAACATTCCCTGAGCAAGGACGAGCGTTTATGGCTGTTGCTGCGCCAGCATATTGACGAAGTGGAAGAAAATTCCGTAATCGGCTTTTATTGCGGCGAGGATGCTTTTCTTGTGCATGATATCATAGACGCTTGGCAATCCTTAGGCATGGACGAAATGGCCAATATTTTTGAGCGGGGCAACGCTCTGTTTGCCGGGGACGGTTTTCCAGAAAACGATGCGGAACGGGACGCTTTAATCGAAGCTTGGCAAGATCAGGAATATCAGAAAATATTCCGCGAATTGGATGAGGATTTCGAACATGCGCTGCCGCAAGCGGAGTTGATGTTGGATCAGGTCGCCCGGCGTATTCTGGCCAAAATGCAAGTATGATTTGCTATCTTCAGAGATTGTCATATTGGCGTCATCGACCGTATATTTCTATCTATGAACCATAATCATATGCATAAACCCGCCGCCTATCGTCGGGAGGAATCTCTATTGACGCCGGCATGGAAAATTTGGCATCCGTTCGCCGTACTTTTGGCGGCAAATATTTTGGCCCTACTGCCTTTGCTGTTTACCGCCGGGCCGTATAATATGGTGGGTGTTAACTTGACGTCCTACTTGTTGCAATTTGCTTGCTTTTTTTTGGGGCCGATGTATATCGCCTGCGTCTTTTATAAACAACCGCCGGCGATTATGGGCGTGAGAAAAGTAAAAAAACGGTTATATGTCGCCGCGGTATTCTATGGCGCCGTATTCTATTTGCTCAACGTGTTGGTCGCTTTTATCGTTACGTTGATCCGGGGGCAGGATATCGCCCTGCAAAACGTATTGCAATTGTTTGATTACGCGCAAAATCGTTTTGAAACCTGGGGCATAATTGTTGCGGTGGCCATCTTGGCCCCTATAGCTGAGGAAACGCTGTTTCGCGCTTTTCTCTATCCCCCTTTGAAAGCGACTCTGGGCAAAGGAAAGGCGGTTTTCTTCGCCTCTTTTCTGTTTGCCGCCAGTCATGGCAGT
>CASEQE010000056.1 GCA_949289995.1 uncultured Peptococcaceae bacterium
CGGTGGGACCGGTGGGACCGGTAGTTCCCGTGGGGCCGGAAGTTCCCGTGGGGCCGGTGGGACCGGTGGGGCCGGTGGCTCCGGTGGGGCCGGTAGTTCCCGTGGGGCCGGAAGTTCCCGTGGGGCCGGTGGGACCGGTGGGACCGGTGGGACCGGTGGGACCGGTGGGGCCGGTGGGGCCGGTAGTTCCCGTGGGGCCGGTGGGGCCAGGGCGGATAGGTGGATATGCACAGGGGTGGCAGGAACCGCAATGGGAGCAGATAAAGCCGCAATTGCAGCAGCGACGATCATTTGTTGACAAGATACATCCCTGCTTTCATACAATTTCTTACCACAGTATATGCATCCAGTTATCAGATGGTGTTTGCCTATGATCCGTAGAAGACGGCGTAGAATATCTAAACAAGTAAGACATTGATTTTGCCGTCTGTAGGCAGTTTGTGCGTATTCTAAGAGAGCTATCGTCAAAAAGAGCTTTATGAAATCATATGAAACCGATGAGGCAAATTGTTATGGTAATATCTCAATTGACGCATGTATATTTTGTGATGTATGATTATATTAGGGATATTTTTATTTTGTTTTATGATATTTGATGATATTTGCCATAAGTCGTAAGATATAATGATTTTATATTTTAATCATTATTAAATTCAATGGGAGGTATACATGCATCCAGATGATCAAATGACGCCGTTAGAACGCAGTCAAGCTTTAAGCAAAGGCCAATCGATAGATCGCTATCCCATCGCTTTGTTTTGGGGGCGCCTGCTCATTCGATGTTGGGATGGACGAGAAGTAAAGAATGGGAGAGTGGAAGAAATTTGGCGGAAGTACAAAAAAAAATATACCAGACTTTTGGTATAGACGGCATTGGCTTATATCATGGCCTTCATGGTACGGCTATGCTTTTTGGAGCGGAAGTAACCGCCGATCCTCATATTCCCTGTTCCATCGTTAAAAATCCTTTTTATAATTTCCTTAATATAGAGCAATTGGATCTGGAAAAAATGACGCTAGCGAAAGACCCGATTGCCAATAAATGTTATGAGGGTATGCAAATCCTCTTGGAAGATTTGGGGCGGGAAATCATAAGTAGCATGGGTTTTGCTGGGCCCATAAGCGCTGCTTCCGGCTTGGTGGGGGTGAAACCGCTTTTGGCGTCTATGAAAAAAGCGCCGGAGCGCGTTCACCAATTATTGCAAACGGTCACCGCGGGGATTTTACAATTAACAACGCCGTTTTTGCAATTGAACGCGCCCATTTCCTTGTCCGATCCGGTGGCTTCCGGTTCTTTAATTTCACCAAACGACTTTCGACAATTTGCCGTGCCATATTACCGTCAAATTATAGAACATTGTAAGGCATATGGGCAGGAGGCGCCTAGTATTCATATCTGCGGCAATACGTCTAAGATATTGGAGGATATCGGAGCTTGCGGTTTTTCATCATTTAGTATAGATAATGTGGTTGATTTGGCGGAAGCAAAACGATGTATTGGCAGTATGGTGCATTTGCTTGGTAACGTAGATCCGCAGATTTTATATTGGGGCGATGCGGAAGGCGTAAAAGCTGCCGTAAGGGCTTGCGCTTATCAAGCCTGGGATAGTCCATGCGGTTATACTATTTGTAATGGATGCGATGCCGTTTATCACACCCCGTTGGAAAATGGCCTAGCATTTATGCAAGAGGCCAGAAAATGTGCAAAATATCCTTATGATATTTATATTTTTTTGCCAGAAAAATAAATATACGGCTTTATTGTGCTAACAAACGCAGTACGTCCGACTTTTGGATGATCCCTACGCGTTCTTGCTTTTCATTGGCTACCAATAATTGTTGATGATTTTGTAATAGAGGGAGTAGAATTTCTTCCAGGGATTGGTTTTGCTGTACGGTTTGACTTTTGTCCCATTGTTTTGGTGTATTTGCAGTTTGCGCCAAGTTTTGCATGATATGTCCGGCGGTAATGATTTTTAATTTATTGACATCTTTGCAGAAACGATACACATAATCGGTGGCGGGATGTTGCAAGATCTGGATGGGGGTACCGATTTGTTCCATAACGCCATCTTTCATAATGCTAATATGATCGCCTAGGTAAAACGCTTCGTTAATATCATGGGTAATAAATAGAATCGTCTTTTTTAATTGTTGATGTATTCGTTTTAATTCTTCTTGCAACTGTCTGCGAATTAAGGGATCTAAAGCGGAAAAAGGTTCGTCCAGTAAGAGGATTTCCGGATCATGAACCAAAGCTCTGGCTAGACCCACACGTTGTTTCATGCCGCCGCTCAGCTGTGAAACCGGTTGGTTTTCCCATCCTTTCAAGCCTAAAAAATCTAACATGTTCATGGCTTTTTCTTTGCGTATTTTGGCGGGAACATGGCTTATTTCCAGTCCGAAAGTTACATTTTCTAGTACGGTACGGTGATCAAAAAGACCAAATTCTTGAAAGACCATTCCCACTTTATGATGACGATAGGCGCGCAGCTTATTTTTATCATAGTCGAGAATATTTTCCCCATCTACGAAAATTTGTCCACTGCTAGAGTGATTTAGCCGGTTGATACATTTTAATAGCGTAGATTTTCCGCTGCCGGATAAGCCCATAATCACGAATATTTCACCTTGCAGCACGTAAAAACTAACATGTTTTACCGCTACGATACAGTTGGTCGCCTGGAAGATTTCTTGATTGGTTTTGTTTTCCTCAAGCAGGGCGATGGCTTTTTGCTGATTCTTGCCATGGATCATCGTTAAATCTTTAATTTCTAATATCTTTTCCATAATCTGTTCCTTTGGCGAATTTTTTTGCTATATTTTGCGTAATACGATCCAAGACAATGGCGAGGAAAACGATACATATGCCCGCTTCAGCCGCTTTGCCAATATCTAAATAGCCGATAGCGGATAATACTTCTAAACCTAATCCTTTTGCGCCAATCATCGAGGAGGTTACCACCATACTTAAGGCCATCATTGTTGTTTGATTGATACCGGTGGAGATCACTGGCAAGGCCTGGGGAAATTCTACTTTGCAAAGTTTTTGCCACCAGCTGCAGCCAAAGGCGTCGGCAACGTCTAAAGATAATTTGGATACTTGGCGAATACCCAAACTGGTAAGGCGGATAATAGGGGGAATGGCATAAACGACCGTGGCGATCACCGATGGCGCTTTCCCTATGCCAAAGAGCATAATGGCCGGTAATAGATAGACGAAGGTAGGGGTAGTCTGCATGGCATCTAGAATCGGTTTAAGGATTTTTTCGACATAGTTAAATTTGGCCATTAAGATACCTAAAGGAATACCGAATAACAATGCGATAAGAATGGATGTCAGCACGATGGCGAGTGTTAATAGCATTAAATCCCATAAACCGATCCAATAAATAACAAATAGCAATATGCTATATGTGATGCCGTTGCGCAATCCGGCCAGCCACCATCCCAATACGAAAGCGGATAGGCATAGTATCCACCAGGGAAGAATGGTCAGGCCGTTTTCTATATTGAACAAAATAGCCAAGATGGGGGCTTTTATCGCCTCAAAAGCCTGGGCATGATATAACATTAGATAATCGACAAATTGTTCTACATATCGGGCAATTTGTAATTGGGGTAATTCCATATATTGTACACACCTGCATTTCTTGAAAAGCTTTGCATATATCTACTATCAAAATAAGCGATGAATGTCGTAAGGACATGCACATCGCTTATTTTAATAGTATTTTCTAGTATTGAACCAGCAGTTGATTATTCTTCAATGGCGGCGAGAATGGCTTGTGCGGCCTCTTCCGTAACCCATTCTTGCCACAGTGTGGGATTCTCCTGCATCCAGCGCAAAGCGATTTGATCTCCGTCTAGTCCTTCATCATCCATAATCGCTAGCGCTTCGCTGATATCCGCGCCGCTTACTTGCATTTTCGATAAAAACTCGAAAACGTCCGGCGCCTTTGTTTGCAAATCTGTGGAAGCGGCGATCACAATTTCATCTACGGGGTATTCGCAGGCGTATCCAGCTTCTTCCGTATAAAGTTCATCGCTATAAGGTTCGTCCGCCAGCAGGGTAACGTCATATTTGCCTACCACGGCGGAGGGCACATAGCCGTAACCTACCCAAGCTTCGCCTTTTTCATAGGCGGCTACCAAAGAGGCATCTATGGCCGCTTGGCTACCGGGGGCGGTAATATTAAAGTATTCCGATAATCCGTAGGTTTCGAATTTGATTTCTGTAATTTGAGCGGCTAGGGAACCGGCGGCGCCGCTATAAATAATGCCTTTATCCGGATCTTCCGGATCTTGGAACACTTGCCAATATTGGGCTAAATCTTTCACATGTTGCAAATCCGGGCAGGAGGCTTCAATACCTTGATCCGCATCACCGGTGATTAGGTACGTCGGCACATAATAGCCTTGGACGGCATCTTGATTGAGCGTACCAACTTCAACCAATTTACCCTCTTCTACCAAGGGTTGATATGGGGCATAACCATTTTTCCATACGTCTAAATGGACGTCCACTTCCTGATTGGTCATGGCCTCGATCAAAACGGCCATGTCGGCGGTAACGTATTCAGCCGGATAGCCATATCCTTCTGTGATAATGATTTTTGCGATGCCGTTTAAAAAGTAATCCTCCGGCCAACTAGGGTCGGCGATCTGAATGGTCGGTTTATCTGCATTGTCTGCAGCGTCATCGTTGGCATTGGCATCAGGCGTTTGTTCGCTGCAAGCGCCAAACAGCATTATTGCTATAATGCATAGCATGGCAAGATAGAACTTACTGCGTTTCATAAAAAAAAGACCTCCCTGTTAAAGTTTTAAAAATATCACATATTATTTTAATGAATATTTGCCGGATTGTTCAATAATAATATTTTATAAGAGATATATTTTTTGTAAATTTTTATTGTATAATATGCTTATTTAACTATAATTTCAATATTTCACGTTTTTAATCTAATTTTTAAATGTTTATCCATGGAAAAACGGTATAAAGTTGCCGTATGATTTGTTTAGAACGTTTATTATCTATTTATTATTAAAACCAAGTCTTATGCTTTGCTATATTATCGAATGTACTAGAATGGTAAGGGGAGGCGATTGACAAGGCTGCTACGGGCAGTTTTGACAAAGTCTATAGCTAATATAATGGATGACCGCCTTCTTGATGAGGGCGGCCATCCATTATGGAAAGTGAAAATCCGAGTCGATATGGATAGGATTAAAATAGACAAAGTTGTTTGGCGCTAGGCGACGTTTTGACGGATATATTTTCCTTTTGTAGCAAGGATTCGGGTATATCTTGTAAAAATGGTGAAGGAGACGCAGATGTTAGCAAAATAAGTCGTTGCTGTGCCCTGGTTATTCCTACGTAGAATAATCTTCGTTCTTCCGCTTCTTCCGCCGGTCCTTGAAAACCATGATAGGGTAAAATATCTTGACATACGCCGCAGAGAAATACCACGGGGAATTCTAGGCCTTTCGCGGCGTGAAAGGTGGAGAGGGAAACGCAATCGGCGCGATAGGTTTTGCCGCCGTTGCGCTGGATATCCCCGTCTTGGCCCAGAGCTATATTGTATAAAAAGGCAGGCATGGTCTTATGTAGCAGGGCGGTATTGCGCAGATACAGCACGGCTGGCGTTTGGGCGGGGGGATATTCCGCCAGCCAAATATCCAATAGTTTCCAGGGTTTATCCTTGGCAATGGTTTCCTGGGAAAAGCGGCGCGTTAGCGTGGACAAGCGTTCTTCTCCTAACAATGCGGCGGCCTGTTTGGCGGCGGCTGTATCTTGGGGATATAGCAGATGTCGGAAAAAGGCCAGGGCCACGCGGACTTGCATGTCTTGTAAAAAGGGGTCTTTGCCTGCTACCGTATAGGGAATTCCTTCTTTTTGCAAACATTCTTCCAGGATAGCCGCTTGCCGGTGGGTTCGGTATAGAACGGCTATATCGGCAAAGCCGTGGGCAGCCCGGTTGTTTGTTTCATGGACGCCGGCGTCTAACATATCGATGCCGCCTACCAGACGATTGATTTCTTTGGCTACATACAGGGCCTCGGCAAAGGGTGTCGGCGCTATGATACATTGCACGGGGCTGCCGCTAGCGGGGCGGCAGGGTTGGAGACGAGGTCCAGCGTATGCCGGCGTTGCGGCGGATAACAGCGAAGATGCGCAGGCCAATATTTCTGGCGTGGAACGATAATTTTGTTGCAAATGCACGATGGCGCAATGGGGAAAATCGGCAATAAAATCATCAAAACAGTGGGCATTGGCGCCGCGAAAACCATAAATGGCTTGATTGGGGTCACCGATAATAAATATTTTTTCGCTTTTGCTTCCCCAAGCCAATAGTAGACGGTATTGCAAAGGATTGATATCCTGAAATTCGTCAGCCAGCAGATAACGAAAGCGCCGCCAGTCTTGCCGGCTAATAGGGGAAAGCGGCGGAAAGTCGGCGGCAGCTGTTGTTGGCGTCTCCAGGGAATCGCCGAACATCTGCAGCGTTTCCAGTAGTAGATCGTCAAAGTCCATACCGGGATATGCCTGTAGTTTGCTTTGATAAAGATGGATGAGTTGCTGTAATATGCTGCCGGAAGCCGGCGGCAGGCTGGCGTTTTTACCGTTGCTAATCATACGCGCCAATTCCCGGGGGGATTGACGCAGGGATAATTCTCGCCCCGCTTCTTCCGCCAAGGTCAGACACAGGGCTTCGTCCAGCAGGGGAATCTCTTTCCGCCATTTTGAGAGCAGTTCCAGACAAATGCTATGAAAGGTGCCCACATGCACTTTGGCGGCTAGCCGTTTATTTGCCAATTGTTGCGTTAGGCGCTGCCGTATTTCCGCCGCCGCTTTATTGGTAAAGGTAACGGCGGTAATTTCTTGGGGCGGCACGCCTTGTTCCGTAATTAGATAAAGGATGTGTTGGATCAGAGTGCGGGTTTTGCCGGTGCCGGGGCCGGCGATTACTGCGGTTTCCCGTTGCGGGGCGGAAATTGCCGCCCATTGTTGCGGATTCAGGCCATCGCGTAAGTTTTGTGCCGCTGGAATATCCTTAGGCGGCTGAGCATGGGCCGTTACAGCTGGCTGGATTGGTTTGGTGGTGGGACGGCGAGTTTGTGCTGTATTGGCTGCTGGGGCGAAGCGCATGCCGGCAAATAGGCGTGTTTGCCCGGAGTAGTCGCTAATTTCTTCCGGCAAGAGCAAGGTCGCTTTGCCATATTCGCCGTCGTATCCGGGGGACCAGTGGATTTCTCCTTGGCGCAGCCGGCGGATAGCTTCGGCTAAACAGGGATTGACCGTCTGGCTGAGCACATCGATGGGTATATCGCGCAGAAT
>CASEQE010000057.1 GCA_949289995.1 uncultured Peptococcaceae bacterium
ATTTTTGTTATAGCTATGGTATGAATTTTACCACTTCGATCAACGGCGGTTTCTATTCTGGGGTTCCGTTGCTATTTGTGCCGTTTATCGTTTTAGCTTTGGATAAACAGCCGCTAAAAGGACAAAAATTGTGGGCGGCGGGTGTTATTCTTGCCGGCATGTTTTTGCTGGCCAGCGACAGCGGGCGCATTACTTTCAATAGCGGCGATTTGCTGTGTTTGGCTGCCTCCGCCTTGTTTGCCTTGTATATCGTTCTTACCAGCCGAGGCGAATTGGGGCGGCGGGATCCTACTACCAGAGCGGCTTTGCAAATGTTTTGCGTAGCCTTTTGGGCTTGGCTAACCAGTTTGTTGTCTGGTAATATTTCCGCCGTTAGCCAAATTGGCGCCGCTTCTTGGCGGAATATTCTCTTGCTTAGCGTATTTTGTACCGCAGCCGCCTTTGCTCTGCAACTTTTTGTGCAGGATCGGGTGAAGCCTTTGACGGCGGCTATCGTTTATGCTACCATGCCTTTGTTTGCCGCTTTGTCTTCCATGCTGCTGCTACAAGAGCGCTTGGGGCCTTTGGGAATCATTGGCGGTCTGCTTATCGTCGGCGGGATCATCTCTCGGGAAATTGCCATATCCCGCTCGGCTGAAGCGAAACTAGCGAAACCCAAATCTCTGACCTAAGGGAAAGGGTGTTGATGGGATAGAGAAAAAATTCTATTTTATTGAGGTGAAGCATGAATAGCAATCCATTGATTAAACCTATGAACGAGGAATTTGCCGATTATTTACGGGATGAATCCCGTACCACTGGGCAAGCGGAGAGTATTTCTTTTCCTAAAACCGCTCAGGAATTGACGGATATATTAAAAACCCTGTCGGCCTCAGGAACTCCCGTTACCGTTCAGGGCGGACGCACCGGTTTGGCGGCGGCGGCCGTTCCGCAAGAGGGACATATTATGAACCTTACCCGGATGAATCAGGTGACCGGCCTACGCCGGGATGAGGCGGGGCGCTTTTATGTACGCACCCAGCCGGGGGTGGTGTTATCCCAATTGCGCAAAATGCTGGAAAGCCGCAAATTCCCCAGTGAACAGATGGAAGCTTGGGACGACCAATCGAAAGCCGTTTTGACGGAATTGGCCCGGGCGCCGGAACAATTTTTTTCCCCAGATCCCACCGAATCTTCCGCCACCATTGGCGGTATGATTGCCTGCAATGCCTCAGGCGCCCGCAGTTATTTGTATGGCCCGGTACGCCCTTATATTACCATGCTGAAAATTGCCCTGATCAACGGGGATACGCTTACTGTGGTGCGGGGAAGGCAACGTCTGCATGGCCGCCGCTTGCAGCTAACCACGGATTCAGGCAGGCAGATTTGCTGCGATTTACCTACCTATGTTATGCCGAAAACCAAAAACGCCTCCGGCTATTATATTGAAGACGACATGGATGTGATCGATATCTTTATCGGCTCCGACGGCACGCTGGGAGTGATCTACGAAGCGGAATTGGCTTTGTTGCCCTTACCGCAAATCATTTGGGGCGTTAGTTGTTTTTTTGCCAATGAGGATCAGGCTGTGCATATGGTGGAGGCGGTACGTCAAGAACTGCAGCAAATCGCCGCTATTGAGTTTTTTGACAGGGACGCTTTGGCCATTTTGCGCCGTCAAAGAGAAGAAAGCACTGCTTTTTCCGGTTTACCCTTGGTTCCCCCAGGCGTGGATTCGGCGATTTATTTGGAAATTCACGATGAAAAGGAAGAAGACGCGTATCAACGGTTGTTTGCAATTGGCCGTTTGATGGAAAGCGTAGGCGGCGACCGCCAGCACTCCTGGGTGGCAAGAACCGCTGCCGATCGGGACCGGCTGGTGTTCTTCCGCCATGCGGTGCCGGAATCGGTAAATATGTTAATCGACCAACGGAAAAAAAGCGAACCAACCATTACCAAGCTGGGTACGGATATGTCTGTTCCCGATAAGGATTTGCAGCGGATTATGACTATGTATCGCCATATGCTGGCGGAAAGAGGTTTGCAATCTGCGATCTGGGGCCATATTGGCAATAATCACCTGCATGTGAATATTTTGCCCCGCTCCGCTGCCGATCAGGCCGCCGGTAAAGAGTTGTATAAAGAATGGGCGACGCAGGTTTCCGCCATGGGCGGCGCGGTTTCCGCTGAACACGGTGTTGGTAAATTGAAAGCGCCGTTTTTGGAAATTATGTATGGTTCCGCTCATTTGGCGGAAATGGCCCGGTTGAAAAAAGCTTTTGATCCGGATTTCCGTTTGGGCCGGGATAACTTATTTGCCGCGGCACGCTTTGCCGGGGAAGGAGATAAATGATGAATATAATCGTATGCGTGAAACAGGTTCCCTCCACCAACGAAGTGCGCCTGGATCCGGAAACCCATACCATTATCCGGGATGGGCGTCAATCGGTAATCAATCCTTTTGATACCTATGGTTTGGAGGAAGCGGTACAAATTAAAGAACGTTTGGGCGGACGGGTGACGGTTTTGTCCATGGGTATACCGGCTACGGAAAGATTATTGCGGGATGCCATGAGCCGCGGCGCCGATCAAGGCGTTTTGCTTACGGATAAAGCCTTTGCTGGCGCGGATACCCTGGCTACCTCCTATGCGTTGTCCCTAGGCGTTAAGCAAATTGGCGAATATGATTTGATTATATGCGGCAAAATGGCAGTGGATGGGGATACGGCACAAATTGGTCCGGAATTAGCCGAAACCTTGGGATTGCCTCATATTGCCGATGTGAAAAAGATTTTGTCCGTGGATGAAACCAGCCTGACTTGCATCAAACTTACCGATAACGGGGAACAGGAATTGCAGGTGCCGCTGCCGGCTCTGATTACCGTGTTAAAGGATATCAATATGCCCCGGCTGCCTTCCATAACCGGTGTGGAATTTTCACTTACCGCACCTTTCCATAGTTTTTCTGCCGACCAATTGGCGGCGGATACCAGCCGTACCGGTTTAAACGGTTCGCCTACCCAGGTTGTGCGCACCTTTACGCCGGAGCGGGGTGGCGAAGCCCAGGAAATTACCGGCTCCCTGGATGAACAGGCGGCGGAAATACTGAATCTCATCAAGGGTTAGGGGGAAAGCATATGAGTGGATTGGTAATCGACAAACAAAAATGCATTGGTTGCGGCTTATGCGCCGGCGCTTGTCCGGCTTCCGCCTTAACTATGGTGGATGATGTGGCTCAGGTAGATCAGGCCGCCTGCGTATTATGCGGTATTTGTGTGGATAGTTGTCCGGAAGGCGCCATTGCCATTGTTAAGGAAAGCCAAGGGAATACGGCAGATTATCATGGCGTATGGTTGTTTGCGGAGCAAAATCAGGGGCGGGCATTACCGGTGGCTTTTGAGCTTACCGCCAAAGGACGGCAACTGGCCGATGAATTGTCCACCTCTTTAACGGTATTGTTAGCCGGAGGGCCGGGGATCGCCGGAGAAGCCCAGGCGCTAATTGCCGCCGGCGCCGACCGGGTGCTGGTGGGAGAAGATCCCAAACTGGCCGTTAATTTGGAAGAAAACTATGCCGCCTGGCTGGATCAAGTGGTAACCGAAGGCAAACCGGAAATTTTGCTGTTTGGCGCTACCGGTTTTGGCCGCAGTTTGGCGCCTAAATTGGCCGCCCGTTGGCAAACCGGCTTAACCGCCGATTGCACGGTATTGGAAATTGATAAACAAAGCGGTTTATTGTATCAAACCCGTCCCGCTTTCGGCGGCAATTTGATGGCTACGATTTATACGCCCAGCCACCGGCCGCAAATGGCCACAGTGCGTCCGGGGGTTATGCCTTATCCGGTGTTGGATGAAACCCGTCGGGGGGAAATACTTGCCTGTCCTTTCCCGCAGGACTTTTCGCCTTTGGTTCGTTTGCTGCAAGAGCGGCAAATCCAGGCGGAAACCATTGCCGATGCGGAACTCATCATCGCTGTGGGCCGGGGGATCGGCAATGCCAAAAACGTGGCTTTGGCCCGGCAATTGGCGGAAAAATTAGGCGCCGCTTTAGGTTGCACCCGTCCATTGGTGGATACCGGTTGGTGTGAATATAAACATCAGGTAGGGCAAACCGGTTGCGCCGTAGCGCCTAGAATTTATTTGGCCCTGGGTATTTCCGGAGCCATTCAGCATTTGGCAGGTATTGCCGGGGCGCAAACCATTATTGCCGTCAACAGCGATCCGGAAGCGCCGATTTTTGCTCAGGCCCAATATAAAATCGTCGGCGATTGTTTGGACGTGTTGAAAGCATTGTTGGCGCAAGTATAAGCATTGTATCCAGTGACGCTACAGCGGAAGTATATTTGATTGCAACAAAAGCGCGGGAGTTGTTCCCGCGCTTTTTTGTTTACCGGGGCCAAATTTTGTCCATAATAGTGAGGAAAAGGCGAAAAGGGGATCAGCGCCGGCAGGCGCCGAAAAAAACGCCGCCGCA
The DNA here is from genome assembly GCA_949289995.1 of uncultured Peptococcaceae bacterium. GTDB lineage: Bacteria > Bacillota > Dehalobacteriia > UBA4068 > UBA4068 > JAILCQ01. The sequence goes on from CASEQE010000057.1 coordinate 4,453, forward strand.
TTCGTATTACGATCCGTGCGGCGGCGTTTGTATGCCGAAGTATATGGGTATTTTAGGGGTAAGGAATAAAAGTGCGACGGCGATTCTGTCGCCGGAAAAAATTTTATAGCAGAACCAGATCCAAAACCTGTTCCATAGAATCCACCAAATGGAAGGTCATTTTGTTGCGAATATTTTCCGGTATTTCCTCTAAATCTTTATTGTTTTCCGCCGGTAAAATCACTTTTTTGATTCCGTCGCCATAGGCGGCCAGCATTTTTTCTTTAATGCCGCCTACGGGTAGAACTTTGCCCCGCAGGGTAATTTCACCGGTCATGGCGATATCGTTGCGCAATTTGCGTCCGGTAAATTGGGAAGCCATAGCCGCCGCCATGGTGATGCCGGCGGAAGGTCCGTCTTTGGGAATGGCGCCTTCCGGTACATGAATATGTACGTCGGTCTTTTCTTCCAAATCTGCCGGCAAAGCCAATTTATCGCTAAGAGAGCGAATATAGGTATATCCAGCTTGGGCGCTTTCTTTCATGACGTCGCCCAATTGTCCGGTGATGATCATTTTGCCTTTGCCGGGCAAGGTTTGCACTTCGATCTTCAGCAGCTCGCCGCCGACTTCCGTCCAAGCCAAACCGGTAGCCACGCCGATTTCCGGCAGATGTTGGCTTTTTTCATTGAGAAAACGTGGCGCGCCCAAATATTCCGCTAGATTGGCGCTGTTGATCACAAAGGGGCCTTCTTCTCCTATCACCACCTGGCGGCAAATTTTGCGGCAGACTTTGGCAATTTGTCTTTCTAAAGAACGTACTCCTGCTTCTCTGGTATATCCGCGAATCATTTCCCGCAAGGCGCTTTCTTTGAAGGCAAGCTGTTTTTTGCTTAAGCCATGTTCTTTTAATTGTTTTCCCACCAGGTGCCGCGCGGCAATTTTCAGCTTTTCTTCCGGGGTATAGCTGGAAATTTCAATGATTTCCATCCGGTCCTGCAAAGGTTTGGGAATATCGCTGCGCACGTTCGCGGTGGTAAAAAACAATACTTGGGATAAGTCGAAAGGCAATTCTACGTAATGGTCGGCAAAGGTATTGTTTTGCTCCGGATCCAATGCCTCCAAAAGGGCGGAGGAGGGATCGCCGCTATAATCTTTGACCAGTTTATCTACTTCGTCCAAAAGGAACAGGGGGTTGTTGCTTCCCGCCTGTTTTAGCCCTTGAATGATACGGCCGGGCATGGCGCCGATATAGGTGCGACGATGGCCGCGAATTTCCGCCTCGTCCCGAACACCGCCTAAAGACATACGCACAAAATTGCGGTTTAAGGCTCGGGCCACGCTGCGGGCCAGGGAAGTTTTGCCCACGCCTGGCGGTCCCACCAGGCAGAGAATCGGCGCTTTTAGATTGTGGCTAAGTTGGCGGGCGGCTAGATATTCGATGATTCTTTCTTTGGCTTTGGTCAAACCGTAATGATCCGCATCCAGTATTTTTTCCGCATGGAGGATGTCGGTGTTTTCTTCGGTAGATTTTTGCCAAGGCAAAGCCAATAACGTATCCAGATAGGTGGTTACCACCGTGGCTTCTGCCAACATGGAAGGCATTTTCTCCAGCCGTTTCAACTCGCTTTCGATACGCTCCCGGACAAAATCGGGCAATTGAGCCTGTTGCGCCTTTTGCCGGTATTCGTTTACTTCGCCGCTTCTTTCTTCCCCTTCGCCTAATTCTTCACGAATGGCCTTTAGTTGTTCACGCAAGTAGTATTCTTTTTGGTTTTTTTCCACCTGCTGCCGTACTTTCATAGCTATGTAGCGTTCAATTTCCAAAATCTCCATTTCTTTATCCAAAATGGCAATGATTTTTTCCATACGATCTGCTACCGAAAGTTCTTCCAGCAGGGCTTGTTTTTCATTGGCGCTAATATTGAGCTGGGAAATCACCATATCCGCCAATTTATTGCTTTCTTCCAGATTTTCGATGGCCATTACCACTTCCGGAGAAATACGTTTGCTTTGTTCCGCATATTCTTCAAAATTGCGCTGCAGCATACGCATTAAAGCTTCCATTTCCAAAGGGTTGACGCCAAAATCTTCTATTAACTGACAGGTTTCTACCATAATAAATGGCTGTTCCTGCAAAACGTTGCTAATTTTGGCCCGGTATAAACCTTCCACTAGCAGGCGTACGGTGCCGCCAGGCAATTTAAGCATTTGCCGGATTTGCGCTACCACGCCGATATCGTATATTTCTTCCAGGCTGGGCTCATCGGTGGCGGCATCTTTTTGCATAGCCAGGAAAATCAGGCTATTTTCCTCATTCAAAGCTTCTTCAATGGCATTGATAGAGCGATCCCGCCCTGCATCCAAATGAATCATAATATGTGGGAACACCAAAATGCCCCGCAAAGGCATCATCGGCAACGTTTTGATTTCCGGTTCCGGAGAATAGGCTTCGTTTACCATAGTATCACCGCTTACATTGTCTTTTTCCAGCATAAAAAATCCCTCGTTTGTTTTTGGCTTACCGCCGCCGCCCCGGAAAATCGTCGTTATCGAGGCAGGGCGTCTCTCGTTTCGGGGAGTGCCCGGGCGGCGCTCTAGTTTATTGCAGCAAAAAAAGCGGCAAAAGAAAACACGTAAACTAACTATACCATAAAAACGACGATTTGACCAGAAAAATTCCCTTGCCAATAATTACATTATATAAAGCCGCTGCCGGTCCGGTGCGCTTCCCTGGGGGAAAATCATTGCTTTTATGAAAAAAAAACATTATAATAAATAAGATGCACGTATACTGGAAAGTCCCGTCCGCCGATCTTTTTTCGGCTTTGGGCCGCCGGTTGCCGCTGATCGATGGAAAATCTTGTGAGGCGACCGCATACGCAAGCAAAACAAGCGAGAGGAAGAAAAGCATGTCTGAAACCATGGAAACCAAACAAATCTCCACTACCTATCAGCCTTTGGAAGTGGAAAACAAACGATATGAACAATGGCTAGAAAACGGCTATTTTAGCTGCGATATTCATCCCCAAGGCGAACCTTTTTGCATCGTTATGCCGCCGCCTAACGTTACCGGTCAATTGCATATGGGCCACGCCTTAGATAATACGCTGCAAGACGTGTTAAGCCGTTGGCGGCGTATGCAGGGTAGACGGGTTTTGTGGCTGCCCGGTACCGACCATGCCGGTATCGCCACCCAAGCGAAAATCGAAGAACAATTGGCCAAGGAAGGGCTTAATAAATACGAATTGGGCCGGGAAGCCTTTTTGCAAAGAGCCTGGGAATGGAAAGAAAAATATCATGCCCGGATTGTGAAACAATTGCGGATGATGGGCGCTTCCTGCGATTGGGATAAAGAACGCTTTACCATGGACGAGGGTTGCAGCAAAGCGGTACGCCGCGCTTTCGTCAATATGTATAAAAAAGGTTTGATTTATCGGGGCAGCTATATCGTCAATTGGTGCTGTCATTGCCAAACCACCATTTCCGATATCGAGGTGGAACATGTGGAGCGGGAAGGGCATTTGTGGCATTTGCGCTATCCCTATGCCGACGGTAGCGGTTATGTAGTGGTGGCCACCACCCGCCCGGAAACTTTGTTGGGCGACACCGCCGTGGCGGTTCATCCCGCCGATCCCCGCTATCAGGATAAAATCGGTAAAACCGTGATCCTGCCGGTAATGAACCGTCCGATCCCGATTATCGGCGACGAATATTGCGATATGGAATTTGGTACCGGCGCGGTGAAGATCACCCCCGCCCACGACCCTAACGATTTCGAAATCGGTTTGCGCCATCATTTGGAGCAAATCACCGTGTTGGGAAAAGACGGCCGGATGAATGAAAACGCCGGCAAATATGCAGGTATGACGGCTTTGGAATGCCGGGAAAAACTGATTGAAGAATTCCGGGAAATGGGCCTGTTGGAAAAAATCGAGGATTTGACCCATGGGGTGGGCCAATGCTATCGTTGCGGTTCTGTGGTGGAACCGTTGGTTTCCACCCAATGGTTTGTAAAAATGCCGCCTTTGGCGGAACCGGCTTTGGCGGCGGTGCAGCAAGGCCAAACCAAATTCGTACCCGAACGCTTTAGCCGTGTATACAGCAACTGGCTGGAAAATATTCGCGATTGGTGTATTTCCCGGCAATTATGGTGGGGCCATCGTATCCCGGTGTGGTATTGCGCTGATTGCGGCGAAGAAATTTGTGCCGAAGAAGATCCAAAACAATGTCCAAAATGCGGTAGCGTCCGTCTGGAACAGGATCCGGATGTTTTGGATACTTGGTTTTCTTCCGGTCTGTGGCCTTTTTCCACATTAGGTTGGCCGGAACAAACCCAGTTGCTGAAAGATTTCTATCCCACCAGCGTTTTGGTAACCGGTTACGATATCATTTTCTTCTGGGTGGCGCGGATGATGTTTTCCGGTATGGAGCATATGGGGGAAAAACCTTTTTCCCATGTGTTCATCCATGGTATCGTCCGGGACGAACAAGGACGAAAAATGAGCAAATCCCTAGGCAATGGCGTGGATCCGATTCAGGTAATTGAGCAATACGGCGCGGATAGTTTGCGCTTTATGTTGATGACCGGCAACAGCCCCGGCAATGATATGCGGTTTAAACCGGAACGTCTGGAATCTTCCCGCAACTTCCTCAATAAATTGTGGAACGCCAGCCGTTTTACCCTGATGAATTTGGCCGATTATCAACCCGGCGCTTATAGCGAATCTTTGACTTTGGCCGATCAATGGATTCTGGAAAGACTGCGCTTAACGGCGCTTACCGTCAACGATTGCCTGGAAAAATTTGAATTGGGCGAGGCATTGCGCAAAATTTATGATTTTGTGTGGGATGAATATTGCGACTGGTATGTGGAATTGGCCAAATTGCGTCTATATAAGGGCGACGCTGTGGAAAAATATACCGCGCAGAAAGTTCTGTCCACAGTGTTAAGCCGCATTTTGGAATTGCTGCATCCGTTTATTCCCTTTATCACCGAAGAAATCTGGCAGCAATTGCCTCATCAGGGAGATACGATTATGTTGGCGCCCTACCCCCATGGCAAAGATATGGCCGCCTATCCTCAAGAAGCGGAGCAAATGAATTTGGTGATGGATATCGTACGTTGCATCCGCAATTTGCGGGCGGAAATGAACGTGCCCATGGGCAAAAAAGCCCGGGTCATTTTACAGGGCGAAGCCGCTCTATTGGATCAGGTAAAACCGGCGGAAAGCTATATTCTTTCTTTGGCCGCGGCAGAATCCTTGGTTTGGGCGGAACCTACTGCTTCCCAAGAGGAACAGGCCGCCAAAGGCCATGTGCGCGGCGTGGATATCTATTTGCCGTTGGCCGGTTTGATCGATTTGGCTAAAGAAACCGCCCGTCTGCATAAGGAAATCAGCGCTTGTCAAAATGATTTGCAGCGTTTGTCGGCCAAATTGAACAATGCTTCCTTCCTGGCCAAAGCTCCGGAAGCGGTGGTGGAAAAAGAAAAGCAGAAAGAAAAAGAAACGCGGGAAAAATTGGCTTCCTTGGAAGCGCATTTGGCTTTGTTGCAATAAAACGCCGCCGGCTAAAGTGCGCCGAAGTTCAAGCCGTAGCAGGACGAGCCTTCAGGTTGCGTGGCGGCGCCGGACGAAAACCACGAAAGGCGGAGCGGGGCTCCGCCTTTCGTTTTGTTTTAGACGAAAAAGCGGCCGGCGGCAAGCTGCAGGTTTTGGGAGAAAATATGGATTACGAACAAAGTTTGGCTTTTATGCGGGATTTGTGTAAATTTGGCGTGAACCCGGGGTTGCAGCGGATTCGGGAATTATTGCGCCGCTTGGGCAATCCCCAGGAGAAGGTGGCCCATTATCTGCATGTGGGCGGTACCAATGGCAAAGGCTCCACTGCTGCCTGTTGCGACAGCATTTTACGGGCGGCAGGGTTTTCCACAGGCTTTTTTTCTTCGCCTCATCTTCATTGCCATCGGGAAAGATATCGGATCAACGGCCAATGGTTATCCGAACCGGCCTTTGCCGCTTCCATCAGTGCAATCGCCCCTCATATCAACGCTATGGTGGGGGAAGGCTGGGAAAGCCCCACGGAATTTGAATTGGCAACGGCTTGCGCCCTACTGAGCTTTGCCCATGCCCAGGTGGAATGGGCGGTATTGGAAGTGGGCATGGGCGGCTCGATTGACAGTACCAATATTATTGACGGAGAAATTGTGATTTTGACCAATGTGGCTTTGGATCATTGCCGCTATTTAGGCAATACGGTAGAACAGATAGCCCAGGTAAAAGCAGGGATTATCAAGCCCGGCAGCCAAGTGGTATGCGGCGTGAGCGGGCCGGGGGAAGATGCGATACGTCAAGCCGCCGCCGCTTGCCAAGCTTCGGTATATTGGCTGGGGCGAGATATTGCCGTGGAGCATATTCGCAGCGATCCTCAAGGTTCCTGTTTTGATTGGCGTATGGGCGAGGAGCGGCTGGCGGAGTTGGCGGTTTCCATGCCAGGATTGTATCAGGTGGATAACGCCGCGTTGGCAGCGGCCGCCTGCCGTTTGGCCGGTTGTGAAGCCCGGGCGATACGTCAAGGATTGGCCAACGCCAAATGGCCGGGTCGGCTGGAAATAATTGACAGCCGTCCGCTGATCGTATTGGACGGGGCGCATAACCCCCACGGCATGGCTGCTTTGACCGCTTCTTTGCAGGCGTTATGGCCCAATATGCGCAAAATTGCCTTGGTGGGTATGTTGGCCGATAAAGAACGGGAGGCGGCTTTGTCTCTGTTGGCGCCTATGCTTGACGGCGCCGTGGTTACTCCGCCGCCACTGGCGGAACGTTGCGGCGATTGGCGGGCCATTGCCCGCTATTTGTCTGCCAAAGCCGTGCCTGTTTTGGCTATAGAAGATAATTATCAGGGGTTGCAGGCGGCTTTGGCCTGGACAAAGCCGGAAGATATGCTGTTAATTACCGGTTCGTTATATTTATTAGGAGAAATTCGCCGGTGGCTGCCGGTGGAAACGGATAAGGAGGATGGCAAATGTCCTATCGGATAGAAAGAGACAGTTTGGGGGAAATGCAGGTGCCCGCCGATAAATATTGGGGCGCGCAAACCCAACGTTCTTTGGAAAATTTTCCCATTGGTTGGGAAAAAATGCCTATGGAAATCATCTATGCATTGACAACGATTAAAAAAGCGGCGGCAGTAGTAAACCGACGTATGGGAAAATTGGATGAAAAACGGGAACAAGCCATTGTCCAGGCGGCGGAAGAAATACTGGCGGGACAATGGGACGATCAGTTTCCCTTGGCGGTTTGGCAAACCGGCAGCGGTACCCAAACCAATATGAATGTGAATGAAGTGATTGCCGCATTGGCCAATCGACAGAGGGAGGAAAAATGGATACATCCCAATGATCATGTGAATATGAGCCAAAGCTCCAACGATGTTTTCCCCACGGCCATGCATATGGTGGCCGCTCAGGCGCTGCAGCGGCAATTGATTCCCGCTTTGGATACCGCCATACAAACCTTGCAAAGGCTGGAGAAAGAAAACGCAGGCACGATTAAAATCGGCCGTACCCATTTGCAGGACGCCACGCCGTTGTATTTTTCCCAGGAAATCAGCGCCTGGCGGGTTATGTTGGAAACCAATCGCCGTCAATTGACGGCGGCGCTTCCGGGTTTGCTGGAATTGGCTTTAGGCGGCACAGCGGTGGGCACGGGTTTGAATGCGCCGTTAGGTTTTGGCGAAGCGGCGGCGGCGGAAATCGCTGCTTTGACTGGTTTGCCCTTTGTCAGCGCCGCCAATAAATTTCATAGCCTTAGCGCCAAGGACGAATTGGTTTTCGCCCATGGCGCATTAAAAGCCCTGGCTGCCAACTGGTTGAAAATTGCCGACGATATACGCTGGCTGGCTGCCGGTCCCCGGGCCAATTTGGCGGAAATCCGCATTCCGGCCAATGAACCGGGTAGTTCGATTATGCCGGGCAAGGTAAATCCCACCCAATGCGAGGCAATGACCATGGTGGCGGCGCAGGTTATGGGTAACGACGTAACCGTAGGTTTTGCCGCTTCCCAGGGACGCTTTCAATTAAACGTATATATGCCGGTATTGATTTATAATCTGCTGCAATCTTGCCGTTTGTTAACCGATGCCACCCTGTCTTTCAATCAACGCTGCCTGGCAGGTTTACAGGCCGACAAAGAGAAGATGGATCATTATCTGCGCCAATCGCTGATGTTGGTTACCGCCCTCAATCCCCATATCGGCTATGATAAAGCAGCGGAAGCCGCCAAAAAAGCCTATCGAGAAAATCTGACCTTGCGACAGGCGGTTACTGCCTTGGGGTATCTCAGCGGCGAAGAATTCGACCGTTTGGTACGTCCGGAACAGATGGTGTAAGGGCTGGCAGGATATTGTTTGCTGGGTAGAGAAGTATTTAAAGCCTACATATTTTAATTGGATCGGCAAATTGAAAACCATATCGGGTTTGCAGCAATATAAAGCATATATTTTTTAAGATGTAAGGAATGGATTTTGATAGGCAACCGATGATTTTAAGCTGATCACAGCAGATTGTTTAAAGGATTGAATTTCTATGCATTATACCGCTTTGTACCGCCGTTACCGGCCCATGTTTTTTCGGCAGTTGATTGGACAGGAAACCACGGCGAGAATATTAAAAGCCGGGGTGGCGGGAAATAATTTTGTACATGCCTATTTGTTTGCCGGCCCCCGGGGCACAGGCAAAACTTCCGCCGCCAAAATTTTGGCCCGGGCGGTGAATTGTCTGTCCCCTCATGAAGGGGAGCCTTGCGGCCAATGCGACGCCTGCCGCCGTTCTTTGGCAGGAGAAAGCCTGGATGTGCTGGAAATTGACGCCGCCTCCAATCGGGGCATCGATGAAATTCGCGATTTGCGGGAGCGGGTTAAATATTTGCCAGCTCAGGAAAAGTACAAAGTTTATATTATCGACGAAGTGCATATGCTGACCACGGAAGCTTTTAACGCTTTGCTGAAAACCCTGGAGGAACCGCCGGAACAGGTTTTGTTTATTCTCGCTACCACCGAACCGCATAAAATTCCTTTGA
>CASEQE010000058.1 GCA_949289995.1 uncultured Peptococcaceae bacterium
AGCAAAACAAGACAAGCACAACAACAGAACCAAAAATAGTTTTTTCATTTTCTTCCTCCTTATCACTTTTCCCAAAATAAAACTTCCCCCGTTTCTCCCCTTTTCGGTTTGACGGTTATGCCGCCAAACCCTGAATTTTAGCATCTATGTCCGATGGGCGGTTTCGCCCTTCCGACCTTATGAAAGCAATACCTACCATAAATTTCCGTTTTCCTGGAAAACCCAGGGTTTGCATTCGCCCTGCACATCGATATTTTCGTTTATTTGGGGCAACAATGCCTCGGAAATCATGATCTCCGTCAAATGTAGCGTATCCTTAATGCGGATAATGCGCGGCTTTGTTTTATCAATACCTTCACAACATTTAATCGCAATTTGCAACAATTCTCGATCGCAATCAGCGATTAACGGTACTTTTACCGTAGACAGCATATTGGAAACAATAGCGTTCGCATAGCCGTCGGCAGCAACCATTTTGTCATACAGGCGGCGGCTAATCAAATCCGCTTGCCCCAAACCGATGGCATTACCATTGGTGGCAGGCGTCAAATCCAACACGCCGATCACTTGCGGTTTTTCCGTTCCATAGGCATAAGGCGTAGCATAACTACCGGTGATATGGGGATCCATACCGGCTCCACTAATATCTTTGCCGATTTGATCTACGATAAGAATATCATATTCCCCCAACAATAGGCGCGGCATCATCGATTTTGCCTTGCGCAGCAAAGCCGGTTCTTCCGTTAATACTTGATCGGCTTGCACCACAGCTACCTGAGCGGTATGGTCGAAAGCATCTTCCAGCACCGCCACCGCAAACAAAACCGGCGCATTTTCGATGATGGTCTGCCCGCATTCCGGAATCAGGCGGTGAAAATGTTTATAGCCTATATTATGACAACGGCTGGCCCCGTAATGATTGCCTAAACCGATTGTAAGCATTTTCATAATACCGCTTTCGATCGGTCCGGTAAAAGCGGTATGCGGCTTAATACGACAAAACGGAATTATGCCGTCTGCATGGGCGGCGATGGCGTCGATGCAAACGGGCTCTCCGTGGGGCGTGCGTCCAACTTCCACCACATCCATAGCGGCACGAATCGGACAGCCGATGGTTTCTTCCGTAATCCCATAGCTATGTAGTACTTCTACTTGCCCTTGCGCGGTAGCGCCCCCATGGCTGCCCATGGCTGGAACAATAAACGGTACACCGCCTTGCTCTTTGATAAAATCACTGATCATTTTCAAAAGAAAGGGCGCATTGGCAATACCTCGACTACCGGCGGTTATGGCAATAGAAGCGCCGGTTTTAATCTCCCCGGCAAAGCGAATCAGTTGGCTTTGTAAGGAACGCGTCATTTCCTCTTTGCTTAAAGACTGATCTAAAAAATGTTGCCGCACTGGAATCATATCCGGCAAAGAAATGTCGGCCAAAATTGGCGCTAAAGATGTGATCATAATATTATACCATGTCAATTGATTATCATACTGCAGTCATAAAAGAAACAATCCTAACTAGGGACGAAATTGGTTATTTTAATATTCTGTATGGCTTGCGATATTCCTCTTTGATCACCTAGAAAATTGCAAAAAATAATTTAAAATTACATCTACCGATAAAATTTACAACTTTTTTATTATCTTAATAAAAAATATAACTACCTTTTTCGATAGAAATAAAGAAATATATCATTTGATATATAATTAAAGTTTTTTAACTATATGTTTTTAGTATAGCAACCAAAACGGCATCGCCGGTTTTCTATATATCAAAAAGCAAGCCGCCCCATACGTTCGGCTTGCTTTTTAAATTTTTCGGTATGCGACCCTCTTATTTTTAGCTACGCGCAAATAAACGATTCAGTTTAGCGCTAACGTCATGAACGGCAGCCGCCATTTCTTCACACATAGGCGAAGCGAAATCGGTGCGTCCCGGTTGTATCCCCAAACAAACGATTTGCGTATTGGTTTCCTCACGCAAATAGGCAAACATCACCTTCAGCGGCAGCATATGTGTAGAAAACCCCATACCGTCTATGGTTTCACTATCCACCAGGGCGACGGCGCCGATTTCTTGATTTAAATAAGCGGCATCCACCACCAGTAAATATTGGGGATTGGCTTTTTTAATTTGGCCAGTAAAATTTTCCGGAGCGGTGCTGCCCATAAAAACCGTAATTTCCGGCGGTAAGGATGCGGCGACCAAATTTTTCGCCACCTCCATACCGGCGGCATCATCGCCGCATAACTCGGATCCAACGCCCAAAACGGCGATAGACGCATGGGGCGGTATTATATCCGCCAATTGTTCATACCAATCCATACTACATCGTCACCTTTAGGTTGTCTCGGGAAAACGCCGCCAATTCTATATTAGGAGAAAAATGCAAGCATTTTTTTGGACAGCTATCAACGCATTGGGCGCAAAAGATACAATGTCCTACATCCAGCCGACATTGAAAGGATTTTTCTTCCTTTGTGCCTACGTTGACAACCTTGATGGCGCCGGCAGGGCAATCGCGGGCGCAAATATTGCAGCCAATACAGGTTTCTGCATCGTACTCGATTTTGCCCCGATAGCTTTCCTCCAGCTTCAGCTTGCCAAAGGGATATTGAATGGTGGCCGGCTTTTTAAACACATGTTCCAAAGCGAAACCAGCGATTTTCCCCGGTCCTTTTTTCATGCCAACGCCCCCCTAACCAACAAGTTGATGATAATTTGAATAATCGCCAACGGCGTCAATATTTTCCAGCAAAACATTAACATTTGTTCGATGCGCACCCGAGCCATACTGGCGCGGAACAAACACAGCAAAATCAATATAATGACTGTTTTAATAATAAAGTACAAGAAACCTAGCCAAGGGTTGGCTGCATGGAACGGTAAGAAAATGGCGGCAATCAAAGCCGAAACAACCACCAATTCGCAATCGATAGCCATTTTAAAAATAGCGAATAACCGGCCGCTATATTCCACGAAAGTGCCGGAAACAATTTCCGTTTCCGCTTCTGGCAAATCAAAAGGCACGCGTTCCAATTTTCCCTGACAGGCCACCATCGCCACCAGGAAAGCTGGGATATTGATTAAAATATACAAAGGATGTTCCGCATAATAGGCGGAAATGCCGGATATGGACCAGGTTTCCGCTAAAATTGCCGGCGCCAACATCGCCATAAATAGCGGAACTTCATAAGAAAACAATTGCGTCAATGCACGCACTGCGCCGATGGTGGCATATAAACTAGTGGAATACCAGCCCCCTAAAAAGAAGCACAATGTAGGGATGGTCAACAAATACAAGACAACGATTAAATCCCCCTCAAAAGGAAACAGGGAATTTACGCTCCAAATGGGCACATAGATAAAGGCTGTCGTTACCGCGGCCAAAGCAAATACCGGCAAAGAAACAAAAACGCGCCGGTCTGCTCCCTGAGGAATAATCGTTTCTTTACCAAGCAATTTGCAAAAATCGGCTAAAGGCTGAAACCAAGGGGGCCCCACCCTGTTTTGTAACCGGGCATAAAGCTTTCTATCCAGAAATGCAAAAAACAAAGCATATATGCCTAAAAAGAGCAGCCCCGGAAATATAACGATATTGAACAATGCCATAAGCATAAGCGATCTCCTTCCCGCAACGGTTAAATCCGGCGCTCCGCAAGTTTTATCTTCGAGGCATCGAAACCCCGTTTTTTATACCAATCCACGCTATACCGCTTCAGACTTTGCCAATCCCATACCCGTTGATCGCCATGATCCAAATCTTTAACGATAAAAGCGCGATCCGTACAAGAATAGCAAGGATCGATGGCGGCAATAATAATCGGTACGTCCGCCAAATAATCCCCTTCCAACATATGCTGCATACCATGCCAATTGGCCTCGGAAGCGGCGCGAACCCTTACCCGGTCCGGCTTATCCGTACCATTGCCACGAATATAGTGGGTATCCTCTCCCCGGGGGGCTTCGGTACGGCTAAAGACCTCGCCAGCAGGCACTTTACGCGGGAATTTGACCGCCAAGTCCCCATCGGGCATATTATCCAATGCGAAACGTATCATAGAAATACTTTCCATGATTTCCAAAACCCGTACTACAGCCCGTCCAAAAACATCACAGTGATCGTCGGTAACCACTTTGACGGGAATTTGATCATATGCGGCATACGGCTCGGATACCCGAATATCGTCTTTTACCATAGAAGCGCGAGCCACCGGACCAACAGCACCATATTTTATGGCGTCTTCATGGGAAAGTTTGCCAATACCGCTTAAGCGAGCGGCTAAAGTCGTTTCATGCAAGGCTAAATCAATATAATATTTATTCTGTTCTTCCACAATGTTTAATGTTTTATGAATCAATTCCTTCATTTCCGGGGTGATGTCCCGACGCACGCCGCCCAAAGTATTGATTCCATAGTTCACACGGTTGCCGCCCAACATAGCTAGCATATCCAATACCAGTTCCCGATCCCGCCAGCTATACATAAACAAGGTATCAAAGCCGATCTCATGGGCAGCCACGCCCAACCACAACAAATGGCTGTGCAGGCGTTCCAACTCTGCCATAATCACCCGAATAAATTTTGCCCGGGGACTGATCTCCACCCCGACCAATTCTTCCACCCCTTGACAAAAGGCAGTACTATGGGTATGGGAGCAAATACCGCAAACTCTTTCTATAATATATAAATCCTGAATATAAGTTCGAGATTCGCAGGCTTTTTCCAAACCACGGTGATTATACCCCACGCCTACCACCGCATTAACCACTTTCTCCCCTTCCAGGGTAATGGTAAAGCAACCCGGTTCTTTCAAAGCCGGATGTTGCGGTCCGATGGGTATGGTAATTCGTTTGCTGTTATCGCTCATTTGGCCGCCTCCTTCGCTTTGTCATCACTGGCTGTCTCTGGAGTTTTTTCTGCAGGCGGATTATAGGTCATGGTTTCTTTGTCAAAATACTCTACTTTCCATTCTTTGCGCATCGGATAATTGCCGGCCGGCCAACCGTCCGGTAAGGGATATGTGGGACCGGGCGGCAAATCTTCCACTTGCGCGCCAAATAAATCCACCAGTTCTCTTTCATGCCACAAAGCATTGGGAAATACCGAACACACAGATTTAATATAAGGAAGTTCTTTTGGCGCTTTTTGTTTGAGCAAAAGGACGATGTTTTCCTCATTTGACAAGGCGTAAATAAATCCCAAATCCTCGCCATCATCAACGCCGATCACCAGATGAAAACGATGGAAACCGACCTCGTCCACTACATATTTAAAGACGTCTTCAAATTTTTCCCGACTCAGCGGAGGCATTATGATCCGCTGGCGGCGTTGAATGGTAATCTTACCTTCCAGAAAAGGATATCTTTCCAAAATTTGGGCGACAATTTTTTCCTCTCCGCTCATAAACTGCCTCCTCTCTTAGTCCGCCGCTTTTTGGCTTTGTTCCAAAGCGGTCAATAATTTTACCACGGCATCAATGATAGCCTCCGGGCGTGCGGCACAGCCGGGAATATACGCATCCACGGGAATCACCGAATCAATACCGCCGCTTACGCAATAACAGCCGTCAAAAATGCCGCCGGTGCAGGCGCAACTACCCACGGCCAAAACAAATTTAGGTTCCGGCATTTGCTCATATATTTGTTTCAGCCGGTCTCTGGTTTGCAGCGTAACCGCGCCGGTACAAACCAATACGTCGGCATGGCGCGGGGTGCCCTGTTGCAACAAGCCTAATCTTTCTACATCGAAACGGGGGGTAAGGGCATCCACGACTTCGATATCGCAGCCGTTGCAAGCGCCGGCGTTAAAATGAATAATCCAGGGGGATTTGCGCCGTCCCCAATCCACAGCTTTTTCGAAAAAATTTTTCGACATGTCCTCACCTCCGGAAAATAATATACAAGGCTAGTAAACCCGCGCCCACATACAACAGGGGTAAAGTCAAAGCTTCCCGGGGGGCGGTAGCCACGACCAAAACCAAAACATGCATTATGGTGAAGAAAAACGCATAGGGGAAAAATTGTCCATAATCCGGGCTGGCATTATGGGCAAGATGTCTTTGCCCGCAAGCATAAGACTCTAATTTTCGTTCCCCGGTCGTACTGCCAGGCGCGGCCAAACCGGAAACGGCATGGGATAAAGCCAAGCCAATCGCCAGCAGAATCAAAAACAACACCGGAGGGGAAAGCAATATATTGCTAATCATGTGTTAGCCTCCTAACCGTTTAACTTATTCAGCCGGCGAATATCCAAATCGCCATTTTTACGGAACGAACTAATCGCCAAACCAGCGGCCACCACCGCAACCACCACTTCCATGACGATTATGGTTACCACAAAAGCCTGAGATAATGCGGTTTGCCCATTTAGCCACCCCGCATAAGCCAACAACAATGTAATCGCTTTCATGGCAACTTCGACAGCGATGATGATACGGATCATATTATGCGTCCGCACCAACATATATAAGCCGGTAACGATTAATAATAAAGCGGCGGTTAGTATTGCGATAGATAGGATATTCATATTTTTCTGCCCTCCTTAAATAGGACGACGACCGCAAAGGCGCCAGCCAAAAGAATGAGGATTTGCCCCAAAATATCCGCCTGCCTCGTTTGCCAAAGCACCTGATTAAAGGCGGCTTCCGCTACGGCTTCTTCCCCAGGTTGAGGCAAATAAAAGCCGGTGGAAACGAGCACGGCAATCAAAGCTACGCCCGCGGCGATCAAGATAAACGGCAAAGCGGCAAAACGTTGACGATGATCTTTGGTATGGGCTTCATCGCGACGATCCGGCGTGGTCAAGCTAATGGCGCTAATAAACACCACGGTAATCAAGCCCACGCACACGGATAATTCGAACAAAGCCGCCCATACCGCGCCCATCATATATAGGATTACCGCCAAAGCGGCGGACATGGCCGCCAGAGAAACGGCAGATTTCAACATGCTGCGTAGCATAGCGGCAGATAAAGCGAAGCCAACCATTAACACTAAACATAAAACGATAACAAACGTAGTCATGGAATTCCGCCTCCTTTCAGATCAAGCCCTGGCTCTGCACAAACAACAGCACGAGCGGAAACAGCAGACCAAAACCGACAGTAATTACCGAAAGAACCACCGAACTTAGGCAAATGCCGCCCGTCACTTCCTTAGTATTTTCCAAGCCTTCCACGGCAGAGCCAAAGAACACGCAGCGTTGCAAACGCAAAAAGTACGCGGCCGTAAAAATGCTGGCAAATAAGGCTAAACCGGCAATAAAAAAGTTTCCCGTTTGCCATACCGCAAGGATAATTAATAATTTACTCCAAAATCCAGCCAAAGGCGGAATACCGGCGGTGGATAGGAAAGCCAAAATGCTGGATACACCGGTAACAGGCATTTTTTCCTGCAAACCGCCAAGTTTTTCGATTTCGGTAGTGCCAGTAGCGGTTTCCACCGCTGCGCTATTAACGAACAAAGTGGTTTTAAAGGTAGCATGGTTGAAAAAGTGCAACATGGCGCCAATTAGACCGATAGCGCTACCGCAAGACGCCCCCAAAAGAATATAGCCGATTTGGCTAATACTGGAGTATGCCAAAATTCGTTTGAAATCCGTTTGCGTAATGGCGGCCACAGCTCCCAGCACGATGGAGACAATCGCCAAAAGCATAAGAATCTGATTGACGAGATTCACGCCTACGAAAATATCGCCGGTGAGACGCAATATGGCATATACGCCAGCCATTTTGGTAACGATACCGCCCAAGATAACCGACACGGCGGCAGGCGCGCTTTGGTATGCATCCGGCAGCCAGCCATGGAAAGGCATAATGCCGGATTTGATGGAAAAGCCCACCAAAACCAATGCAAAAGCTACTATCAACAAAGCCGGCTGATCGACATTTTGCCAATCGCTTAACGCAGATGCTACATCGCTATACAGCAGGCTACCGCTTTGCATGAAGATAAAAGCCAAACCGCCCAAAATAAACGCGGTGGCAATGGCGCTCATGACCAGGTATTTAAATCCGCCTTCAATACCATTGCCTTCTTTATTCAGAGCAATCATCACGAAAGAAGCCACACCGGTAATTTCTAAAAATACATACAAGGAAAACAAATCGGTTACCAAAGCGATACCGTTCATGCCCAAAAGAATGATCATCGCCAAATTGGTAAAGTTAAAACGTTTGTCGCCAATGGTCTTTCCCGCCGTCAAGAAGCCGGCGGTCACCACCATACCAATACAGAACAGAGCCAATAGGCTAAAAAAGTCTACCGAAAAACGCGATGCGCCGGCGGTTAAATTCCAAAACTGGGAAAAATCCACGCTAGCTTGACCGGCTGCGTTTAGCGAAACAAAAACAACGATCGCGGCTACCATTTGTCCAATACCGGCAATCAATCCGAGGGAAAGACAAATCTTCTGCGCGATTTCTCTTTTCAGCAAATTATTGATCAGCACAATCAACAAGGGCAAGCCCATAAACACCAAGAGAACAAATTCCAATCCTGCAGACATGTTCATTCCCTCCTTTCTACACGAAGAATAAGCACAGCAGCGCAATAAAGCCTATGCCGACAAAAGACCACACCATATACCGGTCCACGCTACCGTTATTCAACAACCGCATACCGGAAGACAAGCCGCCGATAAAATTCACCATCAAAACGTCGTACACCCAGTTAATCGCACGATCTATACCAAAGCAAACCCAGGCAAATCCTTTGATCAATACCATGATAATATCATAGGGATCAAAGTATCGTTTTTCCGCGCAATTATAAATGGAGCGCAAAACCGGCGCATAATGAATATGATCCACTGCTTTCAAACCTTCGCCAGTACGGCGATAACCAAAGATGTGATTGCCTACGGCTAACAACAAGACAACGCAGGAAATCGCCACCAAAGTAATACTATGAGGCCAACCGGAAAAGTCATAGCCTTCGCCGATAATCGGCTGTATCACCGATAACGGCAAACGGTTGAACAAGCCAAAGACCAGACACCCCAACGCTAATATACCCATAGGCAATAGCATAGCGCCAGGAGCTTCTTTCACGTCCTCGGCTTTTACCCCTTCGGGTAAATGCAAGGGGCCGAAATAAGCGGCATGTCCCAGTTTGAGGAAGGAAGCGGCGGTGAGAAAAGCCCCCAACACGGCGGCAATATAGAAAACCATCCCGCTTTCCCAAGCGGCGTCAAACACCAATTCTTTGGAGAAGAAGCCGTTGAAGGGCGGCACGCCGGAAATGGAAAATGCAGCGACCAGGAAGCATACGGTAGTAATCGGCATCAACTTGCCCAAGCCAGAAATTTTCCGCAAATCCGTGGTGCCAGTTTGTTTTTCCACGGAGCCGGCAGTAAGAAACAGACAGCATTTATACATCACATGGTTAATCATATGAAACAATCCGCCGATAATCCCCACCGGCAAAGCGGTGCCAATGCCCAAAATCATATATCCCACTTGGCTAATCGCATGATAAGAAAGCAATCGCTTGATATCTTTTTGAATCAAAGCCATGCAAACCGCCAAAACAATGGTAATCGCGCCAATCGCCATCACCACAATGCTCATTACGCTACCGGGAACCATTTGATAAAAATCAAAAGTAATGCGTACCAGCAGATAAATACCAAGTATTTTTTCAAACGCCGCAGGCAAAATCGCCATAAAAGGCAACGGGGCCACTTCGGCAGCGTCGGGAATCCAGCTGTGGAAAGGCATGGAACCGGCTTTGCCCACCGCCCCGGCCATCATACACACAAAACCCAAGATACCCAAACCTTCGATCGGCAATTGGCTTACGCCTGCCATCATAAACGTACCTGCCTGCGCCGCGGTGGCTGCCACGCCCAACATCAATAGCAGATCCGCTATGCCGTTTAGCACCAAAGCTTTCATTGCCGTAGCCGGTTTTTGCCGGTCGCCAATTACCAACATGCCGAACAGGGTAACCATCAAGCCTTCCCAGAAGAACAAGAGCACAACCAGGTTATCGGCAAGCACGGCGCCATTGGCCATTGCCAGCGTCAGCAAATAGTAGCAATAAAATTGGCCATATTTTTCTTTTTTACGCAAAAAAGATACGCTGTATATACCAACCAACACGGCGAAAATCGCCAATGCCAAAACAATGGCCGAGGAAAAATCATCCACGCGAAACGCCAGATTGATTTCAAAATCGGTCCAAGATAAAAGCATACTACCTTCTTTGTCTATAAACAAGGCAATAGCCAAAATCAAGTCGGCTAGCGCCGCCGCCAAAAAACAAATGGATCTGGCGATAAAAGAATCCCGGGGAATGATGACCGTCAAAACGGCCAAAACCGCCGGCAAGACCACCATAAAGTATAAGATGTTCACCCCGCTGCCGCCGGTAATAAAATTAGCCAAATCGGTAAACATAGCGCCCATGTCGATTACCACCTCCCCAGATTTTCTACAATAAACGAGGTAAGCTGCGTAGGAATATTAATGAATATTCCGCCCAGCAAGGACAAGACGCCTAGAATCGCCACAGAGGAGACCATTTCCCAGGATCCTTCCTTCAAATCTTTATGCGTGGTTTCGCCCAGGAAAACTTTCACAAACAGCCGTAGCAAATAAATCACCGTTAGCACGGCGCCAAAAATATACGTACCGGCCAGCCAGGCAGAGCCGCCTACCAAAGCGCTGTCGATCACCATAAATTTGGCGAAAAATCCGCCGAAAGGAGGAATACCCATCACGGAAAAAGCACATAAGAGAAAAGCAACGGCCGTCACCGGCAAACATTTGGCCAAACCACCCATTTGCCGTATATCTTTGGTATGCGTACTATGCTCCACAATACCGGCGCAAAGGAACAAGCCGCCTTTGGCCAAAGAGTGCATAAGAATATATAGCAAACCGCCGGCTACGCCGATCATCGTGCCGGTGGACAAACCCAAAAGGATAAAGGCCAATTGACTAATGGTAGAATAGGCAATAATTCTTTTGATATCGTTTTCTACTAAAGCTGCGCCGGCAGATACCAAAGCGGAAACAGCGGCGATCCATGGCACCACGGTTTCCCAGATCGCATCCAATTGAAAATTGACCAAAAACAACCGGGCAAACACATATACGCCGATTTTCACCAATACCGCCGCATGCAACAAAGAAGTCACCGGAGAGGGAGCCACGCCTGCATCCGGAAGCCAAGTATGCAAAGGCAGAGTGGCGGATTTCGACAGAATACCAAACAAAATCAACACCATTGCCCAGTTGGCAATCGTCTCCCCTTGCATCTGCAACAAATCAAACGTACCGGTTTCACCATAAATCGCGATAAAACCGACCAGCATCAACAAAGCACCGCCTACGGTAACCATAAAGGCTTTATTGGCCCGTCGTACAACCGGTTCTTCCCGATAGAAACCAATCAAGCGCCAGCAGCAAATGGCGGAGATTTCCCAAAACATATAAATACAAATTAAATTGGTAGAGAACACCAAACCCATCATGGCACCGATAAACAAAGTGACCATCATATAATATTCATTCTGATTTTTATATTGTTCAATATATCCAAAAGAATAAAATACGATAATCGAGGCGACCAATGATGAAGTAACCGCCATAAAGACCGCCAAACCATCCGCCAAAAAGCCGATGCTTAACCCCAAGGGCAATTGCCAATACACCGAAACTGGCTCGTCTGCTAGAGCAGAATTTAGGAGCATGGCGGAACACAGAAAAGCGGTAAGAACGAACAATAAGGACAAAATATTCCGCATGCCGGCATGAATTTTACCAAATAACGGCAAAAGAAACGCACCGGCTAGGGGTGTCAAGATACAAGCGAGTAGCAATCCCTGCCCTTCCATCAACTTCTCTCCTTTAATGTATTCTTAAAACCAAAACACCAACATCAACCTTACTCCTTGCCGCCGGCAAAAGCCCGTGCTGGGAACAAGCCCGTTTGGCAATGCGCCGGTATATCCCGCCAAAGGCCGTTTCGTCATCGTATACGACAACCCTGTCAACGTGGCGGTGCAAGCGTTGGACGGTTGTTAGCGGCAAACTCACGGCAAGCACAAATCGCAACCAACCAAACCGCCTGAATCTGCCACATACCGTAACTGGGCGCGCCTTTGAGCAAGCAAGGTATAATCCTTCTATAGTATAAAGACTGTTCCGAAAAACGTCAAGTAATACTTTTCCGTAACACAGCCTTTAGGCACAGCATATAGTCCTTCCGTTTTATTTTGCCAGCATATATTGATAGCCTTCAACAAATCCGTGGTAATTGCTCTCCTTGGGGCATGGCGATCATCCGGCGTCCGCCAAAAGTATTTTGGCAAAATAATTTGCCGGAACCGGCCACTACCCGGCCGATCACCGTTGCATCCGGCGCCAAAGAATTGCGGTGCAGGGCGGATAAAGCCGCTTCCGCCTGCCGGGGAGGCAAGGCGGCAACAAATTTTCCTTCGTTGGCGATAGCCAGCGGATCCAATCCCAGCAATTCACAGGCGGCGCGCACCGCCGGCTTTAAAGGCACGGCTTCCTCATCTAGCAGGATATCCAAACCGCTATCCGACGCCCATTCGTTCAACGTCACGGCTAAACCGCCGCGCGTAGGATCGCGCAAAGCATGAACATCTGCAGCCGCTTGACGTAAAACCGCCGTCAATTGATTGAGCGGCGCCACATCGCTGCACAGCGGCGGGTCAAAATCCAACTTTTCCCGGGCAGCCAATACGGCCAAACCATGCTCCGCTAAACCGCCGGAAAGCAAAATAACGTCTCCCTCGATAATTTTACCCGGCAAAGGTGGATAAGCCGGCAAAAATACGCCCACTCCGGCGGTGTTGATATATATCCCATCTGCGCCACCGCTCTCCACCACCTTCGTATCGCCGGTCACCACTGTTACCTGCGCTTCGGCCGCAGCCTGCGCCACGGATGCACAAATGCGTTCCAGCTCGTCTAAAGGAAAACCATTTTCAATAATCATGCCCATGGTTAAATATCGCGGGACGGCTCCACTCATCGACAAATCATTGACCGTGCCGCATACCGCTAAGCGGCCAATATCGCCGCCGGGAAAAAAACGCGGCTTCACCACAAAACTATCGGTGGTAATAGCCAGCTTTTCGCCTTCCGCCGGGCAAATCGCGCTATCCTGCAAAGCATTCAGATAGGGATTGCCAAAATAGGGCAAAAAAATTTGTTCCACCAATTGGCGATAAGCATCCCCACCAGCGCCATGGCGCATTTCAATATATCGCTGTTTCATTTTATCCGATTCTCCCATTCGCCATATTTATAATAGGCCGCACAATTGCCCTCCGACGAAACCATGCAGGCCCCGTGAGGATGCGCCGGTGTACATGCGCCGCCAAACAAAGAACAATCCTTTGGTTGGGCCAAACCCTGCAAAATCAAACCGCAACGGCACTCCGTATCTTCCTCCACCGGCTGCATGGATACGAGGGGAAAACGGCGTTCGGCATCAAAGCCCGCCCACGCTTCCTGCAAAGCCAAGCCGCTTTCGGCTATGGTTCCTAAGCCCCGCCATTGACTATCCACCGGAGAAAACGTCTGCCTGGCTACCGTCTGAGCCCACACGTTACCGGCTTCGCTAACCGCCCGCGGATAACAGTTTACCAGCTCCGTCTTTCCCTCTAACAATTGTCGCAATAAAGAAGCTATAGCCATTAGAATTTCTCCAGGGCTAAATCCCGCTATCGCCGCAGCCAAAGACAATTCCTGGGATACAAAGCGAAAATAGGCGGCGCCGGTGACTGCAGCCACATGGCCGGGACACAATAAACCGTCCACTTGCCTTTGCCGCGAAAAAAGTAGACGTAAAGCCGCCGGCATGGTTTTGTGAGCGGACAGCACGCTAAAATTCTCCAGTCCACGCTCACGGGCCATAGCCAATGCGGCGGCGGTAAGTGGAGCGGTGGTTTCAAATCCCACCGCAAAAAATACCGCCTGTTTATCTGGGTTCTCCGCCGCCACGTTTACAGCATCCACCGGAGATAAAACCATACGTACGTCTCTACCTTGTTCTTTATAGTTCAACAAACTAACGCTGCCGCAAGGCACCCGCAACATATCGCCGAAAGTCAAAAGAATATAATCCGGAGAAGCGGCTAACGCCATAGCTTGAGCGATTTTTTCCGCCGGGGTAACGCATACCGGGCAACCGGGCCCGGAAAGCAAACGAATGTTATCGGGCAAAAAACGGCGCAAACCATAACGATAAACGCTCATGGTATGAGTGCCGCAAACCTCCATCAAAGTAAAGATCCGTCCCGGATAAGCGGCAGCCAAGTCCTGGGATAAAATTTGAATCACCTGCGCCGCTTGTTCTATACTTGTCCTACCCTCATTGGCGGGCTTGCGCATTCGCCAACACCCCCGCAAAATCCATTTCCTCCGCCAAAGCGGTCAACTCTTCTCCTTCTTCCGCGGTAAGCAACTGAATGACAAACCCGGCATGTATCAACACATAATCCCCTACCCGTGCCTGGGGAAACAAACGCAGGCAAGCCTTTTTGCGCAAGCCGGTATAATCGATTACCGCCATATCCCCTTCGATTTCTTGTATCTTTCCTGGAATAGCCAAGCACATAAACGGCCAACCTCCCTATCGTTTATTCCCTATTCCCGGCTAAATAAGCCGCGCCGATCGCCGCTTGTCCCAAAGCCAAACCGCCGTCGTTTACGGGCACGGCCCGGTTGGCATAGACGGAAAAACCTAATTTCTGCAATCGCGGGTAGACGTGTTCCAACAACCAAAGATTTTGCCAGCAACCGCCGGATAGCGCTAGCCGGCGCACGCCGGTTTCTCGGCTGAAACAGATCGCCAATTCCACCGCTAAATTGGCGATACTGCGATGAAAACGTCCAGCCATTACCGGCGGCGAAACGCCTTGCCGCTTATCTCGAAGCATTTCTTGAAACATAGGCCGCCAATCGATCAAACCTTGCTTGGTCAAAGTCAAAACATAGGCGCCTTGACTTTGATCTTGCCAAGCTAAATGTTCCAAAAAGATCGCCGCTTGTCCCTGATAACGAATCTGCCCAGAAAATCCCGCTATGGCGGCGGCCGCATCAAACAAACGCCCCATACCGGAACTAAGCGGCGCGTTAACGCCGCCTTTAGTCGCTTGCCAAAGCAGCGACCATGGCCGCGGCCAATGGCAAATCTCCGCTACCCCGTCCAGCTCTTGCTCCGGTATAGCGGCGGACAAATAGGACATAGCCATACGCCAAGGTTGGCGAATCGCCATTTCGCCGCCAGGCAAAGGCGTATAAGCCAAATGTGCCAAACGCGTATAATGGGAACGATCGCCAAGCAATACCTCGCCACCCCATAAAGCGCCGTCATCGCCATAGCCCGTGCCATCGAAAATCAAAGCCAAAACCGATTCTTTCAGGCCATACTCCGCCAATACCGATGCCAGATGCGCATGATGATGTTGCGTTGACAACAGCGGCAAACCGCTCTCTTGCGCATAACGGGTAGTTACATATTGGGGGTGTTTATCATATACCACAATCTGCGGTTTTACTTCAAAAATACGGCAAAAATCCTGAATTTGCCGTCGAAAATCCTCATAGGTTGCCACATCATCCAAATCGCCAATGTGCTGACTTACAAACCCTTGCCCTTGACGCAATAGGCAAAAAGTATTGCTTTGCTGACCTCCTAATGCTAGCAAATCCCCTTGGTCAGCAACCGGCAAAGGTTCCGGCACATACCCTCGGGAACGACGCAACAAACGCGGCGCTCCTGCTGCCCATACCGCCACGCTATCGTCACAACGGCGATAAATACGCCGGTTATGGGTTAAAAAAGCGTCGGCGAGCGCGGAAAGCCGGTAAAACGCATCTTCATCCTCCCAGGCGATGGGTTCGTCTGAAAGATTGCCGCTCGTCATCACCAAGGCATCAAAAGATTGCAACAGCAAATGATGCATAGGGGTATAAGGTAAAAAAATACCTAAGCGGCGGTTTCCCGGTGCAACCGCTTCCGCCACCGCCAAACCTTGCGGACGTCGTAGGGCTAACACTATCGGCCGTCGCCGGCTGAGCAACAAATCTTTTTCATTATTATTGAATATACAAATTTTTTCCGCGGCGGTCAAGCTTGCGGCCATTAAAGCCAAAGGTTTATCATAGCGATTTTTGCGTTGGCGCAATAGACAAACCGCTTCCTGGTTAAAAGGATCGCAAGCCAAATGATAACCGCCCAAACCTTTTACGGCCAAAATTTTTCCCTGCCGCAACCATGACGCAGCCAACTGCAAAGGATCACCGGCAATCAGCTTTCCCGTCTTCGCCTGGATAAAGCTCAAATGGGGACCGCAGGCTGGGCAGGCAATTGGCTGGGCATGAAAACGGCGATTATGGGGATCGGCAAAATCTCTGGCGCAATCGTCGCATAAAGGGAAGTCCTTCATGGTCGTATTGGCTCGATCATAGGGAATATCGCCAATAATGGTAAAACGAGGACCGCAATTGGTACAATTCACAAAAGGATATCGATACATGCGGCTATGGGGATCAGCCAAATCCGTCAGACAATCTTGGCAAACCGCCATATCGGCGGAAATCAACGTTTGACGAACGCCGGTCGCACTTTCTTTGATATGAAAACCGCTTTCATTTGCCAAAATTGGTATTTGTGTACATATTAAACAATCAATACGGGCCAAAGGCGGCGGTTGAGATTGCAAAATATGGCGAAATTCAGCGCATGCCGCGGCATCGCCCTGAATTTCCATAAACACCCCTGCCGACGAATTCAATACCCAGCCGCTCAAACCCAAACGCTCCGCCAAATTAAAGACGAACGGACGAAAACCAACGCCTTGTACAATACCTTGAGCATGAAGAGAATATCGTTCTTTCATAGTTGCATATGTTTTTTCTTTTCCTGCGTCAATTCGATCAGATATTCCGCCAATTGTTCCACGCCGCAGACTTCTCCCGTACGGCAACTGGTTTCAAAAATCCGTGTTCGGGGATTAATGCGCAAAATATCTTTTTTGGTTTGCTGCAAATTCATACCGGAAGCTTCTAGAATATCCATTTTATTTAAAACCACGGCGTCCGTACGGAGGAATGAATTTGGATATTTACTCGGTTTATCGCCGCCTTCGGTAACACTCATCACGATAATCCGCAAATCTTCGCCCAAATCGAAAGCGGCAGGGCACACCAGATTGCCCACGTTTTCAATAATCAGCAAATCCAGCGCGTTCATATAAAAACCTGGCAACACCCGATTGACCATCTTGGCGTCCAAATGGCAGCCGCCGTCGGTATTGATCTGCACCACCGATATGCCCATAGAAGCGATACGCTTCGCATCCATAGCGGTAGCCAAATCCCCTTCAATTACCGCAACTTTTAATTGATTTTGCAATAAATGTAACGTACGCTCCAGTATAGACGTTTTGCCAGCTCCCGGGGAACCCATAATATTAATAACAAAAATACCGCTATTTTTGAACAATTGTCTATTATCCGCTGCATAAGCGTTATTGATTTCCATGATATCTTGTTCTACATCGATACGCATTTATTTCTCCTCCCCGTCAAAATCAATACTAGCCAAGTATACCCGATCACCGTCGGTGATTTCTGCGTCGTGACTGGCGCAAACGGGACAAGTCAAAGGAATCGTTTCGCTTTGATAATCCAATCCGCATTGCCGACAATGGGCGGAAACCGGCTCGATTTGCAAATCCAAAATTGCGCCGGCAAATAAACCGGATTCCGTTTGCGATTCAAAGGCAAATTGCAAAGCATGGGGCATAATATTGGCCATTTTCCCGGCCCGCACGGACAAAGCGTTCACCTTTTCCACCTTATATGGGGCCAGCGCTTCTTGAGCAGTCCATAAAATACTTTTCATTAGCGAAGCTTCATGCATGAGCATTCCCTCCCAACAAGGCCAAAAACTGCTCCTTATCGACGATTTCCACGCCCAATTCTTTGGCTTTGGCCAATTTGGAACCTGGTTTGTCTCCCAAAAGCAGATAATCGGTTTTTTTGCTTACCGACGAAGCGGTTTTTCCGCCGGCGCCCAGAATCAAAGCCGTAGCTTCTTCCCGGCTCATTCCCGGCAAAGCGCCGCTGAGAACGAATGTTTTTCCCGCCAGCGATCCAGTGGTGACAACAGCGGCGGCTTGAAAATTCAAACCTTGCGCTTGCAAACGAGCTAAATGCTGCCGGTTATACGGATCCGCAAAAAAGCCGGCCACGCTTTGGGCGATTTTTTCACCAATTTCCCCTATGGCGCACAAATCCTCCACCGTAGCCCGGCTTAAATTCTCCATATCGCCAAAGGCGGAAGCCAAAGTAGCCGCCACTTTTTCTCCTACATGACGAATTCCCAAAGCAAACAACAATCGGTTTAAAGGCAGCGTTTTGCTGGCCGTCAATTGTTGCAGCAGACGGTCGGCGGATTTTTCGCCCAAGCCCGGCAACGCCGTTAGTTGTTCACGAGTCAAATCATATAAATCCGCCGGCTGCCGAATCAAACCTTCACGCGACAGCAATTGAATCAAAGCCGGACCTAAACCGTCGATATCCATAGCTTTTTTGCCTACGAAATGCAACAAATTTTCCCGTATTCTTGCCGGACAAGCAATATTTTGGCAGCGACGGGCCGCTTCTCCTGGCTCCCGTATGGCAGGACTGCCACATTCCGGGCAAACCTGCGGCATAACGAAAGTCTGTTCGCCGCCGGTACGTTTTTCAAGAATTACCTGGGCCACTTCGGGAATCACGTCGCCGGCCTTATGAATCCATACCCAGTCGCCAATACGGATATCTTTGGCGGCGATCAAATCTTCATTATGCAACGTAGCGCGGCTAATCACGCTGCCCGCCAATTTGGTTGGCGTTAAAACCGCCGTCGGCGTTAATACGCCGGTGCGCCCCACGCCAATCACAATGTCTTGTACTTGGGTCATAGCCTGTTCTGGCGGAAACTTATAAGCAATGGCCCAACGGGGATATTTAGCCGTGCTACCGATGGCTTTTCTTGCCGGCAAATCCGCCAATTTGATCACAATACCATCGGTATCATAAGCCAAACTATGCCTTTTTTCGCTCATCTCGTCGATATATGACATGATTTCCGACAAATTATGACATATTTTTCGTTGTGGATTTACCGGCAGCCCCCAAGAGGACAAATCGTTCAATAACGTTTCCTGATCCGCCGGCAAAGGAGCATCCATATCCACAATATCATAAAGGAATACTTCCAGTTGACGCTCGGCAGTGACGGCTGGGTTGATTTGCCGCAGGCTGCCTGCGGCAGCGTTACGGGGATTGGCAAACAAGGTTTCACCGTTTTCTTCGCGCTCCTGATTCAACGCCGCAAACGCGGCTTTGGGCATATACGCTTCCCCCCGCACCGTCAGCCTATGCGGCGCATTAGTCAAACGATGGGGCAAGGTTTTGATCGTGGAAGCGTTAGCCGTAACGTTTTCTCCCACATAACCGTCGCCGCGAGTGGCAGCGGTGGACAATTTGCCGTCGATATAGGTAACCGCCAAAGACAAACCATCCATTTTTTGCTCCAAAACAAACGTTTGGGGTGCGCCGGCTTTTTGCAGACGATGGAGAAAAGCAGCCAGATCCTGTTGATTGAAGGCGTTTTCCAAGGACAGCAATGGTTGTGGATGTACCGCAGGCGCAAATTGTTCCGAAGCCCGGCCGCCAACCTTTTCCGTAGGCGAATCCTCTCGCTTGTATTGGGGATAGGCATCCTCCAGCTCTTTTAATTGGCGCAAAGCCTGGTCGTACTGATAATCTTCAACCAATGGTTGATCCAATTCATAATAAGCCCGATTGTACGCTTGCAATTGCCGGCGCAACTCCTCGATTGTGGCTTGGATTTGTTCTTCGTTTTGTTTATGCTTCATAATTGTAATGAGAGGCTTATCCTCGTTCTCCTATTTTACGGCGCCCATAGCTGCGCCGGCGGTTGCTTGCATTAGTCTGTCAATTTCGTCAAGGGCGCATACTTCCACATTAATTTTTTTATCCCCATATTGGGAAAAGCCACGCTCAATTGACAATCGTCGCCGCTGCCGCTGGCCGCAACCACCACGCCTTCGCCGAACTTATTATGTTTCACCTTATCTCCCACCGTGATGGCGGCTTTTTCCGCCGGTTTAGCAGCGGGCATAGGCGTCGTGCGGGGGGCGAATAAATTGCCCGTCGGTTGGGGGCGATGGGCGGCGCGGGATTCGATGACGCTGCGCCGATCGGCAATACCGCTCTTGGCCAGCAATTCTTGAGGAATTTCTTTCACAAAACGGGATATGCCATTATACTCATAGTTTCCCCAATAAAGACGGCGAGCGGCAGCGGACAGGCACAAACGCCGTCTAGCTCTGGTCATCCCCACATAGCATAAACGCCGTTCTTCTTCCATATCCCCTTCTTCCACGGAATAAACCGCCCGCTTATGCGGCAATACCCCTTCTTCCATACCCACCAAAAACACCGCCGGAAATTCTAAGCCTTTGGCGGCATGCAAAGTCATCAAAGCGACATAGCCCCCGTCCATTCCTTGCTCGTCCAAATCGGTGGCTAAAGCCAAGCGAGATAAAAACCCTTGCAAAGGCGTAGCAAATTCCATATCTTCCATGGGTAAAAACGGCAAGGTTTCCTGATATTCCTGATCAAAATCACTGGCCGTATCATATAACTGCTCTAAAATATCCAAACGCTCCACAGCGTCTTTATCCTCTTGCACCATACGATAATAGCCGGAACGTTGCCAAACTTCCTTAATTAGCTGCGCTACGGAAGAATTTTCCCGAGCAAACCCACGCAACGAATCCAATAAACTCATCAAAGAAGCCAATTTATTTCTGGCGGCGGCATTAAACTGTTCTGGCAAATCCGCCGCCTCCGTCAGCAATCGATATGCGCTAATTTGCCGGGAAGCAGCCAATTGATTTACCTTTTCCCAAGTAGCTTTACCAATGCCCCGGCGGGGTTCATTATAAATACGCTGCAAAGCTTCATTATCCGCCGGATTTTCAATCAAACGCAGATAGGCCAAAGTGTCCTTTATTTCTTTACGCTCGTAAAATTTCATACCGCCAAACACCCGATAGGGCAAATTATATTTAGCGCACTCCTCTTCAAACAAACGGCTTTGCCCATGGGTACGATATAAAACTGCGCAATCGGCTAAAGCAACCCCCTGACGTTGCAAATCGGCTATGGCGCCAATCACAAAATGCGCTTCATCCCGATCGGTTTCCGCATGATGAAAAAAGACTTTCTCCCCGGCCTCTCCTTGGCTAAACAAATCTTTGGGAAACCTGTTTTTATTATTGGCAATCACTTTATTGGCTACGCTTAAGATATTTTGCGTGGAACGGTAATTTTGCGTCAACTTAATTTCCCGGCAATCTGGATAATCGGCGGCAAAATCTAAAATATTACCAATATCCGCGCCACGCCAACGGTAAATGGATTGATCTGGGTCGCCTACGGCTAATAAATGGCCTTCGTCGCCTACCAACAATTTAATAAATTGATATTGACTATGATTGGTATCCTGATATTCATCCACCAAAATATGGCGAAAGCGCAACCGATACTTGTTTCGTATTTGTTGATTTTGACGCAAAAGGGACACCGTTTCCCCTAGCAAATCATCAAAATCCACCGCCTGGTTTTGCGTCAACCGTTGCTGATACAAAAGGAACAGCCTACCCATCGTACGTTCATATTGGCTTTCCGCAGAGGCGGCATATTCTTCCGCCGTAATCAATTTGTTTTTGGCATCGCTGATAACGCCTAAAACGGCAGCGGGAGAGAAACGTTTATCATCGGTGTCGACGCCCAATTCTTGAAGGCATTTTTTGATCAACGCCTTACTATCTCCATCATCATAGATAACAAACGTTTTACCCAAACGGAACTGATCTCCTTCAATCCGCAGCAATCTAGCGCATAAAGCATGAAAGGTACCAATCCACATATAACGGCAATCCACGCCGGCAAGAAGGTTTAAGCGATCCATCATTTCCCGGGCGGCTTTATTGGTAAACGTAACCGCCATAATTTCCCGCGGCGCGACGCCAGCTTGGTTAATCAACCAAGCTGCCCGGCTGACCAAAACTTTCGTTTTTCCCGAGCCGGCGCCGGCCACCACTAAAACATGTTTATCTTCAGCGGTTACCGCTTGTAATTGTTGTTGGTTTAAACCTGCTAAAACGTCCATATATACCCCAAATTTTATCTTCCCCAAAGAGCGCTTATATCCAGATAAGTATTCGTCGCGCCGCGGAATTTCCCTGCCAAGTGATCAGCGGCGTCCCACGTGCATAATATATAGATAATCATTAGCCAAAAGGAGAATCGCCCATGCCCAATGTATTTTTAAGCCCTTCCACCCAAGAGTATAACGCGTATGTCACCCATTTCAATGAAGAATATTATATGAATCTGATTGCCGACGCCATCGAACCCTATTTAATTGCCTCCGGAATTGAATTCAGTCGCAACGATCCCAATTTAACGGTGGGGAATTCCGTACGTCAATCTAACGCTGGCGATTATGATCTACATGTAGCCATTCATTCCAACGCTTCTGCAGAACCGCTGGCCGGACAAAATCGAGGTAGCCAAATCTATTACTACCTGGGCAGCGCCGAAGGAGAAAAAGCGGCTAGCATTTTCACCGAGAATCTTAAAAATATTTATCCCCTACCGGATTTTGTGCAAATGATTCCCACGGTTACTTTATATGAATTAACCAATACCAAAGCCCCCAGCGTCTTACTGGAAGTCGCCTTTCACGATAATATCGAAGATGCCCAATGGATAGAAAACAATATAGATTCCATCGCCGAAGCAATCGCCATGGGCATTGCCACATATTTAGGCGTTCCCTTTAACGTGCCTGGCGTATATCGTCTAGGAACGGTTGCCACAGCCGGATTTGACGTCAACATACGCGAAACCCCTTCTTTTTCCGGAGCAATCGCCGGCGTTGCCCCCAATGGAGCGCAGCTTACCATACTTTCCATGGACGGCGAATGGTATAAAGTAGATTATAACGGTATCGAAGGGTATATCTATGGAGGATACGTCATCCTAATGTAAATGACGCAAACGCATAAGAACCTTGTTTTTGGACAAAAACGCCGGTTTTCCAATACCGGCGTTTTTATCCAATGCTTATAAAAATTTTCGTTGCAAACATGAAATTCTATCCGTCATGATCAAAAAAATCAATTTTCGGAGTTGATGGGAATTTCTCCATGTTTTTCCTCAAAATCCCGTATATTTTTATTAATCAAATATATAATTTGTCCACTGGCGGAACGTGCATCGTATTTGGCCACATAATGAAATTTTTTTAAGGTATTTTCATCGATACGAATACTTAAATGTTTTTGATTTTTCATCAATGCAATCAACCTCACTAAAAATACGCTAAATTTATATTCATTTTAAGTCAACAATGTGATATAATTTTTAGTATGCACTAAATTTAAGTGCAATATATTTTATGAATGTAGCGAAACTGGAGGCAGATTGCAACATGAATTGCGAATTCGATTATTGCATTTATAACCAAAACAAAACCTGTATTTTACAAAATATACAAATTAACGACCTGGGAATGTGCGATCAACGCATTATAGTTTCCATTAACAGGAACGCTTTAGAGACAATGAAACAAAAACAGTTAAATGAAATTGAGCTGCGTTGGTCCGCTATCCCCAATGATGATCCATTTTCCACAACAGATATGGCATAACGCCCCTAGACATGCTCAAAATAAGGCGGTCTTCCAGCCGAAAAATAAAAAAAACCGGATGTTCTTATCAAGAACATCCGGTTTGGAGCGGGCAAAGGGATTTGAACCCTCGACTTCGACCTTGGCAAGGTCGCACTCTACCACTGAGTTATACCCGCAGATTGGTGCCTCGGGGCGGAATCGAACCACCGACACGGGGATTTTCAGTCCCCTGCTCTACCAACTGAGCTACCGAGGCGGAATTGGCGACGCAGAAGGGACTCGAACCCTCGACATCCAGCGTGACAGGCTGGCACTCTAACCATCTGAGCTACTGCGCCATCTTGGTGGGCGATGACAGGTTCGAACTGCCGACATCCTGCTTGTAAGGCAGGCGCTCTCCCAACTGAGCTAATCACCCGCTGGCAACGAAATCTATTATACAATATCGTCGGCGTTTTGTCAAACCTTTTTTTCCTTTATTTTGCCTTTTTGCCGGAGGCAAATCACAAAATAATTTTATCGTCATTTCGCGGCAGCTTTTATATTATAGCCTATGTTAATTAATTCGTCAATACCTTTTTGTATTTTTTGTCTATAAATTGC
>CASEQE010000059.1 GCA_949289995.1 uncultured Peptococcaceae bacterium
TAGAAAGCAAAAAAATCGTCTCCTTTCTGCCGGAAAAAACCTATCTAAACGGATGGATGCGAGTTAGCGACATTCTATCGATGTTTAAAGATTTTTATGCAGATTTTTCGTTGGAAACAGCCAAAGAAATGTTAGCCAATCTGCAGATTCAGGATAATGCCCGCCTAAAAACCTTATCCAAAGGCACGCAAGAAAAAGTACAGCTTATTTTAGTCATGAGCCGCCGGGCAAAATTATATCTGTTAGACGAACCCATCGGCGGCGTAGATCCGGCAGCCCGGGATTATATTTTGCGCACCATTATCAAAAATTACAATGAACAATCCACCATTCTTATTTCTACCCATTTAATCAGCGAAGTGGAACAGATATTAGACCAGGCAATTTTTTTGAACCATGGTAAAATTGTCATCAATGCGCCTGTGGATGTGCTGCGGGAACAAAGCGGCAAGTCTTTGGACGCTATGTTTCGGGAGGTTTTCAAATGTTAGGAAAATTAATCAAATATGAGATGAAAAGTTCCGCCCGTTATTTATTGCCCTTATATCTATCCGTATTGGTTTTAGCGATTCTCAATCGTTTGTCTGCAATTTGGCTGAATCAATCGTCGGGCGCTTCCACATTTGAAACCATTCTTATGGTTTTTTATGTCCTTTTGGTAATCAGCCTGTTTGTCATCACTGCTGTTGGCATTTTGCTACGTTTTTATCATAACTTATTGGGACAGGAAGGGTATTTAATGTTTACCCTACCGGTTAGCGCCTCCGCCAATCTGATGGCAAAATTGTTGTCCGCCATTTTCTGGACAATAGCCTCCATCGTCGTATTTTTCCTTTCTTTATTGCTGCTTACCCTAACATCGCCCCAGCTGCTGGATATTCCCAATCTGATTTTACACTTTTTTGATTCTGCCAATGAACAAACGTCTTTTATTATCGCCATCTTTTTGGAAATATGCCTGCTGCTCCTGCTTAGTCTAGCCTCTTTTATTCTATTATGCTATTTGTCCATGGCCATCGGCCAATTGGCCAATCGGCAAAAACTGTTGCTTTCCGTGGCCGCCTTTCTGGGACTGCAATTTTTAGGCAATACCCTGACCATATTGTTCATAAGCAGCAACTTCACCTGGATAATCAATGCGGATTCTCTGCTTTCCTGGTTCGCTTCTCTCAGCCAACAAACCGTTGCCCATATTACGTTGCTAGGCGCCAGTTTGGGAACGTTGATCGTATGTGCCATTCTCTATATTCCTTGCTGGCTATTGCTAAAAAATAAATTGAATTTAAGTTAAACCGCCGGCGCAAACCGTGGACCGGCGATAATCCTCCGCTAACGGCGGGATGGAGAACGTTTTCTCCACCCCGCCGTTTTTTTAAAAAGTCTTGACGATTAATGCTATACGTAATATAGTATTATATGAAAGGAGGTATTAGATGGATATTCAGCTAAAACGCGGTCTTTTAGACGTTTGCGTTCTTGCGGCCATCAAAAATCAGGATTCCTACGGCTATCAAATCATCAAAGATATCAAGCCCTATGTGGAGATATCGGAATCCACCCTCTATCCCATTCTTCGACGGCTAGAAGCGGCAAAATGTTTGGTAGTACGTACCGCCGCCTATAACGGTAGACTCAGGAAGTACTATCAAATCACGCCCTTGGGACAACAGCGCATTGAAACATTCAAAGAAGAATGGCAAGAAATATTGGCTATTTACAGATTTGTAATCCGGGAGGACGAACAAAATGAACGGCATGAATAAACAGAACTTCCTCGCTATGTTAAGCCAACAATTGCACGGTTTGCCGGAAGAGGATATTCATAAATCCCTTGAATATTATACTGAAATACTCGAGGACCGCATGGAAGAAGGGATGAGCGAAGAAGAAGCGGTGGCGGCGTTAGGTTCTATGGAAGAAATCACTGACCAAATCTTTGCCGAAACTTCCATCCCCAAGTTGGTCAAAGCAAAAGTACAAACCAACCGAAAGCTAAAAGCCTGGGAAATTGTATTGCTAATTCTAGGATCGCCGGTATGGTTGCCGTTGTTAATCGCCGTGGCCGCCGTCCTATTTTCTCTATATGCGACGGCTTGGGCGGTGGTTGCGTCGCTTTATGCAGCAGTATTATCTTTTGCCGCCAGCGCTTTGGCGGGTATTTTTGCTACTTTTCTTTTCATGTTTGGCGGTTATTTTCCCCAGGCCGCTTTATGCTTTGGCGCCGGCCTGTTTTGTGCAGGTGTAACCATACTATCCTTTTTCGCGGTTAATCAAATTGCCAAAGCCATGATCATATTGACGCAAAATATTCTAACAGCGATAAAGAACCGTTTAATTGGAAAGGGGCGGGCATAATGAACAAAAATAAAAAAAAGTTCTTATGGATAGCGCTTTTGCTGGTGGCGGCGGGTATAATCATTTCTTTTATTGCTTTGGCCGCCATGGGGTTTCGCTGGTCCCAACCAGAATCCGACTCTTGGAGCAGCCACACATACGTCGTGGAACAAAGCTTCAGCCATATGGATATAAACGCTTCCGGCAATGTGCGTCTGCTGCCCGCCCAGGGGAATCAAACCACTGTGGTATACGAGACTATTGAAGGCGTTGATTATGATATAACAGTAACCAACGATACTTTGGA
Source organism: uncultured Peptococcaceae bacterium (assembly GCA_949289995.1). Classification (GTDB taxonomy): domain Bacteria; phylum Bacillota; class Dehalobacteriia; order UBA4068; family UBA4068; genus JAILCQ01. The sequence goes on from CASEQE010000059.1 coordinate 2,642, forward strand.
AATACACCGTAATGACAAACGAAAATGGTATCAACGCTGGATACTCTGGGCAGAAGACAGCGATTTGGACATCTATTTGCCGCAACAGACCTATCAATCCCTGCGTCTGTCGGCATACAGCGGCAATATGGAAATCCCTGCTTTCTTTTCCTTTGACCAGGCAGATATTTATAATAGCGGCGGTAATATTAACTTTACAGCCAATGTCCACGGGGAATTATCTCTGGAAACTGTAAGCGGTAACATATACACCAGCGGCAACCATAGTCGCAGCCTACACGTGGAAGCCGTAAGTGGCGATATTTTGGTGGAATCGGTAACTTTGGAGGAAGATTTGTATGCACAAACGGTCAGCGGCAACCTTCATTTTATCGATGTGAAGGGACAGCATATTACCACTACCAGCACCAGCGGCGATATTCTGGTGGAATCCGCTACCATAAATGGGGATTTGCATGCGCAAACGGTCAGCGCTTCTCTTACGCTGAATGACGTACTTTGCCAGGATATCGTCGCTACCAGCACCAGCGGCGATATGGAGATAAACCATTTGATTGCCCAAGGCCATATCCAGGCCGACAATATCAGCGGCGATATCCAACTACAGGCCTGCGATGCCGCATCTTTGACCCTGGAAACGGTAAGCGGCGACATCGGCGGCAGCCTGCTAAGCGATAAATGGTTTACCGTATATACCACTAGCGGCGATGTACAGGTACCAGCCTCCGCCGGCAACAGCCTATGCGCCAATACCACGGTTAGCGGTAATATCCATTGGCAAATCCAACCAACCACTGCCATTCCATAAAGCCAATACTCTCCGCGGATACGCAAAAACCTAAATGGGCCGATACAAAACTGCTTTTTGCATTGTGCATATGAAGCAACAAACAATAAAATCCGAGACGCCTCATAAAAACCGGCATGAGTCTCGGATTTTGGTTTTCTGCACGCCATTGCCAAAATATCAAACATTCCCTTGACAGTACATGATTATTTGGCGAATTTTCTATTAATTTCTTGCGAAATTATATCGAAGCATTTGTGAACAATATATGAAATTCTTCATATATATTGACAGAATTTTCGGTACTG
>CASEQE010000060.1 GCA_949289995.1 uncultured Peptococcaceae bacterium
GGCGATCAACATGTGAAAGTGAAAGTGGTTACGCCTACCCATTTAAGCGAAGAACAAAAAGACTTGCTGCGTAAATTTGCGGATGGCAGTAAAGACGATGGAGAGGATAAAAAGGGTTTTTTTGGTAAAATCTTTAAATAAGCGGTATGGGCGGATCATGTCTATGCAGGACAAAATTTGGAAAACGGCGGCTGGTAACAGCCGCCGTTTTTTGCTATAATCAAATGGTGAGACAGGATTGAGAAGAAGGAATATGTATGGAATATTTGCAAATTATTATACATGCGCCTGCGCAACGAGAAGATGAATTGACTGGACTACTTTTCTTATGGGGCGCGCAGGGCGTTGCTGTAGATGATCCCTCGATCATAGCCGCCCATTTGGCGGCAGGCGATTGGGATGCTTCCGTTTTTGACGGACAAACGATTTCAACTGGCCGGGTAACTTTATCGACAATGACGAACGACGATGCCGAAGGCAGAGAAATCTGCCGCCAAGTGCGGGAATATTGTTGTAAAAATGAGGATTTAACTTGCCAAATTCAAAAACAGCCTGTCATGGATTGGCAAAAAAAATGGAAAGACAGTTTTCAGCCACTGACAGTGGGCAAACGGCTGGAAATATTGCCCTATTGGTTGTCGGGACAAAGCAAATCAGGCCGTATACCGATATTGGTGAATCCGGGGTTGGCATTTGGTACGGGCGAACACGCTACTACAGCAATGGTTTTGGAATTTTTGGAAGATTGTTTGTCTGCCGGAGATAGAGTGGGAGATATCGGTTGTGGTAGTGGTATCCTAGCAATCACTGCTTTGCGTTTAGGCGCCTCTTTTGCAGCAGCCGTAGATATTGATCCGGTTTGTTGCCAGTCTTTAGCTGAACATTTACGGTTAAACGGTTTTGCAGAAAATACTATTCCGTTATGGATTGCCGATGTTGTCCAGGACGCAAATTGCCGCAAGGCTTTAAAAGCGTTATCATTACATGTATATACTGCCAATTTGACTGCCAGTTTATTGTCTAAATTGGCGCCATGCTTGGGAGATTTTTTGTTTTCCGGCAGTTTATTTATCTGCTCCGGCATTATTGACCAACGTAAACAAGAAGTGCGAACTTGTTTGGAGAACAACGGTTTGATAATCCTACAGGAAAAAAATCGAGATGGATGGCAGGCGTATTTGTGCCGTAAGGAGGAATAAACCATGGCGCAAACTGGCAAACGTTTTGCTTTACATAGTTTGGGTTGTAAAGTAAATCAAGAAGAAGGACGTTCTCTGGCGGCATTGTTTTTAAGCCGGGGTTGGCAGGAGTGTGCTTTGGAAAATGAGGCGGATGTATATGTGATTAATGCTTGTGCGGTAACGCAAACCGCGGAAAGCAAAGCGCGAGCGTTATTACGGCGTTTGCGACGGCGTAATCCTCAGGCGATAATCGTCATATGCGGCTGTTATGGGCAAATTGCCGTGAATAAGGGCGATATTCCAGCGGAAGCAGATATGGTTGTAGGGGTAGAGGAACGAGCTATTTTGCCGGATTTGCTAGAGAAAAATATGACCTCCGGCGAGAAGCAGCAGCCTTTTTCTATGGCGCAGCCTTTGCAGTCGGGGCTGGCTTTTACCATGATTGCCGCTACTTCGGAGCAAAACAGAGCACGAGCCTATTTGAAAATAGAAGATGGTTGCCAAGAGTTTTGCCATTATTGCATAGTACCCTATGCCCGAGGGCCGGTACGTTCTTTGCCACAAGCCCAAGCTGTGACCCAAGCTGCAGATTTGATAGCACAGGGGCACAGAGAAATTGTTATTAGCGGTGTACATATTGGCGCCTACGCAACCGATTTGCAAGATGGTAGCAATTTATCTGCGCTGATTCGACAGGTGGCAAATTTACCTGGTTGTTGCCGCTTGCGCTTAGGTTCTATTGAACCACAACAATTTACAGGGGAATTGCTGGAAACTTTGGCTGCAGAGCCGAAAATATGCCGTCATTTGCATATTCCATTGCAGTCCGGTTGCGACAAAACTTTGCAGGCCATGGGGCGCAAATATGAAACCCAGGATTATGTAGCATTGATTAACCAGTTGCGACAGATTTGCCCGGAGATTGCCATTACTACCGATGTGATGGTGGGCTATCCCGGTGAAAGCGTGGAGGATTTTGAGCAAAGCCGGGACTTTTGCCAGCGTATAGGTTTTAGCAAAATGCATGTATTTCCTTACTCCCAGCGCCCAGGTACCCCTGCGGCTTTAGCCCCGTGTCAAATATCCAGAGAAGAGAAAAAAAGAAGGGCAGGCATTATGGGCGAAACAGCCCGACAATTGGCCCAGGCATATGGTGAACAGTTTATTGGTCATCCGCTTTTATTACTTGCAGAACAAGTGCAATGTGTGAACGGTACAAATTACATTTCAGGGCATAGCGATAATTATTTGCCATTACTTGTGCCGCTAATATCCTGTTCCCAATGGTATCCAGGACAATTCATAGAGGTAAAGGGGGATTTTTGGCAGGATGGCTATCTGTTTTCACGGCGATAAAAATTTTTATTTGTAATAGATTTATTATATATCGGCAGATTGACATATAATAGGAAATTTGATATTATACACTAGATGTAAACGCTAAGGAGTTGAGTAGATGAATTTTCAGGATATAATTCTGGCCTTAAATCAGTTTTGGGGCGAAAGAGGCTGCATAATTATTCAGCCTTATGATACGGAAAAAGGCGCCGGCACCATGAATCCTGCCACTGCCCTAAGGGCTTTGGGACCAGAACCATGGAATGCAGCTTATGTGGAACCCTCCCGCCGTCCTACTGATGGACGTTATGGGGACAATCCTAACCGTTTGCAGCATTATTATCAATATCAGGTGCTGCTCAAGCCCTCTCCGGATAATATTCAGGAAATGTATTTGGCTTCCCTAACCGCCATCGGCATTAAGGCTGAAGAACATGATATTCGTTTTGTGGAAGACAACTGGGAAAGTCCCACTTTAGGCGCTTGGGGATTGGGTTGGGAAGTGTGGTTGGACGGTATGGAAATTACCCAGTTCACCTATTTCCAACAATGCGGCGGCTTTGATTGCCACCCGGTATGTGGTGAGATTACCTATGGTATTGAAAGATTGGCTATGTTTATTCAAAAGGTAGACAGCGTTTATGATATAGAATGGGTTGATGGCGTTACCTATGGCGATGTACACCATCAAAATGAAGTAGATTATTCCCGCTATAATTTTGAAATTGCCGATACGGCTATGCTGTTTAATCTTTTTGACCAATACGAAAAAGAAGGTTTGCGTTTGGTTCCTTTGGACATGCCGCAAGTTGCATATGATTATGCTTTAAAATGTTCTCATACGTTTAATTTGCTGGATGCCCGTAGTGCCATTTCCGTAACGGAACGTCAAAGTTATATTGCCAGAGTGCGCCATTTGGCTCGTGCCTGCGCTGAAGCCTATTTGGCTCAAAGAACAAAAATGAACTTCCCCTTGATCAAAGATCCCCAATTAAGGGCGAGTTTAGGATTGGATCAGGAGGAACAAAAATGAGCGGCGAAACGAGAGATTTTTTATTAGAAATAGGTTTGGAAGAAGTACCTGCCCGGTTTTTACCTTCCTCTGTACAGCAATTAGCGGATTTAAGCCAAAAGGCTTTTGAGGGCGCCGGACTCAACTATGGCGATCTGCACGTATATGCTACGCCCCGTCGTTTGGCTCTATTGGTATCAGATTTGGCTGTCAAAGCAGAAGATGTGGAAACAGAAGTGAAAGGCCCCAGCGTGGCTGCAGCATATGATAGCAATGGCCAACCCACCAAAGCATTGCTGGGTTTTTGCAAAGGCCATGGCTTGCAAAGCCAAGATGTATATCAAAAAGAATTATCCGGAAATCTGTATATTTTTGCAACCAAAAAAACTTTGGGTAAAGAAGCCAACGAGCTTTTGCCGGATTTGATTTATGGTTTAATTAATAAGCTGTATTTTCCTAAACCGATGCGTTGGGGATATGAGACGATGCGTTTCGTCCGGCCAGTGCGTTGGTTGATTGCTTTGTTTGGCGACCAGGTCATTCCCATTGAATTGGCAGGGGTACATGCAGGTAATGTCAGCCGTGGTCATCGTCTTTTGGGCAGTGATCACATTGTTATCGAAAATCCCAGCCAATATTTAGATAAACTTGCTGAGAATTATGTGATTTGTGATCAGGATCGTCGTTTGACCATGATTAGAGAGCAAATAGCCAAAGTAGCTCATTCTTTAGACGGGGTTGTGGCTGAAGATCCGGAACTTTTAGAAGAAGTTGTATATTTGGTGGAATATCCTACAGCATTGTCCGGCGGTTTTGATGAAAAATATTTGTCTATTCCTGCAGAGTTAATCATTACCCCCATGCGGGAACATCAGCGCTATTTCCCTGTGTACAAACGGGATGGTTCTTTGGCGCCGAAGTTTATTACTGTTCGCAATGGCGATGACCGTTTTTTGGATATTGTTGCCGCCGGAAACGAAAAAGTATTGCGGGCTCGCTTGGCCGATGCGGAATTTTTCTACACGGAAGATTTAAAAGACAATATGGAAGAACGGGTAGAGGAATTACGTAATGTAGTGTTCCATGAAAAATTGGGAACCATGCGGGCAAAAGTTGCGCGCATCGGTAAATTGGCACTTTATTTAGGAGAACAATTGGCATTTAACCCGGAAGAAATGAAACAGATTGGCCGGGCTGCTTATTTAGCCAAATCGGACTTAGGTAGTCGTGTGGTATATGAATTTCCGGAATTGCAGGGAATTATCGGCGAAGATTACGCTTTGGCTGCTGGTGAAGAACCCGTTGTGGCACAGGCGATTCGCGAACATTACTTACCGCGCTTTGCCGGGGATGACTTGCCGGAAAGCAAGCCTGGCATTGCAGTGGCTTTGGCGGATAAATTAGATTCTCTAGCCGGTTTCTTTGCCGTGGGCATGATTCCTACCGGCTCGCAAGATCCTTACGCTTTACGCCGGGCGGCCACAGGTTGCGCACAGATTATTGTGCAAAAGAAATTGCATTTGGATTTGCGGCAAGTTATGCAATACGCTTTACAACTTTTCAAACAAGATGTTCCGGATTTGGCGGCGATACAAGATGAGGCGGTTATTTCTGCCCTGATCGGCTTTTTCAAACAACGTTTGGATAATATTATGGACGATGAAGGGTTGACTTACGACATTGTGAATGCGGTTTCCGTTTTGCCAGATACGGATTTGTATACTATTTTACGAAAAGCCTATGCTTTATATCATCACCGACAAGGCCAAGCGTTTGTATCGTTGCTGGCCGGATTTACCCGTGCTGCAAATTTATTACGCTCTGCCAAGGAAAAAGGCTATATTAACGAAGAACAAGCTTTGGAAGTACGAGAAGATTTATTTCAGGATGATAGCGAAAAAGCTTTGTGGCGTGAGCGAAACCAGACAGCGGCAAAAGTTCGTACTGCATTGGATAAAGCCGATTATGAAACGGCATTGGATGCCGTTAGCGAGTTGACGGATTCTATCAATCGCTTCTTTGATGCGGTGATGGTAATGGATAATGATGCGGCAGTACGGAATAACCGTTTGGCTTTACTTTCGCAGGTTACGGTTTTGACAAAAGAAATAGGCGATTTAAGTAAAATTGTGGAAAATAATTAAGAAGTTGATTGGTACGTTAATGAAATTTGGGGTTTGTTAGCGTATACAAATAATGGGAGGAATGGATTAATGAGCAAATTTGTGTATCAGTTCAAAGAAGGCGACGCCAGCATGAAAAATCTGCTGGGTGGTAAAGGCGCCAACTTGGCAGAAATGACCAAATTGGGTATGCCGATTCCCCAGGGATTTACCATTACCACTGAGGCTTGCAATGAATATTATCGTTGTGGCCAAACGGTTTCCCAGGAAATCAAAGATCAAATTTTGGCCGCTTTGAAAGAACTGGAAAATATTTCCGGCAAAAAATTTGGCGATAACGCCAATCCTTTGTTGGTTTCGGTACGTTCCGGCGCCCGCGCATCCATGCCGGGTATGATGGATACCATTTTGAATTTGGGCTTAAACGACGTAGCAGTAGAAGCAGTGGCGCAACGTACCGGTAATCCCCGGTTTGCCTATGATTCCTACCGCCGTTTTATTCAAATGTTTGCCGATGTTGTTAAAGAAGTAGCCAAATCTCGTTTTGAACGGGTATTGGACGGTATTAAAGAAAGCAAAAATATCCATTTTGATAACGAAATGACCGCCGAGGATTTGAAAGAAGTCATCAATAGTTTCAAAGCTATTTATAAAGAAAACGTTGGTGAAGATTTCCCCCAAGATCCGCTGGTACAATTAATGGAAGCGGTTACCGCCGTATTCCGTTCCTGGAATAATCCTCGTGCTATCGTTTATCGCCGTATGAATGATATCCCTGGCGACTGGGGGACTGCCGTTAACGTGCAAATGATGGTATTTGGCAATATGGGGGATACCTCCGGTACCGGTGTGGCCTTTACCCGCAATCCTGCCACCGGCGAAAAGAAAATTTTTGGCGAATATTTGATCAACGCCCAGGGCGAAGACGTGGTGGCTGGTATTCGTACCCCCAAACCCATCGCCGTTTTGGAAACGGATATGCCGGAAGTTTATAAGCAATTTGTGGATATTGCTACCCGTTTGGAAAACCATTATAAAGATATGCAGGATATGGAATTTACGATTGAAGACGGCAAATTGTTCTTCCTGCAAACCCGTAACGGCAAACGTACCGCCGCCGCAGCATTGAAAATTGCCGTGGATTTGGTGGACGAAGGCATGATTAGCGAAAAAGAAGCTCTGTTGAAAGTGGATCCCAAACAATTGGATCAATTGCTCCATCCCACTTTTAAACCGGAAGCTTTGAAAGCCGCCCAGGCCATTGGCGCTGGTTTGCCGGCCAGCCCCGGTAGTGCCGCCGGTCGGATTTATTTTAGCGCTGAGGATGCAAAGAAAGCGCATAATGAGAATAAAGAACGGGTTATTTTGGCTCGTTTGGAAACCTCTCCTGAGGATATTGAAGGTATGGTCGCGGCGGAAGGCGTTATCACCATCCGCGGCGGTATGACTTCGCATGCTGCCGTTGTTGCCAGAGGTATGGGCACTTGCTGCGTTGCCGGTTGCGGCGAAGCCAAAATTGATGAAGCTGCCAAAACCTTTATCCTGGGCGGCGTAACCTTCCATGAAGGCGATTATATCTCTTTGGACGGCAGTACCGGTAAAGTTTATGCTGGCGATGTAGCTACCGCTCCGGCGGCGATCACCGGTGATTTTGCCCGCTTTATGTCCTGGGCTGATAAATATCGTAAATTGATGGTTCGCGCCAATGCTGATACCCCCAAAGATGCATTGAATGCGGTGAACTTTGGCGCGCAGGGTATTGGTCTGACTCGTACAGAGCATATGTTCTTTAAAGAAGATCGTATTCCGCGGATGCGGCAAATGATTTTGTCCAAAACGGAAGAAGACCGTCGCAAAGCTTTGGCTTATTTGCTGGAAATGCAACGGGAAGACTTTATCGGCATTTATGAAGCGATGGAAGAAAGACCGGTTACCGTCCGCTTGCTGGATCCGCCTCTCCATGAATTCCTGCCGCAGAATGAAGCCGATATGGCGGCTTTGGCTAAAGAAATGGGCGTTACTTTGGCTGACGTCAAAGCCCGCGCTGCCGAATTGCATGAATTCAATCCGATGATGGGTCATCGTGGCTGCCGTTTGTGCGTTACCTATCCGGAAATTGCTGAAATGCAGGCCCGCGCTATTATTGAAGCCGCTTGCCATGTGAAAAAGAATAAAGGCTTGAATATTGTGCCGGAAATTATGATTCCTTTGGTAGGCGAACCGAAAGAGTTGAAATATGTGGCTGATATTGTCAAAGCTACAGCGGATAAAGTGATTGCTGAATCCGGTTTAGAAATGAAATATATGATCGGTACGATGATTGAAATTCCGCGCGCCGCTTTGTTGGCGGATGAAATTGCTGAAACCGCTCAATTCTTCTCCTTCGGTACCAACGATTTGACGCAAATGACTTTTGGTTTCTCCCGGGATGATGCTGGCGCATTCTTGGATGAATACTATAAAAAACAAATTTATGAAAGCGATCCCTTTGCCCGTATCGACTTCAAAGGCGTTGGCAAACTGATGAAGATGGCGGTTGAATTGGGCCGTAAAACTCGTCCTGATATTAAATTGGGCATCTGCGGCGAACATGGCGGTGATCCCGCTTCGGTAGAATTCTGCCATCAGATTGGTCTCAATTATGTCAGTTGCTCCCCCTTCCGTGTACCGATTGCTCGTTTGGCTGCTGCTCAGGCTGCGATCAAATAAATGGCAAACAGTTGCTAACGAAGAATGAATCTTTTATAGCTCATACATTTTATCATGTTAAAACCGGCGGGGTTACCCGCCGGTTTTAACGTCCCCGGGAGATAAGGTACATATCTCTATTGGTTTTTTGTATACCGAGCGGGGATATGCGTTGGAATTCCGTATCATCTAATTTTATCGTTAAACGATAATGGTTATGTAGTTTATAGGTTTGTAAAGGCCGCCTATTGTATGATGTAGGGCGTTGATTTCCAGGTGGTATCTATGGTTATAGACAGCTGGAAAGCTGTATAATATATGGCTGCCGTTTAACGTATGTTACAAGATCATGAAAAGCATAGGTTCGTGGATTGAAAAAGGATTATGTATTATCTAGGATAGCAGGGCGGCGCCTAAAGCTTTGCATGCCGCTACGGCATCGTTGTCAGGCGCTTCATTGCAAATGACGCTTTCTGTAGCTAAAATAGCCCCGTCGCTTAGGCATGTTTCTTCCCAATCACGCATCCATTCTCCATCTCCCCAGCCGTAAGAACCAAATAAAGCAATGTTTTTGCCGTTTAATTTGCTTTTACAATCGAAAAACATGGGTGCAAATTCATTTTCTTCCAATTGCTCGGCTCCCATTGATGGACAACCAAAAGCGATAGCATCATATGTGTCGATCTGATCCGAAGAAAAGTCCGCGGCTTGCAATATCGTTACTTCTCCTCCATGTTCTCGAGCGCCTTCCGCTACTGCGTTTGCCATAGCTTCTGTATTGCCTGTTCCGCTCCAATAGACCACTGCAATTTTATTCATATACTGTTTTTCCTTTCTAAATATCATATTCTTTATCTTAACCGGCTACGGTTAATCTCTCTAGAGGTATGCCCTTGGCATATTGAGCGCAGTATATTTCAGTGCATTTTTTAAAGCGCCTAAAGCTGTTTTTGGCTAGAGCTTCGTCGCCATAAACCTTCCAATAGCCGGTGCATTTACAGCGATAGCTAGAATTATTAATAAAACCATACACATCTTCCGGCGGATATCCTAGAAAAAGACCAATTTCATGGGGGAATTCTTTGTCTAGTGCTAATTTATTTATTAGATGTATGATACAGACGGCAGGATGGGGACTGAAATAACCTTTTTCTGTTAATAGTTTTTGTGCTGCTGCTTGCTGAAAATCTCGTGATAAATGCGAAATACGATATACGTAGATTAATGCTTTTTGATTTCTATATCGCAATGGCAATGCACGCAATCCCTTACGGACAATTGCATGATTCCATTGACGAATACAACCACGCATAAGCTTATCGTTGGCAAAAGGACAAACAAATAAATTGCCTGTTTTTAAGCCGGCAAGGGTCGGTGAACTATGTTTAATAAGCATATCTATTGCCACTATATCAACCTCCTTGGTTTGGTTTTTTGATAAAAACTTTTTTGCTATAGGCGAAATATATGGTTAGCACATACTAACCATAGTTAAAAAAATTTATTATGTATTTATTAGCTGTATTATTGTGGAAATCAAGTTAGTTTCAACTAACTATGGAGAATATATCATAATTATCTCTACCTGTCAATAAGGATTTATTTACCATATTTATTGGTAATTTTAATGGATGTTTATAATGGTTAGGGCAAACGGCTGTGCTTGTATGTGTATATCCTAATTATATGTGATTATATGTGGATCTTTTATCTAAATTATGTCGTTAAGAATTCAGATGCATCAGGATAAGAAGATTTTTTTGCTTAAAAATAAATCAAACACAAAAACTATGTATATGGATATATTTTGGCAATAACTCTTATGAGAGGAAAGAAATTATGAACTAGCAGATTCATAAAAAACTGAAAATATATATTGGCTTGGCTGTTACAGGCGATGAGGGGAAACAGCGACTTTTGCTGCTGACGGATTTGGGCGAGGGGAATGTAAATGTTTATATTTTTATATGGTTAAAATGCAAAAGGGCGTATCGGAACATTGTGGAAATGTACGATTCGGTTTAACGGAATGATATGCGGTAGGTGCGAAACTCATATAAATGCTAGGGTACGCCAAAATTTTTTGGTAAATCAGTTTCCTTCTGCGTATCGCGAAGGAAAAACGATGATGATTAGCGAAGATGAAATAGATAAGAATCATTTGCATGCAGCTATTACCGCTATGTAATATGAAAAGGTGGAGATACAAAAAGAAATCAGGCGGTAAAAAGCTTTCTTTCAACGCGAAATAAATGAATAAAGAAAAATGAATGATAAAATGCCAATCATCAATAAGAGAACTCGTATGACTGATGATAGCAGATGGCGAAAATAGCAACGTTTGCTTTCAGTAAACGTCTTTTTGCTAACCGGCAGGCGCATGTTGCAAATGGCGTTATTTTGGCTAGCGGAGTGTGCAGACGAAAACTGCAGTATGGATATGTATGACAAATTGCAAGCGGGGAGAGTGGGGGGTTATTGAAAGGGCATTGGCAAAAGGGGATGTGCAAAACCAATGGGATTCATATCGCCTATACGAGAACCGGCGGCGATAGACCGCCCCTTGTATTATTACATGGTTTGTTTGCTAGCGGCTTATGCTGGTTGGAGGTAGCCCGTAGTTTGGAAAGCCAATATGACGTAATTATGCCGGATGCCAGAGGGCATGGACACTCCAGCGCTCCAGCCTCCGGCTACCGATATACCGATCACGCAGAGGATATCGCAGGTTTGATCCAGACCTTGCGGCTAGGTTCGGTTATTTTGCTAGGCCATTCCATGGGCGGTATGACCGCGGCTTTGACGGCTAGTCGTTGGCCGTATTTATGTAGCCGGTTAATTTTGGAAGATCCTACGTTTCTTAGCGTCGAACGGCAGCGGCAGGTTTGGGATAGCGATATTATGGAAAAACACCGGCAGATACTGCATAGTCCCTTAGCGGATATTGCCGCTCATATTCGGCAGCGACATCCCCAGCGAAGGGAGGAACTGATTCGTCAGCTGGCTGAGGCACGCTTGCAAACTTGTTGCGCAGCCTTGCATGTGCTTATGCCGCCGAACCCAGACTATAAACAATTAATGCGAAAAATCGATATGTCTTGTTTGTTGCTTTTTGGCGATGCAGGGGTAATATCTTGGTCCGTTGCCCAAGAATTGCAGCATATGAATCACAAATTAAAAGTGCAGCAAATTGCTGCTGCCGGTCATGGACTCCATTTCGATCAAGTAGAACGTTTTGTGCAAGCGGTGGAATCATTTATCTGTTATGAGAGTTAAAGGCAACGATCACATCCTTTGGTTCATTATATGGCGTTTGCTTATGGATAAACGTTTATCCGTGGGGATTTCAGCGTTGGAAGTATGAGATAGCAAATCCTAGCTATGTAACATAAGAAAAGTATACATTAGCGCCCATAGTCGTTCCATGATGTAGTATTGATCGGAGTTATTGTGTGTGCCGAAGATTTTATTTTGCCCCAGGTTCATCTGGCAGCACGATGTTGCTATGCAAGGCTTGTCTATTTTTGACGATAAAATAAAACAAGCGGGAATACAAAGCTAGCTGATAATGCTTTGTGGGGAGTGATTCTGGAGCTAACAAATTCGGGCAATGGTTTGTGTTTCAACCGAAGCCAACATAAGCGATTGATGCAGAAAGAAATGTATTATGTAAATAGCAACAAAAACCCCCAGGGCAGTTCACAAAGGATATGCCCTGGGGGTTTTTTATTTACTTATGTAGCAGAAATTGCAATAGATTAATAGGGTTGCCGGCTACAGTTTGCTTTATTGTACGACCAAGTCTTCCCCAAACCATTTGATGCAGATTTCACTAGCGGTGCCATCGGCTTTGATTTCATTGAAAGCTTCTTCAATTTTGGCTTGCAAGGCATCGTCGCCTTTGCGGAAACCGATTGCCAGCGGTTCGTGACCAAAGTTTTCTTCCAGCACTCTGTATTCGAAATCGGTTTGACTGGTCGCGTCATAGTAATAGAAGAATACGGAGTCTACGCATACCGCATCAATGCGGCCGTTGGCCAAATCCAGCAGACATTCGGCAAAGCTGGAATATTTTTTGATTTCAGCAAGAGAACTTTCCGTATCCGGATCATTAGCCACGGCATTTTCAGAGCTGCTGCCCAATTGCAAGCCCAGTACTTTACCGGCCAAATCGGCTTTGGTATTGATCTCGGAGTCGGCGGCGACTACAATAATTTGATCGTCATCCATATAAGGGGCGGAAAAGTCGATTTGTTGCGATCTTTCTTCCGTAATGGATAAACCGTTCCAAATGGCGTCGATGTCGCCGTTATTCAGACTTAACGTAATACCATCCCATTCGCAAGGAACCCAACGCATTTCAATGCCTAATTTTTCACCTACGGCATTGCCCAAATCGATATCGTAACCCACGATTTGATTGCTTTCATCCCGGAATCCCATGGGAGCAAAAGTGTCATCCAAACCGATTAATAAGTAACCTCTTTCTTCTACAATGGTCCACGAATCATCGGTTTCACCGGTATCGCCGGCGTTACCGGTATCGCCGGTTTCACCGGTATCGCCGGTTTCACCGGTATCGCCGGCATTGCCGGTATCACCGGTTTGTTGGGTGCAGCCGGTGAACAATAAAGCAAACGCTAAAGCAACGATTACTAAAAACAACAGAGATTTTTTCATGCTATAAACCCTCCTTTTTCTATAGCCAGGGGCAATTGTACATAACGCCCCGAAAGCCCAAACGAAATAAAACGCTGCAAAATACTATCTTGCACGAACACGGCGCCACGCAACTCTAGTCTAGCCGTCGTTAAAGCGTTACGGAATGGTTTGATAGGAAATAGACTCTTAGGCAAAAGGCAAATTCATTTTTTTCTATTATACACTATAGAGTATGGCGATTACAAGCAAAAATGAATTATAAGAATTTTCTGTTAAATAGTTGGTTTATTTTCTTTGGTTTTGTCGCTGTTCTTTATCTTTTAAGATAAAGGACATGGCGTCCACCATAATTTGCGCTGCATAATGTGCGGTCATTTCGCACCAATCATAAGGAGGGGAGACTTCCACCATATCGAAGCCAACGACTTCTCCTTTGGCGCTGACGGCTTCGATAACCGGCGTAACCTCCTCATAGTATAGTCCGCCGGCTTGTGGGCTGCCGCAACCGTTTGCAATGGACATATCCAGGCAGTCTATATCGAAAGTGATATAATAGTTTTTGGCATCGGGGATTTGTTCGCACACGCCCTCGATTCCTAGGGAGCGAAACGTTTTTGGGGTAATAATTTTGCTACCGTAGGCTCGGGCATCAGCAAAGTCGCTGGGTTTGGAGGAGCCTATGCCCCGAATACCGATTTGCATCATTTTGCCGATATGGTTCATTTCCGAAGCCCGGCGCATGGGGCTGCCTTGACCTTCCAAAATGCCTCCTGGCGCATAGGTAAAATCCATATGGGAATCAAATTGAATCACGCATAAATCTGAATAGCGGTCGAAGGCCCGCAAAACAGGAATGGTAATGGCGTGATCGCCGCCAATGACAAAAGGAATGGCACCTTTGTCGAGAATTTTTCTTACGGCGGCTTCACAGGTTTTAAACGTTTGTTCATGGTAGGTATGCATAACGTCGATATCGCCGCAATCGACGATTTTCCATTGAGGCCCCATGAAGGTAACGTCGCGCACCGGATCATACCAGCCTTCATAGCAATAGCCATTGTTGAGCGTCGAAGCGCTGCGTACGCCCCGAGGACCGAAACGACTGCCGGAACGTACGGCAGAGCCCATATCATAGGGGACGCCCAAAACGGCCACGTCCGCATCCAATTGTTCTAAATCCAAACAAAGAGGGGCCATGATAAACGAAGGAATACCAATAAAAGAGTTTCGCATCATTTTTTTCTCATCTTCAGCATAGGGATAATTACGCATTTCCATTATATGTCCGACCTCCTTGGCGAATGTATATATTTTTTATTTTGCAGACGTATGGGGAGAAAACAATTTTGGATAGGAAAACCAGCCGCTGGCGGCTGGTTTTCCTATCTTTATGTAGACGTTTAAAACTAATTTTTGTTGGAAAGCATTTTTTCCAAAAAAGCTTTGATGCGGGGATGTTCTTGATTGTTGAAGAATTCGTCCGGCGGGCTGTCGGCGACGATATTGCGATTATCCATAAAGATGACCCGATCGGAAATCTCTTTGGCAAAAGACATTTCATGCGTTACCACAATCATGGTCATGCGTTCTTCCGCTAGTTTTTTTATAACGTCCAAAACTTCGCCGATCAATTCTGGATCCAAGGCGGAAGTGGGTTCGTCAAAAAGGATAACATCCGGCGACATGGCTAAAGCTCTGGCGATAGCCACTCTTTGTTTTTGCCCGCCGGATAATTTGGAGGGATAAGCGTCATATTTATCGGATAGTCCTACTCGATCCAATTGCCGTTTTCCTAAAGCAATCGCTTCTTCTTTTTTTATCTTTTTTACGTGTATCGGCGCTTCAATCACATTTTGTAAGGCCGTCATATGGGGGAATAAGTTGAAATTTTGAAAAACCATACCGGTTTTACCCAGGCTAGCTTTCACTTGCTGATTGGAGGCGACGGGATAGTCCGGCATATTTACCGATTCAATAATTGTGCCTTCAATTTCAATGGCGCCCTCGTTGATCAATTCTAGTTTGTTGATGCAACGCAGGAGGGTACTTTTGCCTGATCCAGACGGGCCGATAACGGCGATCACTTCTCCTCGGTATACGTTGAGATTGACCCCTTCCAATACATGTACGTCGCCAAAGCTTTTATGAATATTGATCATACGAATCATAACTTCCCGGTCGTTTTTCGTTTTCGTCAATTCCACGGTTTTGGCCTCCCTTACCTTAGATTAAACATAAACCGAATATTTTTTCTCCAATTTATTAAACACTAAAACCAATATGGAGGAAACGAGTAGATAGAATACTAGAACCACGGCGAAAGCATCGACGCGTAAATCACCGATTACCAGCTCTCGGGCGCTGCGCAACAAATCGCCTAAACCGATGGCGGAAACCAAGCAGGTATCTTTAAAGGCAACGATGACTTCGCTACAGGTTTGGGGTAAAATTTTGCGCACGGTTTGCGGAATGACCACCCGCAGCATGGTTTGTCCATACGACATGCCCAAGGCCTTGCAAGCTTCATATTGTCCTTTATCCGTGGAAAGAATACCGCCGCGGACGATTTCCGTTTGATAAGCCACCACGCACAAAATGAATACGGTGATGACGACCGTCATCGGTTCCAATACAATGCCCAGATATGGCAGACCAAAATACGCCAAATAGAGCTGGAGAATTAAGGGGCTGCCGCGAAAAATCCAAGTATAAACGTTAAGGATTTTTCTCAGCCATTTGGGGCCGGATACTTTGGCGATGGCGCAAAGGGTGGATAGCGGTAACATGACCACGACTACGATCACCCACAGCTTTACGGTAAATTTCAAGCCGTTGAGGATGAGCGGCATGTTCTCTGCAATATAGTCGAAAAATCCTAATGGCATACGATCATCCTCCTTTTTTAATCATAAGCGGTGGCTTTTTTCTCCAGATAAGCGAAGACTTTTACCATAAAGCTGGTCAGTAATAAGAAAATAATGAAGGCGATAATGTAGGAAACAATGCGAAAATCCCGATTGGCGATAATCACCGCTGTACGGGTGACGTCCATTAGATTGATTACCGATACCAAAGCGGTATCTTTAATCAGGTTAATCGCTTCGTTGCATGTAGGCGGTAAGGCGATACGGAAGGATTGGGGAATAATGACCCGCAACATGGTTTGCGGATAGGACATACCCAAAACTTTACAGGCTTCATATTGTCCTTTATCCACTGAGCCGATGGCAGCGCGCATAATTTCCGTTACATAGGCGGACATATTCAGACAAAACACGCCGGCAGCCGCCAAAAATTTTGGTAGATTAATACCGATTACCGGAAAACCGTAAATGACGATAAATAATTGCAATAGCAACGGCGTGCCCCGCCAAGCCCAAGTATATACGTTAAGAATCCATCGTACCGGTTTGGGACCCATGAGCTTGAGAATGGCGAAAATAACGCCCAGAGGTAATACAAGAATCAATGAGGCAAAATACATTTCCAGCGTTGTGCCAAGTCCTATCATCATTTGCGGTAAAATCGTGGTAACATAGTCGAGTAAAGCCATAGAATCACTTCCTTAGTTTGGATTCTTATTTATTCTTATACTTATAGACATAAACCTGTTCTCACAGGTTGCTGCTACCAATGGCTATAGGCGAAGCGCCGAACAGTCTGCTGGCGGGAGAGACGTCCTGTCGATATCCAGTATTTGTTGTGGACGGCGTGTATTGCCATAAGGCTGGCAAAGATCAATCGACAATCGCCAGCTGATCCAAGTTCCAGATATACCGCCATACAGGCTGCGTCTCGATAAGCGGTTTGCCTGTAGGTCTAAAAACCTGCGCTACGGTTTTGGCATATATTTATCCAAAAAAGTATCCAAAAAAGCCGGAGTGTTCATAAACTTGGAACGACGATAGGTGTTTTTTCTTTTCTTCCCCCCCCCTTTTTTGGCTTTTGTTCGTTACAGCCGCTGCCATATATGTATTATTGGCAAAAAAACAAATTGGCTGAATTGAATAACATTATTTTTCCCCATTATAAAGCATTGTTGGCAAATATGCAACTATAAAGTTAAAAAGATATCTTAATAAAGCGTAGTTTGCCCCCGTTTGTTTACCGCAGACTTTTCCCTAGCAGGTGGCGAAATTCTATAGTACGGTGTTTTTATCAGCTTGTGCAGGGAAAAAACGGTCGAATTACCTATGGTTTTGCCCTGCACAAATATTCAGACGGCATAACATTGGAAAAGAAAAAAATCCTGTTGTACAAAGGCGAAATAGAGACGCCAATGAAAAATGTTTTCAAACCCCTTGAATTTTTATGCAAATAGTTATATAATGCCAATATGCTGTTGCTGGGAGGAGATAGAATTATGATAAAAGTTTCGATTATCGGCGCCGCCAGCTATGCAGGCGGAGAATTGATCCGATTGCTTTTGGCACATAAAGAGGTGGAAATTGTCCATCTTACCGGTAATACTTATGCCGGACAAGATATTTGCGCCGTTTTTCCCTATTTGCAAGGTGGGATTCAGCGTGAAATTATTGCATTGACTCAAGAAAACCAAAGGCAAATTATTGCAGATAGCGATTTATTGTTTTTAATTATGCCTCATGGCCAAGCTTCTGGAATGGCGAAAGACATTCTGGCTGCCGGCAAAAAGGCGATTGATATCGGCGCCGATTTTCGTTTTGCCGACGCCGGCGTATACGAGCAATGGTATAAAGTAAAACATCAGGCTCCGGAACTGCTGCAAGAGGCGGTATACGGTTTGCCGGAATTATACCGTAAACAGATTGCGGCGGCACGTTTGGTGGGGAATCCGGGATGTTATCCTACCGCTACGATTTTGGGAACCTATCCTTTGCTAAAGGCTGGATTGATCAAAGATAATAGCGTGATTATCGACGCCAAAAGCGGTATTTCCGGTTCCGGACGTACGCCTAGTTCGCTGAATATCTATGCAGCGGCATCGCAAAATATGAAAGCCTATGCCGTAGCCGGACACCGGCATACGCCGGAAATTGAAAGAATTTTTAGCGATATTTCCGGTAATGCGCAAGTGATTAATTTTACGCCCCATCTTACGCCTATGATACGCGGTATTCACAGCACGATATATGCGGATTTGCGACAATCGATTGATGGAGAAGAACTGACCCGTCTATATAAAGAGGTTTATGCCGGCGAAACGTTTGTACGTGTTCATGATCACGGTTCTTGGCCGGAAAGCAAATGGGCTACGGGTAGCAACTTATGTCATATCGCCGTGACGGCAGATCAACGTAGCGGCCGTGTAATCGTATGTTCAGTGATTGATAATTTGCTCAAAGGTGCGGCGGGACAAGCTATACAAAATATGAATTTAATGTGCGGTTTTGCCGAAGATACGGCCTTGCCGTTAACGCCGGTGTATCCGTAAAAGGAGGGAAGAATATGGCGTTTCCATCGATTTCGGGAGGCGTTACAGCTGCCGCCGGTTTTAAGGCCGCCGCTATTCATGCGGGGATTAAAAACAACGATGCGAAGAAGTTAGATTTGGCCTTGGTTTTATCGGAAAAGTTGGCTGCTACCGCCGGCGTGTTTACCCAGAATAAATATGCGGCGGCGCCAGTATTATGGTGCCGGCAGGTAACGGCGGCAGGTAAGGCGCAGGGATTTATCGTCAATTCGGGAATTGCCAATGCGGTGACCGGCGCAGAGGGGCTGAGCCGGGCAAAAGCCATGGCGCAGGTAGCGGCGGATATTGCCGGTTGTCCGGCTGAACATATTCTTGTTTGCTCCACCGGCGTTATCGGCCCGCAGATTCCCATAGAAAAGATTCGAGCGTCAGCCCAACGCTTGCAAGACGGATTAAGCGTGGAGGCTGGCGGACAAGCGGCTTTAGCCATTATGACTACGGATACGGTCGCCAAAGAGGCGGCGGTAACGTTTACCCTGGGAGGAAAACACGTAATATTGGGCGGCATGGCTAAAGGATCGGGAATGATTATGCCCAATATGGCGACAATGTTAGCCTTTATTACTACCGACGCGGCTATTGCCCCGGCTTTGTTACAAAAGGCGATACGCCAAGCGGCGGACGTTAGTTTTAATATGGTGTGCGTAGACGGCGATACTAGCACCAACGATAGTTTTGTCGTTTTGGCCAATGGTTTGGCTGGTAACCCAATTATTGAAGAAGAAAATGAAGATTATCAAACTTTTGTAGCTGGATTAACCCAAGTTGCCCTATCGTTGGCAAAAAAGGTGGCGGCGGATGGCGAGGGCGCTAGCCGCTTGCTGGAAGTTCGTGTGTTGCAGGGACGAACCTGGCAGGACGCAAAAAGAATCGCCAAAGCTGTGGTTGCTTCTAGTTTGGTGAAGGCGGCATTTTTTGGCGAGGATGCCAATTGGGGAAGAATCGCCTGCGCCGCCGGATATTCAGGTGCTAATTTTGCGGCGGAAAAAGTCGATATTACTTTGTCCAGCGCAGCGGGAGCAGAACCGGTAATGCGCGCTGGTACGGGGCTGATTTTTGATGAAGCCAAGGCAGCGGCAATTTTGGCGGAAAAGGAAGTCGCCGTCATCATAGATTTACATGACGGGGAAGCGGAGGCGACGGCTTGGGGATGCGATTTAACTTACGATTATGTGAAAATTAACGGCGATTATCGCAGCTAATTCTGGGCTTTCGATAATTGCCCACGTCTATACGGAGGATATTATGAGCACAGCATGGCAGAAAGCGACGGTTTTGGTGGAAGCCTTACCATATATTCAAAAATTTCACGGCAAAATTATCGTCGTAAAATATGGTGGCAACGCGATGATTAACGAGGAATTGAAAACGGCGGTGATCAATGATTTGCTGCTGATGCAATTGGTGGGCATGAAGCCTGTTATCGTGCATGGCGGCGGCCCGGAAATCAATTCCACATTGCGCAAATTAAATATCGAAACCTATTTTGTGGATGGGTTACGTTATACCGACGAACAAGTGATTAGCGTGGTCGAGATGGTGCTTACCGGTAAGGTAAATAAGGAAATTGTCCGCAATATTGGCGTCAAAGGCGGGCAAGCGGTAGGTTTGTGTGGCAAGGACGGTAATTTATTGGTATGCCGTCGCCGTTTTGGCAAAGACGGGGTAGATATTGGTTTTGTTGGAGATATTGTGGAAGTGAATACCTCCTTGCTTTTGTCGCTGATGGATGACGGTTATATTCCGGTAATTTCTCCGGTGGGCGTAGGCAAAAATGGTGAAACCTATAATATTAACGCGGACAGCGCGGCTGGTAAAATTGCCGCCGCGTTGCATGCGGAAAAACTGGTTTTGCTAACCGATGTGGCTGGTTTGGCTAATGGGCCGGATAAAAATGGTCCGATTATTTCGTATTTAAACGTGGAAGACGTTCCTCGCCTTTTGGCGGATGGCGTGATTTCCGGCGGTATGATTCCCAAAATTGAATGCTGTGTGGAAGCGTTGGCAGCCGGCGTGCATAGCACCCATATTTTGGATGGACGGGATGAGCATAGTATTTTGTTGGAAGTATTTACCAAAGAAGGCTTTGGCACGATGGTTGGTACGGAGCATAAAAGCGTCGGTATTGTATAAACGAAACGATAGGAGAAACAAACATGAATAATCAGCAAATCGTTGATTTGGGTCAACAATATTTGATGCCCACGTATAATCGTTTACCCATCGCCTTGGTCGCTGGCGAAGGAGCTTATGTTTACGATGCTGACGGAAACAAGTATTTGGATTTTGTCGCCGGCGTGGCTGTTAATTCTCTGGGGCATTGTTACCCTCCGGTCGTTCAGGCCGTGCGGGAACAAGCTGGACGTTTATTACATTGTTCGAATTTATATTGGATTGAGCCGCAGGTAAAATTAGCCAAATTATTGATCGATCATAGCTGTTTTGATAAAGCGTTTTTTTGCAACAGTGGAGCCGAAGCAAATGAAGCGGCGATCAAATTGTCGCGAAAATATGCAAAAACGAACGGACATGGCGAACGGTATGAAATTTTGACTATGCTTAATTCTTTTCATGGACGCACCCTGGCCACGTTAACCGCTACCGGGCAGGATAAATGTCATGTAGGATTTGATCCTTTGCCTATAGGCTTCGCGTATGCGCCGTTTAACGATTTGGCGGCGGTTGCTGCGGCGGTAAACGAAAAAACCGCGGCGATTTTGTTAGAGCCTATACAGGGAGAAGGAGGCGTGCTGCCAGCTGAGCAGCAATTTCTGCAAGGTTTGCGCAAGTTATGCGATGAAAAGGATATGCTATTGATTTTTGACGAAGTCCAGGTTGGCTGTGGACGGACGGGCAGCTTATTTGCCTATCAACAATTCGGTGTGGAGCCGGATGCCATTACTTTAGCCAAGGCTTTGGCGGGAGGATTGGCCATTGGCGCTTTGTTGGCGAAAGAAAAAGCCAACGTGTTTGCTCCAGGCGAGCACGCTAGTACATTTGGCGGCAATGCCTTAGCGACCGCCGCCGGTTGCGCGGCGATCGGGGCGATGTTAGAAAAGGATATACCTGGTCAGGCAAAAAAAATTGGCGCTTATTTGAAAAAACGTTTGGAAGACTTGTGCGGTCGTTTTCATGCGTTGCAGCAAGTAAGGGGTATGGGTTTGTTGCTGGGGCTATGTTGCGATAGACCGGCGGCGCCTGTGGTAGCCAAGTGTTTGGAAAAGGGGTTATTAATCAATTGTACCGCCGGAACGGTATTGCGTTTTGTGCCGCCTTTGATTATCGGTCAAACGGAAGTAGATCAATGTATTTCGATATTGGAAGAATCGTTGACGGCTTGCGGTTTTTAGTGTGTGCACGAATTGGCAAACGCCTTTTCCCAGGACGATTCTAAAACGATAGGGAACGTTGCCGCTATATATTGGCTGTTGCAAGCGACTGAGGACGTATACTGGCAACATAGGCCTGTTCAACGACAAGATCAAGTCGTAGGGCAGGCCTTATCTTTGTTTCACGGCGCGCCTTTTTTGATATGCATTTAGCATACATCTAGTTGGCGGCGGTATGCCTAGCAGCCATGCTTTCAGACGGTTTGAATCCAGCGGCGTCGTTTTATCTGCGAAGACTAAACGCTTGCAGACGATTGACAAGATAGAGAAACGGAAATATCAAGCTGAAGGGGTAGGGGTATGGATGGCAAATCGTATAATGGAGGAAAACAATATATCCCCGGCAGATGAGCCTATGGAGTCGCAACACAATAAACCGGCCAAATCGACGATTTTCTATATTACCATTTGCGCCGCTGTCTTGATTATTGGCTATTGGTTGGCATTGGCTATTCGTACAGATTTTGGACGGGATAGCCGTCAAATGGCCGATGCTG
Source organism: uncultured Peptococcaceae bacterium (assembly GCA_949289995.1). GTDB lineage: Bacteria > Bacillota > Dehalobacteriia > UBA4068 > UBA4068 > JAILCQ01. The sequence goes on from CASEQE010000060.1 coordinate 22,343, forward strand.
CGAATGCTTTGGTTTATTTGTATCGTTATGATGCGCAGGGAACAAAATTATCTGACGGCATGGGCTTTTTGGCTTTAGCACCGGGAATGATTGTGACCAATTATCAAACGTTGGAGCAAGCATATTACCTTTATGCAGCTAGTAGCCAAGGAGAGTTGTTTACCGTCAATGCCGTGGCGGCTTATGATGCCGCGTATGATGTGGCTATATTGATTAGCAGCGATTTATATTTGCAGGATGAGGCGACTTGGGCGCCGCGGCCAACAGCCAATAATAAAAAAGTCGCAGTGGGCGATTCTTTTACGTTACTTAGCCCTACCAGCCAGGGAACCGTAGAAATTAGCTTCCCGCTGGTTGAAGAAAGGATTGCTACAGAAACAGAATGGCCGTTATGGCAATTGACTGGGGAAAACGCCGGCCAGTTCGGCGTTTTGTTTGACGATCAAGGAAGAATAGCCGGATGGTTAAGCGCCTATTGGACGAAAAAGAAAAACGCCGTCGTAGCGGTAGATATTGGTATTGCCAAGTCCTTATATGAAAAGCGCAATTATTATGACGATATGACTTTGGCAACATTTCAGCAACAATTTCAACCTTAAATGATTTATGTCGCCAGCTTCGCCTTTAGGCTCCCTTTGTCCTAGCGCCGCAAGGATTATGCAAAGCAGCGTCATGGCGGCTGATACTATGGCAGATAAGATGATCAAAGCGGAGCTTACCTTAGGCTTATAGGCATAGAGTTGACTCTCTATGATTCTTTGGATTGATGTTTAACATCTGGTTTGCAAAATACATTTTATTTTAGAAAGGAATCAACCTATGAACGAACAATTGTGGCAAAAGGCGGTAGCGTTTCATGGACATGACTGTCCAGGATTGGCAATGGGCGTAAAAATATGCGAAGCTGCTTGGGAAAAATTGTCGTTGAACCAAGCGGCGATGGATGAAGAATTGGTCTGCGTCACGGAAAATGATGCTTGTCCATTAGATGCGGTGCAGGCTTTGCTGGGCTGCACCTTGGGCAAAGGGAATCTTTTGTTGCGCGATAGAGGTAAGATGGCTTTTTCTTTTTTCAATCGTCGTAATGGGCAAAAAATTAGGATTTATTTTAAGATGAAAAAACCGGATGGTATGAGCCGCCGGCAATGGCAGGAAGCCATTTTAGCCGCCTCTATAGAGGAGGCTTGTGCATTTGGTCAACCGTCGTTTGCATTGCCGGAGCCGGCACGACATTTTGCCTCCTACACGTGCGCCAAATGCGGCGAACAGGCTGCGGAATCCCGCATGCGCCTACAAAACGGCGAGATTTTATGCGGCGATTGTTATCATTCCTATCAACGCGGATGGTAGCGATCCTATCCTTGGCGCTATGTCGCGATAAAGATCTGTATCTGTAAAATCTAAAAACGCCTTGGCACGGCTAAGGTAGCCGCTCCAAGGCGTTTTTATTGTTGATATGCTTGGTAAAAGGGCGGTTAGACGTCTGTATATCCTGGATCGCTGGGGATGATCAAGGCGGCGATAATATATACCAAAAGCCCTGGAAAAGCTGCGGTAAAAATGGAGAGCGCCACATATGCTAGGCGTATCAGCGTTGGATCGATATTAAAAAATTCCGCTATACCGCCACAAACGCCGCAAATCATTTTATTGCCGGTTGAACGATACAATTTGTGATAGGAACTCATAGATTACTCCTTATGCTCTATGCTTTCTGTTTTTTTGCCCAGCCGTCTTTTAAGGAGACGATACGATTGAATACCGGTTTATCAGGAGAGCTGTCGGGATCTTTAACAAAATAGCCTTGACGCATAAACTGATAAGGAACGCCTACGGCGGCATCGCGGAGAGAGGATTCCAGCAGCGCATGTTCCTTCGTCACCAAAGATTGGGGATTAATGAAGTCGGTAAAATCTTCGCCTTCCGCTACATCGTCAGGATTGGCTTTGGTGAACAAGTTTTGATACAGGCGAATTTCTGCCGGCACGGCAGTTTCTGCATCAACCCAATGAATCGTGCCTTTTACTTTTTTGCCGGATGTATCGCTGCCGCTTTTGGTGGAGGGGTCATAGGTACAACGTAGCTCGACGATTCTGCCTTGATTGTCTTTGACCACTTCTTCGCAGCGAATAATATAGGCGTATTTCAAGCGCACTTCGCCGCCAGGCATTAAACGATGAAAACCTTTAACCGGCTCTTCCATAAAATCGCTTTGTTCAATATATAACGTATTCGAGAATGGTAAATCTCGAATGCCTTGTCCTTCTTTTTCCAGATTGTTGTCGGCAGGCAAAAGCTCCCGCTTTTGATCTGGATAATTGGTAATCACCACTTTTAGTGGTTCCAAAACGGCCATTGCGCGGTTGGCTTCCACGTTCAGATTTTCGCGTACACAAAATTCAAGCATGGCGTATTCGACTGTACTATTGGATTTGGCTACGCCGATTTTTTCGCAGAAGCTGCGAATCGCTGCCGCCGGATATCCCCGCCGGCGCATGCCGGCCAACGTAGGCATACGCGGATCGTCCCAACCGTTCACATAGCCGCCTTCCACTAAAATACGTAATTTTCTTTTACTCATCACCGTATAGGTGATTCCCAAGCGGGCAAATTCGATTTGGCGGCTGCGGCAAGGCACGTCGCAATGTTCGATTACCCAATCGTATAACGGGCGATGGTCTTCGAATTCCAAACTGCATAAGGAATGGGTAATGCCTTCCAGCGCGTCTTCCAACGGATGAGCAAAATCGTACATGGGATAGATACACCAGGTATCGCCGGTGCGATGATGGCTCTGGTGGTTAATGCGATATATGGCCGGATCACGCATATTGAAGTTTGGCGAAGCCAAATCGATCTTTGCACGCAGGGTCATGGCGCCGTTTTCAAATTCACCTGCCCGCATACGGGCAAACAAATCTAAATTTTCATCGATGGGACGATCCCGATAAGGGCTTTGCGCTGGCGTGGACAGATCGCCGCGCATTTGTTTCAATTGATCGGGGGACAATTCACACACGTAAGCTAGGCCTTTTTTAATCAATTCCACTGCATATTGATACATTTGCTCAAAATAATCGGAGGCGTAAAAGAATCTGTCTCCCCAGTCGTAACCCAGCCAGCGAATATCTTCTTGAATTGCATCCACATATTCTACGTCTTCTTTCGTAGGATTTGTATCGTCCATACGTAGATTACATAGACCTTGATATTCCAAGGCGGTGCCAAAATCAATAAAAATCGCTTTGGCATGACCGATATGCAAGTAGCCGTTGGGTTCCGGCGGAAAACGCGTATGAACCCGTCCACCATATTTGCCTTCTTTAATGTCTTCATTGATAATTGCATTGATAAAGTGATGATTGGGCAGATTGGCAAAATCTTTTTCAGTCATACAAGCCTCCATAAAAATGTAAAATAAGTAGGCGACGTGGCGCCTAGAAATCGAGAAAATTGGCGTTTTGCGTTCATAATTCTTTCCATATGTAGAGAGTTTTAAACGTTTTTGCCCAGGAAATATAGAAGAAAGCAAAAATAGTATAACTTAGGTGATTAAATTATAGAATAATAAAGCAACGGCATAAATAATCATGTACATCGGTAGACTTTGCAAAATCACTTTTTGCACATTAGCTTTGAAATGATGAGCGCTGATGGTGACGCAAAGGTGCATGGGCGTAATTTGCGCTCCCACATATGCGGATGCAATCATCAGCCCCGCCAAAGGTAATACCGCAGCTTCCGGCATGGCTGCCATAGCTAAAGGCATAGCCAAACTAATAGCGGGCAATTCCATACCGGTAATCATTGCGGTAATCAACGAAGTCAAGGAAAATACCCAATAAGCGGGGATAGGTAAATTGGCAATAATTGCCGGCATATTGGCGACAGCGCCGCAAGCATAGAGAATATCTTTAAAGGCCAAAACCGTAAAGACCATAAGCAGCATAACCCATTTGGTAGAATGAAGAATCATACCCGGAATTTTCGTAAGCGGCGGGTGCAAAAAAACCAATAGGGCAAGCATAGTAATCAGCGAAGCTAGCCATGCTTCTATTTGCCCCAGACCAATTAAAGCAATGAGTAAGAAAAACGGCCACATGCTTAAGAACAATTCTTTTATTCCCTGAGTGACAGGAGTTTTTTCTTGGGTAGTCGGTTGATTTTTGACTTTGCGTACAAAAAACAAACCGATACAAAAAATAAATATGGTTAAAGGCAACATGAGCAACATCAAAGAAAACAAAGGTACCTGGGCCAATTGAGCGGCTAAGATTAGGCCCGGATAAGTCGGAAAAAAGGTTTCCATCACATGTCGAAAATGCGTGTTAATAATGGATTTTACTTCTTGACTGATTGGAGAACCGGCAACGGATTTTTCCACAATGGGCGCGGAAAATAAAGCGCCGCCAGCTGAAGGCAAAAAACCAATTAACATAGGTAAAGTAACCGCGTCCACCTTTTTGCTGTGGAACAAATCATCCATGGCCTGCAACATGCGCTGCATATACCCATGTTGCGACATGAGTCCTTCTAGAATCATAATAAACCATAGAATTAAAACCAATTCCCATGTTTCCCAGCTGCTTAAGGAACGAAACAAAGCGTATAAAAAATCCAAAGGTGGCATGACAAATAAGATGCCCAACAACACGGTCGCACCTAACATCACTAGCCACAATGGTTTTCGCAAACCAAGGAAAATCAAAATCAAAATAAAAACGATAGCGAGCTTGATTAGTTCCATAATAAACTCCTAGGGATAAAAAAGGGCTCTGTGAGGCTATCTCAATAGTTAATTATCATCTTTTTGAAGAAATTTGTCAATGGTTTTTCTGGAGGAGCTAAAGGTTATTGCATTTTATTCTATGGGAAAAGCTAGAGGACTTCGTTGGTTTTTAGCGAATATTAAACGGTTAAGAATACGGTTCCGAAAGGGGAGAAAATTATGTTGACCGCCGCCGATGTTCTATATGCGGTAAAAGATTCCGACGTGAAGTTTATTCGCTTGCAATTTACCGATATATTTGGGGTAATGAAAAACGTTTCGATTACCGTAAATCAATTAGAAAAAGCATTAAATAACGAATTGATGTTCGACGGTTCCTCCATAGACGGCTTTACCCGTATCGAAGAAAGCGATATGTATCTATATCCTGATTTAAATACTTTTTCCGTTTTACCTTGGTCATCTGTGGATAACGCAACCGCCCGCTTAGTTTGCGACGTATACAATCCCGACGGTACGCCTTTTCATGGCGATCCCCGTTATATATTACGCCGCGTTTTAAAAAAAGCAGCGGATATGGGCTATACGGTAAATATGGGACCGGAGGCGGAGTTCTTTCTTTTCCATACGGATGCCGATGGAAAGCCTACGTTAAAAACCCACGACGAAGCAGCCTATTTTGATTTGGCTCCCGTGGATTTAGGGGAGGCTGCCCGCAAAGAAATGGTTTTGGCTTTAGAACGGATTGGTTTTGAAATCGAAGCCTCCCACCATGAATGTGCGCCTGGCCAGCATGAAATTGATTTTAAATATGCCGATGCTTTGCATACCGCCGATAATGTGCAAACGTTCAAATATGTGGTACGGCAAGTTGCGCAACGTCATGGTTTACATGCTACGTTTATGCCTAAACCAATTTTTGGCCGCCCAGGTAGCGGTATGCATGTGAATCAATCTTTGTTTAAGGATGGGAAAAATGTCTTTTTTGATCCGCAAGGCAATAGAGAATTATCACAGGAAGCATATTATTATTTAGGCGGATTATTAAAACATGCGCCCGCTTTTACCGCCATCACCAATCCTACTGTTAATTCCTTTAAGAGATTGGTTTCCGGCTACGAAGCGCCGGTTTATATCGCCTGGGCGGGTAAAAATCGTTCTCCTTTGGTAAGGATACCTGGAACAAGAGGGCAGGCCACACGGATTGAATTGCGTTCGCCGGATCCTTCTTGCAATCCGTATTTGGCCTTCGCGGCGATGATAGCTGCCGGACTAGATGGTATCGAAAAGCAAATTACTCCTCCTGATGCGGTGGAATGCAATATTTTTGCGCTAAGCGAAGAAGAACGAAAGAAAATGGCGTTGGAATTATTGCCCACCAATTTAAAAGAGGCTGTAGATCAATTGAGTAGAAGCGAACTATTGCATAATACTTTAGGAAAACACGTATTCACACGTTTTATCAATGCCAAATATGCGGAATGGGAAGAATATCGCGTGCAGGTTAGCGATTGGGAATTGACCCGCTATCTGAATAAGTTTTAATTTGATAAACAATCGACGGAAAGAGCAATTTGAGCAAAATTAGGAGGTCGATGATATGCGTTTCGCCAAAATGCATGGTTTGGGCAACGATTTTATTATGATCAATGGTTTCAAAGAACAATTGCCAGACGATTTAGGGGCTTTAGCTAAAAAGATGTGTCAGCGGCAACTTGGCGTTGGCGCCGATGGTTTGATCGTATTAAGCGCAGGCGATCAGGGAACGGCAGCCAAATTCCGCTATTATAACGATGATGGTTCGCCGGCAGAAATGTGTGGTAACGGCGTGCGCTGCGCTGCCCTGTTTGCCAAACGGGAAGGTATCGTTCACGAGAATAATTTTGCCTTTGAGACTTTTGGCCGTATTGTCAAACCGGTTATCCTAGATGAGAAAAAAGGAATTGTCAAAGTAGATATGGGCGAACCGGGCTTGGCGGCGGGAGATATTCCGGCCCGTTTTTCCGGCGCACGCGTAGTAGGCGCTCCTTTATTAGTATACGCGCGTATGTTCTATGTGACTTTGGTTTCCATGGGTAATCCCCATTGCATCATTTTTGTCGATGATTTGGAGGATTTGCCAGTCGAAAAAATCGGCCCGCAAATCGAAACCAACGATCATTTCCCGACTAAAATAAATGTAGAGTTTGTGAAATTATTAGCCGACGATAAAATTACCATGCGGGTATGGGAAAGAGGCTGCGGCGAAACTTTGGCTTGCGGCACCGGCGCTTGCGCCGCTACTGTGGCTTGCGTATTAAACGGCTATACTAAACATCAGGTGGAAGTCGTTTTGACCCATGGCTCCTTGCTGGTAGATTGGGCTGAAAACAACCATGTGTTTTTAACTGGACCTGCCGTGCTGGTGGCGGAAGGCGAGTTTTTGCTATAAAATTTAGAAATCGGATTCGTTCACGTATTCATGTAAGAACGGCTTCTAAACAAAAATTATCTAAATATTTTTCAAAGGAGAATACATATGATTCCTGAATCGAAAAGAGTACGGCAAATTCCCCCATATCTTTTTGCGGATATTGAAAAACAAATTGAACGGGCAAAGGCAGCTGGAGCGGATATTATTAGCCTGGGTATTGGCGATCCTGATTTACCCACTCCCGACGTGATTATCGAAGAATTAAAAGCGACCGTTGGAGATGTGGAAAACCATCGCTATCCTTCTTCTCAAGGATTGTTGGCTTACCGTCAGGCGGTAGCGGCGTATTATTGTCGTCGTTTTGGCGTGGAAGTGTCGGCTGAACAGGAAGTATGTTCTTTAATCGGTTCCAAAGAAGGCATTGCCAATATTAATTTTTGTTTTGTCGATCCGGGCGACATCAACTTAGTTCCCGATCCCGGCTATCCGGTATATTCCACCGCCACGATGTTGGCGGGAGGGGAATGTTATTTTATGCCTCTTAAAGAGGAAAACGGCTTTTTGCCGGATTTGCAAGCAATCCCCAGAGCGGTGGCGGATAAAGCGAAAATTATGTGGTTAAATTATCCCAATAATCCTACCGGCGCTGTGGCCGATTTGGCCTTTTTTGAAGAAGCGGTGGCCTTTGCTAAAAAACATGATATTTTGCTTTGTCATGATAGCGCTTATGTGGAAATGACGTATGACGGATATGTGGCGCCCAGCATTTTACAAATTCCCGGCGCAAAAGATTGCGCGGTAGAATTTGGTTCTTGTTCTAAGCCTTTTAACATGACAGGGTGGCGAATTGGTTACGTCGTGGGTAACCCTCAAGCGGTAGGTACGTTGGCTAGATATAAATCCAATGTAGATAGCGGCGCTTTTCAAGCTGTGCAGTATGCAGCCATCGCCGGTTTTCGTCAGGCGGAAGAAATCGTTGCCAAATCCGCGGCAATTTATGCGGCGCGGAGAGATATTTTGGTAGGCGGTTTAAATGAGATTGGTTGGAATCTTCAGGCGCCTAAAGCTACCTTCTATGTATGGGCGCCGGTACCCAAAGGCTTTGATGCCAAATCTTTTGCCGCGCATGTGTTTGATAAAACGCAAATCGTTGTGACTCCTGGTACTGGTTACGGCGACATGGGCGAAGGTTATTTCCGGGCGACGTTAACTTTGGAAGAAAGTTTAATGCGCCAGGCAATTCAACGTTTAAAAGATCATTTGGGACAGGTTTGTTTTTAAGAAGTATCGACCTTTAGACAAGTAGCAAAAGGAGGGGGCAAAAATGAATTTATGGAACAAAATGTTTGTGCATAAATCGCCCCCGCCGCTTGCCAACTCACATCCAGCGGACAAGCCCAAGATTGGCATTGCTTTCGGCGGCGGCGGTTTAAAAGGATCGGCCCATGTAGGCGTTTTAAAAGTTTTTGCCGAATACGGCATATACGCTGATTTTGTAGCTGGAACGTCAATCGGCGCCGCCATAGCCGCTTTATATGCCTCGGGCTATGATTGGAAAATGATGCAAAATCTGTTTGCCACCGTGGATTTGGATTCCATTATTAAAGTGCGTCCTAGCCGCAAAGGATTCATTCCGGCGGATTCTTATGTGCAATTGATGCGCAATTGTACTAGAGGCAAACGAATAGAAGACATGGACGTGCCGTTACGTATTGTCGCCGTTGATTTGATCAGCTGGCAAAAAATTGTTTTTGATCATGGAGATACCGCTATGGCCGTGCGGGCGTCTTCATCGGTGCCAGGCGTATTTACGCCGGTAAAAATAGACGATATGCTATTGGTAGACGGCTATTTGTTGGACAACTGTCCGGGGGATGTAGTGCGGCAAATGGGAGCGGACATAGTCATTGGTATTAGTTTATTTGCGCCAAGCCATGACGAACCCAAAAATATTTTGGATATTGTCAATCGTTCGTTGGATATCGCCACTAGCATGAATCAAAAAATAGATGCCGACGTGGTGATGCGGCCGATTGATCGCCATTTAAACTTTTTAGATAAAAACGCAATTGAAGTTTGCTTCCAAATGGGGGAAGAAACGGCGCGGCGCCATATTGATGAGATTCTTGAGAAAATAAATGCGTTTTCTAAATGAGGTGCATGCATGAGTATTGTCATCGGTCAAATGGAAGTGATAGCCGGCGATCCGCAGCAGAACAAAAACACGATGTTAAAAATGATTGCGCAAGCCAAAGAGATGCAAGCGGATCTGATTGTGTTTCCCGAAGCCTGCTTGTCAGGTTTATTTCTGGGAGAAAATCTTCGCCGTCAAGGTTTTTTTCATGATTGTCAGGCGTTTTGCCGGGAAATCGCCCAAGCTGCTCAAGGAATTGTCGCTATTTTTGGCGCGGTAGAAGAGCAAGAGGGAAAATGGCGTAACGCCGTATATATGGCTATGGATGGAGAAATCGGCAGGTTGGAAGCGCCCATGGGAGATAGTTTTGCCCCGGGCTTTTATCGAGATTTTCTGCCTAGCCAGGAAGGCAAATTATACAATCTGCAAATCGATGGCAAGGTATATCGCACTGGTTTTTTAATCGGCGATTGGCGTGCTAAGGAGTTGCCATATACGGCCAACGACGTAGATTTGTTGATCAATATGGCGCTAAAACCTTTGCTTTTAGACGATGAGTCTTTGCAGCCGGTTTTGGAGGGAAGGCCTTTTGTGCGGGTAAACGCCGTCGGTTTGGCGCCGCAAGGTAAGCATAATTATTTATATAGCGGCGGCAGCTATTTTATGGATGCCCAAGGATTTATTACCCATTCGGCGCCATTTCTGCAAAGCGATATGCTAGATTGCCGCCGGAACCAACCTAGACTTCATGTCAAACCGGAAAAAGAGGAAATGCTTGTAGAAGCTCTCACCTGGGGCGCTCGTTTATTCTGCCGCCATATTGGCGTCGGTCATGCGGCGATCGGGATTTCCGGCGGTATTGATTCTGCTTTAGCAGCTTGTATATATAGCCGGGCTTTGGGTTCCGAAAACGTGATATTGGTCAGTATGCCCAGCCAATATAATAGCGAGCTGACGCAGGAATATGCCCATAGAATGTCCATGGGGCTGAAAACGGATTATGTGTGCCTGCCTATACAGGAACAAGTAGATTATATTAGCGATTTATTTAAACAAAAACAAGGTATGTCCGCTTCTGGCGGGATGTTTTCTTTTCATTTGGATCCGCTGGCAATGGAAAACGTTCAAGCGCGGGAACGCACCAGATTATTAACGGCCGTTGCCGCTGCACGGAAAGCAATTTTTAGTAATAATGCCAATAAAGCCGAACTATCGGTGGGATATTGTACGTTTTATGGCGATTTAGCCGGTGCTTTTGCCGCTGCAGCTGATTTATGGAAATTTCAAGTGTATCAGGCTGCCCGATATATGCAAAAGCTATATCCTCAGGCGCCTTTGGCGGAAATATCGGCATTGCGTCCTTCCGCCGAATTATCGGTTACGCAGGATGTTACGCGGGGACTTGGTGATCCTTTGCGTTATGAATATCACGACTATTTGTTGCGCGGCTGGGTAGAAAAGCAGTTAGATCCCGGCGATGTGCTGGCTGCATATCAACAAGGACGTTTAGCGGAACTTTTGGGTTGCGATCCTGCCGTATTGAATCAGATATTTCCTACAAATGAAGCGTTTGTTGCGGATACGGAGTATTGGTGGCGGGCGTATAATACCATTGGCGTGGCTAAACGCTTCCAGGCGCCGCCGATGCTTGCTTTGACGAAGCGGCCTTTAGGCGCCGCCGCACCGGAAACGCAAGGCGCCGGTTATTTAAGCCGGCAGTTTCACATCATAAAAGAACAATTAATTGGCGGTAAGCAAATATGACATGGCTACAAGTACCGGCTCCAGCTAAAATCAATTGGGCGCTAGCTATAGACGGCTGCCGCGAGGACGGTTATCATCTATTGCGTACCATTATGCAAAAAATTGATTTGGCGGATGATGTGTATATCCGTCTGGATGCCGTGGATTTTTGTCAAATGAACGCCGGTATATCGCTGGCTTCGGCAGATAATATTGCGCTGAAAGCCTGGTGGGCGCTAAAAAAAAAATATGGATTGCCAGGCGGTTTGTCTATTCGTATAGATAAACGTATTCCTGCAGGCGCCGGCTTAGCAGGTGGATCGGCAGACGCGGCAGCAGTATTGTTAGGGGTGAACCAGCTTTTTGCTTTGGCTCTTACGCCGGAAGAATTGACGGAGACGGCAGTGACTTTAGGGGCCGACGTCCCCTTTTGTCTATCGCAGCATAGCGCGGCTTTGGCGGAAGGTATAGGGGAAAAGTTAACTCCTATTTCCGTTCGTCAATCTTGGCTTCTGCTTTTGGTAAAGCCGCAGGTAAGTGTGAACACTAAAGAAGCTTTTGCTTTATACGATACGCTGCCGCCGACGCAACAGCCGGATATTGAGAGATTGGCTTTGGAGTTAAGCAGGGGAAAAGCAGCGGACATGGTTTGCCATATGGGGAATGCATTGGAACCGGCGGCGTGCTTGTTAGCGCCGGAAATCCTTCATATCAAGCAAACGCTGGAGGCGGCTGGATTAAACGCTTTTATGAGCGGTAGCGGATCTAGCGTCGTAGGATGGGCTGAAGATTCCCAACGTGTTGAGGCTGCAGCCGCTTCTTTGAGGCAAACCTCTTGGTGGGTGCAGTTAACCCATACTTTGGCCACATAGGTGAAACGGTACAATGAATAAACGGATTGCAAAAAAAAGACAAAAACGATTACAACAACAGTTATGCGGGCAGGTGAAGCATACGGATCCAAGCGGCAGCCATAAGTCGCCGCCAAATGCGTTAGTTAGCCACGAAGAAGCCGTTTCATCTATTAAACGGCCGCAGGAAAATATAAGCTCCCAGGAACCGCCGCACCCATCGCAACCGCCTGATATGCCGTTGGCCGCAGCCAATGGCGTTATCAATATGGATGTTACGCCTAGCCTTGCACAGAAAAAGGATTTTGGCTTTCCTTGGCGATGGCTAATTATTTTTGTGTTGTTGATTTACTGGGAAACGCTATATAAGCTTCTGCTATTTCAGACCTTTACAGGAAATAGCGCGATTTTTATTATATTGTTCTGCTTGTTGTGCGCCTGTATTTTAACTTTTTTAACAGGTTTATGTCATCCAAAGACCAATTATCGAGTAACGATTATTTTGTTGGTGCTAATTTGTCTCATGTATTGCACCCAATATATTTATTATGTGATTTTTAAAACGCCGATGTTGGCTTATTCCATTTTACAGGCAGGGCAGGTTGCGGAATTTACCGGTACGGCTTTGGAAATTATTTTTGCTCATATCCTGCAATTGCTGTTGTTTATGTTACCCGTGGTTGCCCTTTGTCTGCTGTTAGCCCACAGACGGTTATGGCGCATAAAAAGAAAACATGCTCTAGGTTGTTTGGCGGCGGGGGCGATGGTTTATGGGGCGTTTTTGATTGCTCTTGCTTGCAGCGGAACCTATGCCAATAGCGCTTATAATTTATACTATAACGATGATTCCCCCCTATTAAATCAGCGAGAGTTTGGCGTTTTAGCTGCAATGATGATTGATATCCGTCGCACGGCCTTTGGTTTTTCGCCAAAGGATGCGGAATATGCCTTGTCTCTCCCTGATATGGAAGAGATTTTAGAAGAAGAAGGGGAAATTGAAGCGCAGGATGAGGAGGATGTCCTGAGTACTGGCGAAAATGAATACGCAGCCAATATCTTGGATATAGATTTTGCCGCTTTGGATGCCGGGGGAGACGAAGAACTACAGGATATGAATCAATATTTTAGTCAGGTTGCGCCAACGCTACAAAACGAATACACCGGATTGTTTGCCGGTTGTAATTTGATTTATATCGTTGCCGAAAGTTTTTCCCAGTATCTGCTTGACCCCGATTTATGTCCTACTTTATATCGATTGGCCACGGAAGGTTGGCAATTTACTAACTTTTACACGCCGTTATGGAACGTATCCACCTCCGATGGAGAATACGTAGCCTGTACCGGCTTGATTCCGAAAAGCGGTTGCTGGAGTTTTTCTTCTTCCTGGCAAAACGCTTTACCGTTTTGTTTGGGAAATCAGTTCGCCGCCCAGGGCTATCCCCAGCCACAGGCGTATCATAACCATACCTATACCTATTATGATCGAGATAAAAGTCATCCCAATATGGGGTACGATTATCAAGGTCTGGGTAACGGTTTAGAGGTTACGCCGGATTGGCCGGCTAGCGATTTGCAAATGATGCAATTGACGGTAGATAATTATATTCATCAAGACCGGTTTCACGTTTACTATTTAACGGTATCCGGCCATTTGCAGTATAATTTTTCCGGAAATGCCCAAGCCCGCAAACATCAACAGGAAACGGCAGATTTGCCCTATTCTGAGGAAGTTCGCGCTTATCTTGCATGTAATTTAGAGTTAGAGCAGGCTATGAGCTATTTGTTACAAAGATTAGACGAGGAGGGGCAGTTGGAAAACACGGTGATCGTCTTATCTGCCGATCATTATCCTTATGGTTTGACTAAGGAAAGCATAGACGAATTGGCTGGGCATACGGTGGAAGAAAACTTTGAATTATACCGTAACGGTTTTATCTTGTGGAAAGCGGGATTGCAACATCAGGAAATCGATAGACCTGCTTCCAGCTTGGATATATTGCCTACGATATCCAATTTGTTTGCTTTGCCTTACGATTCCCGTTTATTGATGGGAACGGATATATTCAGCGACGCCCCGCCGCTCGTTATTTTCAACAATCGTAGTTGGATAACGGATCAGGCTGCTTATAATGCTTTAACGCAGCAAGTAGATGGATCGGTAAGCAAGGCGTATGTGGATGGCATCAATCAAATTGTGGCCAACAAAATTTATTATTCCGCCCAGATTTTGGACAAGGATTATTACCGCTATTTGTTTGAATAAGAAAACGGATAACCATCGAATGGACGATGGTTATCCGTTGATATTTGCAGCGATTGTACGTTGTGTAGCGTATAACCGTTGTCTAGTCGTTCATTATGCCGCAAGACATGCAGATTTTGGAATGGCTGTCTAATTAAACGTTGAAACGAAAATTAATAATATCGCCATCTTGTACGGGGTAATCTTTGCCTTCCAGGCGAAAATAGCCCTTTTCCCTGGCGGCCGCCATGGAACCGGCGGCTTGTAAATCGGCAAAAGCGACGGTTTCTGCGCGAATAAAGCCCCTTTCTATATCGGAATGAATCTTTCCTGCCGCTTGTTTAGCTGGCAAACCTTTGCGGATGGTCCAAGCTTTCACTTCATCGGTTCCAGCGGTTAAAAATGAGATTAAACCTAGTTGGCTATACAGCGCTTTTGCCATACGGGCGATACCACGTTCGCTGATTTGCAATTCCGACATAAACAAATCTCTATCTTCCGCAGGCAACTCTTCGATTTCTTCTTCCGTTTTAGCCGATACCACCAAAAGTGCATACCCTTGTTCTTGACAATAGGCGCTAACCTTTTCTTTGTCCGGGTAATCATTAGCGGCTAGTTGCGTTTCATCCACGTTTACTACGATCATCAATGGTTTATTGGTTAGAAACGTCATATGCCGTAAGGATTCCGTTTCGTCTTCGTTGAGCGTCAACAGGCTCAAGGGCTTTTCTTCTTCCAAAAAAGCTAGGCATTTGCGCAAAGATTGTTCCTCTAGAGGATGTTCCAGTTTTTTGCGGCCGGCGCCATTGATACGGCTAAGTCTGGTTTCGATCATCTGTAGGTCTGCGAATAACAATTCGGTGGTAATAATATCAATATCGCGCATGATATCGATTTTTCCTTCGGCGTGCAGGACTTGATCGTTGGCGAAAGCGCGGACGATATGGCAGAGAATATCGCAGTTGCGTACAGCCGTCAAAAATTCATTTCCCGCTCCTTGACCTTGGCTGGAGCCCCGCACCAAACCAGGTACGTCGATCATTTCCACTTGTGCATAAGTGGTTTTTTTCGGCTTAAACATATTGGATAAATAGTCGATTCTTTCGTCAGGAATTAGCGCATGCGCCGTATTGGCGGCGGTTTTACCGCTAAAAAAGGCGCTGGTTTCCACGCCGGCTCCGGTAAGTAAATTGAAAAAGGTAGTTTTGCCTACCATAGGTAGGCCGATTATACCGCAGGATAAAGCCATGGGACTCCTCCTTGTCTATATTGAGGTGATGGACTGCATGATATGTCCATATTTGTTTGTACGTCTATATTATAGAATATAAAGGTAAAATGCTCAAGATATAGTATATATATTTTTATGGATTTGCTAGGTGAGCACGAAATGAAGAAAAGGAAATATCTATCATGGAAAAAGATAGGGTTTATCAGGTTTTAAGTGAATTTGCTACAGGCCAGATCGATAAAGAACAAGCTTGGTTGGCATTGCAGTCTTTGCAGGTTCCATCCATGGATACGCTAGATTTTGCTTGTCTGGATTGGCAACGGGAAAAACGTTGCGGATATCCGGAAGTAATTTTTGGACAAAACAAATCCGCAGCGCAAATCAGCGCAATCATGCAGAGCTTGTCGGCCCAAAGCAGGCAGCCAATTTTGGCTACCCGTTGCGACGAAGCCAAATATCGCCTGGTGCACGCGGAAATTCCGCAGGCAATATATCATGAGCAGGCGAGAATCATTAGTCTTGCCTATGAGGATCCGCCTCGCCAGGGGCTGGTTGCCGTAGTATGTGCCGGTACTTCCGATCTACCGGTGGCGGAGGAAGCGGCGGTTACCGCTGGTTTTTTAGGCGCAAAAGTCGAAAAATATTACGACGTTGGCGTGGCCGGCCTGCATCGCTTATTGGCGGTGGCGCCCGCTTTGCAAAAGGCTAAGGCTGTAGTGGCGATAGCCGGTATGGAAGGAGCGCTTGCTTCGGTGATAGGCGGTTTAACGGCTGCGCCGGTCGTTGCCGTTCCCACGAGCGTCGGTTATGGCGCAGGTTTTGGCGGTTTAGCCGCTTTACTGGCTATGCTCAACTCTTGCGCTTCCGGCATAGGCGTTGTGAATATCGATAACGGTTTTGGCGGCGGCTATTTGGCTGGTATGATTAATCGACAAAGTTGTGGTGAGAAAAATGCATAAATTATTTGAAAACGGCGATCAAATTGGCTATAATTAGGAACGAAAGGAATGGGAAATGAACAGCTTATTGGTAGATATTATTTTGGTAGCATTTTTAATTTGCGCGCTGATTTGGGGATGGCAACGAGGCTTGATTAAAGTGTTGGCCGGCGTTGGATCTTTGATTTTGGCTTACCAAATCGCTAGGAATTGGTCCGCTATAGCAGCGGAAATCATTACTTCTCGAGCGACGGTGCTACAACCGGGCCATCAGGCGGAACCGTTAAGCCATTTGCTGTCTTTATTTATCGATACCGGTGCAATGGCCAACCGTCTGGTGGAGATCGTTCTGTTTATCATTTTGTTTATTCTCATTCGTTGGGTGGTACGTGCGATAGCCCGTCTGTTAACCGGCGTGTTGGGCGGCGGCATTTTGGGCAAAGTCAACAAGGCTTTGGGCAGCGTATCTGCCGTCATTTTGGGAGGTATTTTGATCTTAATCGTGGTGCAAATCATTTTACCGGCTTTGGCCGGTCTTGGTTTGGGAAGCGGCTTATTGCATTATTTAACGGCGTCTCGCTGGGTTATTCCTAGCTTATCCGCTTGGATTGCATTCGTATAATTGGCAAGCAGGCGCATTTTATGAAAGGGGGTTGGCAAGATGGAAATCAAGCGTTTAACGCAGATGACGGAAAAAGCTGGCTGAGCGGCGAAATGGGGTCCGGAGGATCTCAGTCAATTAATGAAAGGGCTGCCGCATTTTCAGCATCCAGATTTGTTGGTTTCCAGCGACACCTATGACGATGCTGGAGTGTATCGTTTGCGGGATGATTTGGCGATTATTCAAACGGTTGACTTTTTTACGCCAATGGTGGACGATCCGTTTCTGTTTGGACAAATCGCTGCAGCAAACGCGTTAAGCGATATTTATGCTATGGGCGGCCGCCCCTTAACGGCGATGAATATCGCAGCTTTTCCCGCTTGTGCGGATAAAGAAATTTTTTCACAAGTATTGTTGGGCGGCGCAGACAAATTGTTGGAGGCGGGAGCCTTATTGGTCGGTGGCCATACGATTGAAGATAACGAGCCGAAATATGGGCTATCCGTGTTGGGAACGGCGCACCCGCAACACATCGTTACCAATAGCCAAGGCGAAGCGGGAGATTTGTTGTTCCTAACAAAGCATATTGGCGCCGGCGTTTTGAATACGGCGATTAAATGCGGCGCAGCTACGGAAGAAGAATTAGCGCCGATGCTCCGGGAAATGGCGGCGCTGAATCGTCTGGCTGCGGAAGCAATGACGGCCGTGCATGTGAAAGCGGGCACCGATATTACTGGGTTTGGATTATTGGGACATTTAAGCGAATTGACCAATGCCTCCGGCGTATCCGCCGAATTGTGGGCGGCGGCGGTGCCGTTTTGGCCCAAGGCCTTGGAGTTTGCAGCGGAGGCTATCGTGCCTGGCGGCGCTTATCGCAATTCCACATATTTACACGAACAGGTGGAATTCCATCCATCTATCAGCGAAGAAATGCGCATATTGTTCTTTGACCCGCAAACCAGCGGCGGCTTGCTTATGGCGGTGCCCCGAGATAAGGCGGCTGGTCTGGAGGGACGTTTGGAAAAGGCGAAAGTGGATTATTCCATCATCGGCGTTTTACGGCCGGGTAAGGGAATCGTCGTAAAGCCACGCTAAGGGAGGAACGCTATGGGGGAGAGCATACGGGAATGGTTTGACGCTTTGATTTATGCGCTGCAAGCTGACAAGGGTATGTTTTGGGCGGCTGTTTGCGGAGGCATAATCGTTTTATGCGCTCTCCTTTCTCTGTTGCGCCGAGTAATATGCCGTCGGAGCAAAGAGAAATATGCGCCAGAAAGCAAAAGCAAATTTTGCGGCGAAGCAACGGGGGAAACCTATCCGCAATGGACCCATATGGTTTCCCCCTCTGGCAACAAAAGCATTGCTTTTATCCCGGTGGAGCAAGACGAGGCTGGCGAAGGCGAAGGAGACTTTTTAACCTTAGCGGAAAAAATTAGCGGCTGTGGCGATTTATTGCCGGAGACGCTGGTTCAGCGTATAAAAAAGAGAAATCCTTATTCTTTGGCAGAAATTGTCGCCGCTTGGCCAAATTGTTCGCCGCTTTTGCGAAAGCAGTTGACTACTCTGGTGGATGAGCAACAAATGATGTCATTATATTTGCGCAAAATCCTTAACGAAGTCCAATCGCCGCAGGTTTTTTTTCAGGCATGGCCGCTATTTGGTAGCGAAGCCCTTTTGGAGTCCATGGTAGAGTTGTTGGGCAATCGGGATGAAAAATTGCAAATGACCGGCGTAAAGTTGTTGTCTACAATAAAAGATCCACGGACAGCGCCGCCTTTGGCAATGGCTTTGATGCAACCTGCTCGTTATCTGCCGGCCCGCGTAGCCGACGTATTCGTAGCCTTGGGAAAAGACGGGGCTAGATTGCTGGTTTATTTGTTGCCGGAAGTGGACGGGGAGAATAAAATTCGGGTTTTACAAGTTTTAGGCCAAATGCGTGTGGCATATCCTGCGGATAATGTGATAGTTTGCTTGCAAGATGCCAATCCCGCCATGCGAGTGGCGGCTGTGGAAGCCTTGGGCGCAAATCCGTCTTTATCCAATGTATCTTCTTTGTCCATTGCCGTGGATGATGAAAACGCCAAGGTGCGGGCGGCAGTAGCCAAAGCCTTGGGGGAAAAAGGCGACCTTGCCGCTGAGGAGTGGTTAACGGCTTTGTCGCGGGATGACGATTGGGTAGTGGCCGCTACCGCCAAAGAAGCATTAGCAAATTTAAAATCGGATCAGCGCCGGTTTACACTATAAACGATAGAAAAAAGATTTGCAATTTTTGTTTATATATGATATAATCAACAAGTTGTTTACAACCCTGCTTTATTTATCTGGAATAAAGCCGTGAGTCCAAAGGGAGGAGGTGAAAGGATTGCGCAAGTACGAGGTTATGTATATTATTAAGCCCAGTTTCGAAGATGAAAAATATGCGGCGATAATAGACAAATATAATGCGCTGATCCAAAGCAATGGCGGCGAGGTGCTTAAGGTGGAGCCTTGGGGCAAACGTCGTTTAGCTTATGAGATTGATAAGCTGCGGGAAGGGTATTATGTGCTATTGCAAATGATGGCCAACCCCGAATTGCCTAAAGAATTAGAGCGCAATTTTAAAATTGCAGATGAAATTATGCGCTTTTTGATTATTAGAGTAGAAGAATAGGGTAAAGGTGATTGTTATGCTGAATCGGATTGTATTAATCGGCAGATTAACTAGAGACCCGGAGCTGCGGTATACGCAAAATGGCGTAGCGGTTGCATCCTTTACTTTAGCGGTGGACAGAAATTATAAAAACGCCAACGGCGAAAAAGAAACCGACTTTATCGACATTGACGTGTGGCGTCAGCAAGCGGAAAATTGCGCCAATTATTTGTCTAAAGGCAAATTGGCGGCTGTAGATGGATCTTTGCGTATTCGCACCTATGAAACTAGCGAAGGTCAAAAACGGAAAGCTGTTTCGGTCTTGGCGGATAGCGTGCAATTTCTGTCGCCTAAAGACAGCGGCAATTATGCGCCTGCGCGGCAAGATATGGCGCCGCCGCAATTTACTCGCAGCCGGGATGACGATGAAATGCTCGGCGATGACGATTTGCCATTTTAAATTGCAATATTCCA
Source organism: uncultured Peptococcaceae bacterium (assembly GCA_949289995.1). Taxonomy (GTDB): domain Bacteria; phylum Bacillota; class Dehalobacteriia; order UBA4068; family UBA4068; genus JAILCQ01. The sequence goes on from CASEQE010000060.1 coordinate 42,328, forward strand.
TTTAAAATGGACGCATGGAAATGGAGGCTTATTATGGCTGAGGAAAGAAATAACCGCTCTGAACGCGGTGAACGTGATTACGGCGGACGCGGCAATCGTAATCGCCGTACCAGAAGGCGGGTTTGCAGTTTCTGTGTAGATAAAGTTGATAGTATCGACTATAAAGACACAGCTAAACTGCGTAAATATATTACGGAACGGGGAAAAATTTTACCCCGTCGTATTTCTGGCAATTGCGCTAAACATCAGCGCGAATTGACTGAGGCAATTAAACGCGCCAGAATTATTGCTTTGTTGCCTTATACCAACGATTAATGATAAGTTTTACCTAAAACAGAGAGCCGCTGGGGGAGAAACCGGCGGCTCTTTTTGTATCATTAGCGAGAAACATGTTGTTATAGAAAATATGTGTAAACAGCATGGTTATGGCAAATTAGCTCTAGAGAGCCGATACAAAAACAGACGATAAGACAGCTCCTCATCGTCTGCCTTTTTGTATGGCTATTGATATGGATGATTATTTTAGCTAAAACATATCTCGCTTTTTTAAGGCCAGGATGGTAATTAGGGAAATAAGCAGGGCAAATAGAACGATGCATAAAAAGCCTAAGAGGCTGCCTCCTTCGGTGCCCAAGGGAACCGCTACGTTCATACCCCAGAAACCGGAGATCATGGTGGGAATGGCCAAAATAATAGTAATAGCCGTCAGGAATTTCATGACGCTACTTAAATTGTTGGAGATCAAGGAAGCGAAAGAATTCATGGAACTGCCGGTGATATTGCTGTAAATATCCGCCATTTCAATGGCTTGCGTGTTTTCAATAATCACATCTTCCAGTAAATCTTCATCTTCTTCATACATTTTAATGGTTTTCCCTCGCACCAAGCGATTCATAACTTTGGAGTTGTATCGCAGCGATGTGGAAAAATAAACTAAGCTTTTTTGCAAATTGAGCAAATAAATTAGATCCTTGTTTTTCATGGTGCGGTGTAATTCGTTTTCTCTTTCTTCCATACGGCGGTTAATATCCCGCAAATATCGTAAAAACAAGGTGGTTTTTCTTTGGATAACCTGAAAAGTAAAGCGGGTTTTTTTAAACGTAGCGATACCTTTGCCACGATTTCCCTGTAATTCTTCAAAGAGATTTAAATCCCGTAAACAGACGGTGATGATATAGTCATCGTTTAACACCATGCCTAAGGGAATCGTATCGTAAATCACATCGTCATCGGTAATAATTGGTGCGTGAATAATGATAAGAATTTGTTCTTCTTCCGTTTCTACCCGGGGAATTTCCTCATCATCTAGTGGATATTTAATAAAATCATAGTCTATGCCGGTGCTTTCTACCACACGATGTAATTCCGCTTCGGTTGGATTGACTAAATTGATCCAGCAACCCTTTTCAATGGTATCCAGGCAAGTCAATTTATCATCTATCGTTTGATAAACGAAGAGCATGGCGATAACCTCCTTTTAGGAAGCCGCAAGCCATAGATATCTTGGGCGACTTCCCCATGTTGTATTGCTTATGTGGTAATCGCTACTGTGGTAATCGCCACTGGGAGCGCCGTCCATGATATCACCTCCGTATTCAAAAGATTTTTTTGCTATGGTTTTGTTTCGGATCAGCTGAAAAAGATAGAACGGTTTCAAGTACCGTAGTTTCTAGCCGGCCGGTAAGGATGGTTGAAAAGACGCGTTCATTTGCGACTATTTACCACCTTGTAAATAATACTTAACCATTATATTTTATACCTCTTTCATCAGTTTGAAAAGCCTTTTTTATTTTTGGAAGAAAATTATTTCTCAGAATATTATGATTGGCTTGATTTTGTAAGCGAAATACAAATCATAACGATTTAGCATGCTCAAAGCTTGGCAACGCAAAGGCGAGCATATATCGCTCAGGTGAAGATAGATGTTTTGATGATTGCGAAACGCCTTGATTTACGGTATAATAAAAAAACGATTAAAGTGTCCGGAGGTAATTTATTTATGACGGAAATGGCGGCGATTATTTTAGCTGCTGGTAAAGGAACGCGGATGGTTAGTGGCAAGCCGAAAGTGCTGCATGAGATTATGGGTAAAGCAATGATAGATTACGTGGTTCAGGCTTTGACCGGTGCGGGAATTTCTCAACTGACAACCGTAATTGGTAGCGGAGCTGAAGAAGTGCGTAAGCATTTAGGAAATACCTGTACTTTTGCATTGCAGGAGCCTCAATTGGGTACAGGTCATGCGGTAATGCAGGCTTTGCCATATTTGGGATCCGAAGTGGATACTGTGATGATCGTTTGCGGCGATACCCCGTTGTTGACCAAAGAAACGTTGCAAGCATTTAAAACGCATTTTCATGAAAGCAGTTCTTCTTGTGCGGTAATGACGGCAATTTTATCCAATCCCGCTGCCTATGGGCGTATTTTACGCGATGCTTCCGGCGCTCTAGAGGCGGTTGTGGAAGCAAGGGACGCTTCGCCTAAACAATTGACAATTCAGGAAATCAATAGCGGCGTATATTGCTTCGTAAAAAAAGATTTAGAAGAAGCTATCGGTGCTTTAACCACTGGCAATCAGCAAGATGAATACTATTTAACCGATACAATTGCCGTTTTAAGAAATACAGGTAAACGGACTAGTGCTTTTTGTTGCAATGATCCTTGTGAAATCCAGGGCGTCAACGATAGATGCCAGTTGGCGGAGGCGGCAAAAATCATGCAGACACGGATAAACCGTCAACTCATGCTTTCAGGCGTTACCTTAGTAGATCCGGCAACCGTATATATTGAGGCCGGCGTGGAGGTGGGCGTGGATACGGTGATTGGACCATCGGTGTATATTGGCGGTGCCAGCCGAGTTGGCTCCGGTTGTCAAATTGGTCCTTGGGTAAAAGTTATGGACAGTCAAATCGG
>CASEQE010000061.1 GCA_949289995.1 uncultured Peptococcaceae bacterium
GAAAATTATATTTTCGTAAAAAGAACATAGGAAAAAGCGATGATTATTCTAAAACATAGATAATTATAATAAAACACCAGCTATCATTGACAATTTGTCGATATTAATGCTAAAATGGCTTATCTTGTTTGCGAATAGCCATTATTTTTTTGCCAAAAATTCGGCTAAAAAACGCATAAAACAAGAATTTTTATTTTTTTCTATTGGTTTTGCATTTGAATTAAGGAGGTATAGAATGCTTGAGGTAACGGTCAATCATCTCAGCTTTGCTTATGAAAAGGAATTGGTTTTGGGGGATATCAGCCTACAAGCCAAAGCCGGGGATTTCATTTGCCTGCTGGGACAATCGGGCTGCGGCAAAAGCACGCTGCTCAGACTGCTGGCTGGATTAGAAAAACCCAGTAGCGGTTTTATTGCCGTAGAAGGTGAACCGATAACCGGCGCCAGCCTATCTCGGAGTGTGGTGTTTCAGGATTACGGTTTGTTTCCTTGGATGAAGGCTGGGGAAAATATTACGTTGGCATTAAAACAGAAATTTCCCCAAATGTCTAAACAGGAGTTAAAAGAGAAGGCTATACAGGCTATCGAAAGCGTGGGGCTTAAAGCGGAGATATATAGCAAATTTCCCAAGGAGCTTTCCGGTGGGATGAAGCAACGATGTGCGATTGCCCGGGCTTTTATTATCGATCCACCCATTTTGTTGATGGACGAGCCCTTTGGCGCTCTGGATGCCGTTACTCGTGCGCGTTTGCAGGATATGGTTTTGCACCTTTGGGATAAGGATGAGAAAAAAAAGACGGTATTTTTTGTAACCCATGATGTTGACGAGGCTTTGATATTGGCCAACAGAATTGTGGTTCTGGGACAATCTCCCAGCAATATTATTTATGAATATACTGCAGAAAATGGTATTCGGGCTGATCGAAATACTTTATATGACGATGAGCGTTTCATGAAACTGCGGAACGAATTGATCAAATGTATTAATTCTGATGTTAGAGACCGGGTTTAATTCCGTCGACCCCAATAATTGTTTCTAAATTTTTATTTTAGATAAATTTAAATTGGAAAATCAGGAGGTAAGAAAGCATGAAAAGAAGTTTGTTGTGGTTGTTGTGTTTAGCTTTATCTTTGGCCTTGGCTTTAACAGGCTGTGCTTCTACTCAGGATAATTCTGAAACAGAAGATCCTGATACTGCCCAGATGTCCGATCCCGGGGAAGATGTTGATCCTTCTACCTTGACCGCTGATGAGTTGCCCACCATCAGGGTGGCGGCCACTCCCTACAGCGGACAGGTTTTGCATTTTCTTGCAGAGGAATGCGGTTTGTATGAAGAAGCAGGCGTGAACGTGGAAATCGTGTTTATCAATGGTTCTACTGAGGCAATGGAGGCTTTGATTGCTGGCCATATTGATGTACTTTCTACTTATGGTACCAGTGGCCCTATGTTATTGGCTTCCACAGGTGTGGATGTGACGATTTATGCCGGTTATATGCTTACTGGATGCATGCCGGTGTTGGCTAAGGAAGGTACGGTATTTAACGGTCCGGAAGATTTTGTAGGTAAAACCATCATTACCAGAGGCGGTGGTGGCGGCGGCTCCTTTCCTATCCAGTATTCCATGGTGGAAGCGGGCTATAGCATAGATGACGCGGAATTCCTGCACAATATTGATCAGACTGTGGCTATGGAAATGGTAGCCAAAGGCGAAGCTGATTTTTGTGCCGGCACTACCGGCATTCAAACGCAAGCCAAGGCTTATGGTTTAGAGCCGGTGTGCTTCCTCAGCGATCTGTTGCCCGAATATTCCTGCTGTAGAGTCGCTTCTCTTACCGACTGGCTGGAAGAAAATCACGAAGCTGTAGTTCGTATGCTCAGCGCCTGGTTACGCGCTCAAGAAATCCTGGAACAAGATAAAGAGCTAGCCATTGAAGTTACGGTTGCCAATACCGAGCTTTCTCAGGAATACGTAGAAAACTTTGAGACCGATCCCCATTGGCAAGTTATATTAGATCCCCATTATAAGGCTGTGGAGCGTGCTTGGAGTTTCATTAACGATATGGGTCTATTGGAAGGTGATACGTCCATGGAGCGTTTGGACGAATGTTTTGATTGCTTTATTTATAAAGAAGCTCTGGATCGGAATACGGCTGCATATCCTGAAAGCAAGGAATTTTATGACTATTACCAGAGCTATTACGAAGAAAACAATGCAGATTTTATTGCCAAACAGTAAAATGATGTAGTCAATAAGGACGGCAATACTATGAAAAAAACGCTCAATTTTTTACAAAAATATGCCGGAACTTTTGCGATACTTTTCGTAATATTTTTTGGCTATAAATTTGTTACGGATGCCGAAATTTTAGGTAGATATCTTTTTCCCCAGGTAGGCGACATTGGCCAATCTTTTGTGGAAAAATGGCCGGAAATGCTTTTGAATCTGAAAGCTTCCATGCTGCTGCTGATACCGGGATTGGTCATCGGGGTGTTGGTGGCTTTGGCAATCGGTATTCCTATGGGCCTTCGAGTAAAACTTCGCCGCGCATTGTACCCTATTATATATGGGACCAGTATGATACCGGTGGTTCTGCTTTCTCCTTTCGCCGTGCATATTGCCCCAACCTTGCGGGCGGCCGGTTTGTTCTTGGTGGTATGGGGCACCATATGGTCTATGCTTTTTGCCACCATCAACGGTATTATGACGATAGACAAGCGCTATCTAGACAATGCCACTGCACTGGAATTAAAAGGTGTAAAGCGCCTGGTGAAGGTTATCCTGCCGGCAGCCTTGCCTTCCATGGCCGGCGGTTTTGTCACCTCTGTGCGGCAGGCTTTTATCTCATTGGTATTTGCTGAAATGTACGGAACCAGGGCTGGATTGGGCTATTTTGTTCGCGCTTATTCAGAGCTTAGCTTTTTCCAGCATGTATGGAGCGGTTTCTTGCTAATTGCTGCGGTAATGATTATATTCATGCAGATTATAGAAAGAAGCAAAGATAAATTGCTAAAATGGACGATTAATTAACGATTAGAGGGGAGACGTGGCGCGTTTTCCCCTCTAATATTAGAAGATTAATTTAAAAAGGGTGATATTATGCACAAAGATGATCAAATGACGCCTAAAGAACGAGCGGCAGCTTTGGCCCAGGGCCGGGCTGTAGACCGTATGCCGATCGGGCTGATGTATTTCGGACCTAGCTGTAGATTATTAGGTTGGACGGCAGACAAAATGTTTGAAAGCGGTAGAACTTTTGCCGATTGCCAAAAGGTTATATACAAAACTTTTGGCCAAGATGGCGTTTCCGCCAAATACGGCCTGCACAGTATGGGTATAGCCTTTGGCGCCACTGAAATAAACCCGCCGGATGCCAGTCGGTCGATTATCAATCATCCCATTAAAGACGTGCGGGATTTGAGCATACTGGATTTGAATAGATTAACGCCGGAAAAAGATAAAGATATCCGCCGCACTTGGGAAGCCGCCCATTATTTGTTGGAAGAGTTGGGCGACGAGGTCGGCTGCAGCTTTGGCGCCACCGGACCTTTTACTTGCGCCCATGCGTTAATGGGGGCGGAAAACATGATGATTTCTCTCATCAAATATCCGGAAGAAATGCATAAGCTGCTACGCTTTACCACGGATGCGATGATACAAATTAGTAAACCTTTTCTTGAGTTGGGATTGGGCTTGACGATCTCCGAGCCGGTGGCCTCCGGCGTGCTGTTGAGCGAAAAAATGTTCCGCACATTTGTACTTCCTTATGAAAAAGAATTTATAGCCGCCTGCAAAGCGATACGTCCGGTGAAAACCGTGTTGCATATTTGCGGCGATACCACAAAACTTTTAGAAGCTATGGCCGAAACCGGCACCGACGCCATTAGCTTGGATAATATGGTGGATATTGCGGAAGCCAAACGGCGTATAGGCGATCGAGTAGCGTTGACCGGTAATGTGGACCCCAACAGCGTTATCTTGATGGGTACCCCACATGATGTGGAGCAGGCCGTTTATAGTTGTTACCGGAAGGGTTGGGATAATCCTAAAGGATATACGCTGTGGCCTGGCTGCGACTGTCCCATGGCAACCCCCCTGGAGAATGGTTTGGCTTATATGCGGGCGGCACGAAAATGTGCTAAGTACCCTGTTAACCCTAATAATTTTACGGATTAAGGAGGTCCCCTCATGGCTAGAAGTAAAGAAGAACTTTTGCAGGAGCTGGCCCACTGTGTAGTGGCTTTGAAGGATGAGGATATTATCCCGGTAGCCAGAGAATATGCGGACGCCGGGTACGATCCGCAAGAAGGTATTATGAAGGGTTTGGTAGCAGGGATGAAGCAGGCGGCCGACCTGTATGAACAGGAAGAATATTATGTGCCGGAATTACTTGTGTGTTCCGCTGCTATGTATAATGCTTTAGATATCTTGAAACCGCTACTGCCCCGGGAAGAACATGGGAAACGGCAAAAAATCGTTATCGGCGTGGTTCGCGGCGATACCCACGATATCGGCAAAAATTTGGTAAAAATTATGCTGGAAGCCGCCGGCTTTACCATGATTGACTTGGGTAGAGACGTGCCGGTGGAACAATTCATTGAGGCGGCCCGGGAAGAAGGGGTGCAAGTGGTGGCCTTGTCCACGCTGATGTCTACTTCTATGCAAAACATGAGCCGGGTGGTGGAACAGTTGCAAGAAGCAGGCCTGCGTCAACAGGTAAA
>CASEQE010000062.1 GCA_949289995.1 uncultured Peptococcaceae bacterium
AAGTGAAAGCCGTGCGCGGCATAAATTTTACATTATATGCATCGGAAATTGTCGGTATCGTTGGCGAATCTGGTTGTGGAAAAAGCGTAATGGCTAAAAGTATTATGGGGATTTTACCCCGATCCGGTAAGGTGGAAGCGGGCAAGATTTTGTTTAAAGGCATCAATTTACTGGATTTAAAGGAAAAAGAGATGCGTAAAGTGCGAGGGAAAGATATTTCTCTCATTTTTCAAGATTCTTTATCCGCTTTAAATCCATCTTTTACAATTGGTTATCAGGTGGAAGAAGTTATTAAAGAACATAATCCTCATATGAAAAAACAGGAGATTCGCCGCCGTGCTTTATCTTTGTTGCAAGCTGTGAAATTGGCTGATCCGGAACTATGTATGAAGCAATATCCCCACGCCTTAAGTGGGGGGATGAGGCAGCGTGTTGTGATCGCCATGGCACTGGCCAACGATCCAGACATATTAATTGCCGATGAACCAACCACAGCCTTGGACGTGACTATACAAGCGCAAATTTTACATTTGATTAAAGAATTGAAACAGACGCTTGATAAATCGATTCTATTTATTACCCATGATTTGGGTATAGTCGCAGAAATTTGCGATAGGGTCGTGATTATGTATGGCGGTATTATTGTTGAATCGGGAAGCGTGCAAGATATTTTTCTTCGTCCCGCTCATCCGTATACTTCCGCTTTGCTTCAATCTTTGCCGGGATACCAACAGGATGCCGCTGAGGAACTTTATTTTATTCCCGGATCGCCGCCAAATTTGGCAAACGATATGCCAGGATGTCCTTTTGCCCCCCCGTTGTCCATGTGCTATGCGTCTTTGCGAAAAAAGTGAACCGGAGCAGGTATTCTTGGCGGTAGATCATAGTGTTAAATGCTTTTTGCATATGCCGGCGGTAGCCAAATCTTTACTGGAGCGGCAAAAAGAACATGGAGAAGAAATATGTAATGGATAAGAAATATTTATTAGAAACCAAAGGTTTAAGCAAACATTTCCCTTTGGATGGACGAGATCATAACGGCGTCAGACGTACGCTTAAAGCTTTGGATAATGTAAGTTTTGGTATTGCTTCTGGAGAGGTCGTGGGTATTGTCGGCGAATCAGGGTGTGGCAAAACAACGTTAGCGCGAACGCTAATCCAGTTGTATGACAAAACCGCCGGGGAAATTTTTTGGGATGGCAAACATATGGATTCCATGCGCCATAGTTTGCCCCTTCGCCGTCAAATACAAATGGTATTTCAAGATCCATATGCTTCCTTAAACCCTCGTATGACAGTTTATCAATTGCTTCAAGAACCACTATTGGTACACCATGTGCCTAAAAAACATCATGAGGAATTAATGGTGCAAGGATTGGAAAGCGTAGGGCTAAATCAATCCCATTTGGCGCGATATCCTCATGAATTTAGCGGCGGCCAACGACAGAGAATCGGTATTGTCCGCGCCCTAATCTTAGAGCCGCGGTTGTTAATATGTGACGAAGCCATTTCTGCTTTGGATGTTTCCATACAGGCGCAAGTGGTGAACCTATTAAAAAAATTGCAACGGGAAAAACAATACTCAATTTTATTTATTGCTCATGATTTATCTATGGTCAAATATATTTCCGATCACATCGGGGTTATGTATATGGGAAATTTGGTTGAGTTCGGAACCAAGGAAAACGTTTTTGCATGGAGAAAACATCCATATACTGAGACACTATTGGCGGCGGCTCCTTCTATTGATTTGCAACGTTTGGGAGAGGCCAGGCGTTTGAGAATTGAGGGAGAAATGCCCAGCTTGCTGCAGCCGCCTAGCGGATGTAAATTTCGCACGCGTTGTCAAGAAGCTATGGATATTTGCGCCTTGGAAGAACCAGTTTTTCAGGAAATATTGCCCGGACATCAGGTTGCATGTCATAAATATGCGAAATAAGGAAACATTGAGGAGCGTGGAAACGATGGGAACGGAGATCAAACATGGATTATGCGGTATGTGTAGAAGCCAATGCGCGATTACCGCTACGGTAACCGACGGCTATATCCAGGAATTGGCGGCGGATACCTCGTCTCCTCGCGGTCGGCTTTGTGCAAGAGGAGCTTTAGCTAAGTCCGTTATCTATGGAAAAGATCGCTTGCTGCATCCGTTGATTCGTACGGGAAATAAAGGTGAGGGAAAATTTCGAATCGCCAGCTGGGAAGAGGCATTGGACCATGCGATGCAAGGCATACAACAAATTTTGAGCGATAGCGGCCCTCAGGCGTTGGCTTCTTATTTTGGACAGGGTGTGTTAGAAGATACGATTGGTTTAGCAGGGGATCATTTTTGGGGACATTTAGGTTCCCCTAACGATATGGACTGCGGGTCGATTTGCAATATCGTCTCCAGACAAATTGCCCCCATTACGACGATAGGCATGTCCAGCCAAAATTTTGTGCCCGATTTGGAGCATTGCGATGCCGTGTTTGTATGGGGCAAAAATACAGATACGGACGACGGTACCAAATTTTATTCCCAGAGAATTCAAGCAGCCCAACAACGTGGCGCAAAGCTGGTGGTAATCGATCCAAGAAGAATTGGAATTGGTGAAAAAGCGGATATATGGGTGCCGGTTTTGCCAGGTAGCGATGGCGCTTTGGCTTTGGCGATGTTAAAATTTGTGGTAGAAAGCAAATCATATAATCAAATGATTGTAACAGAATACACGAAAGATTTTGATCAATTGTCTGCTTATTTACGAGGACTTGATTTAAAGACTCTTTTGCAACGCTGCAATGTGAAAGAGGAGATGTTTTTTCAATTAGTTAATCTGTTTATTTCTTCAGAAAAAATTCCTTTAATTTCTTATACTGGCTTGGAGTATCAATTAAGCGGGGTGCAAAATATTCGCGCTATTTTTTTACTTTGGGCGCTAACAGGAAAATTGGATGTTGAAGGCGGGCTGTATATTGACGCGCAAGCTGTTGAAAGTTGGCAACCTAAATGCATAGATTTATTCACCAGGCCAATTGGTTCCCAAGAGTTTCCTATATTTACTGCTTTTACTGGCAAAGGACAGTTTTCCCGTTTGCCACAGGCGGTGTTGGAAGAAAAACCCTATGCGGTGCAGGGATTATTAATTTGCGGTGGTTCGCCGCTGGTTTCTTATCCTGATAGCCATAGTTGGCAAGAGGTTTATTGCAAATTAAAATATATGATTGTGTTAGAACGCTATATGACAGAAGATGCCAAATATGCTGATGTCATTTTCCCCGCGGCCACCTGGTATGAAAACGCATCGGTATATTTTTTTAAGCATAAATGCCAGTTGCGCTATCCATTTATTGCTCCCCAAGGTGAAACAAAAAATGATGTATTTATTTTACAACATTTGGCTGAGCGGCTTGGCTTTGGCGATGCTTTGCCAAAAAACAATCAAGAGTTATATCTATGGGCTTTACACGGCGATACGGAATTGTTGGATAAATTATTTGCTGCACAAGGACAACCAGTAAATATAAAAACAGAGCCGATTCGCCAATATCGTAAATATACAAAAGGATTATTGCGTAAGGACGGAAAGCCTGGATTTCCTACTAAATCCGGAAAGATTGAGCCATATTGCGATCTATTTGCGGATTATGGATACGATCCTTTGCCGGTTTATCATGATGTCAGGGATTTGCCTGGTATGGATGAAGAGACTTATCCATTGTTATTAACCTCCGGATCTCGAGGAAAGGTTCGCATTGGCTCTTTTGGGCAAAACATCCCGGAAATGGCTCGTTTTGAACCGTATCCGGCTATGGAGATTAATGCCGAGGATGCAAAAAAATATCATATTGTCCATGGGGAAAGCGTGCGTGTTGTTACTCCTTTTGGCGATAAAAGCTTTGTTGTCCATATTGCGCCTATGGCTCCTGGAGCGATACACATCCCCTTTGGCGGCGGAAGTTCATATATGAACCAAGCCTGGGCTAAAGGCAATGTAAATGATTTGTGCAGTTTATCTCATGTGGATCCCATTTCGGGGTTTGTAATGATTAAATCTGTGCCATGCCGAATTGAAAAGCTATAATGTTAGCTGTATATTGTTCATAATAAATATTAGCGTGATAAGATAAAAATTAAAAAAGAGTAAACCGTCAGCAAACGGTTTACTCTTTTTTAATTTTTATCTTATTATAGTTTTGTTGATTTGTGTTGTTCTGCTCTATCTGTTGATCTATTGTATGAAGAGAGCTGCATTTTATCTTCTTCTGCTTTTGCCAGTAATACATTACTGATAGAATGTTTGCAAATTAAAAGAATATTATTTAATGTTTCTTGTCGGTTTTTGTTTTCCTGGCTTTTAAAGTATTGCATCAGACATCCGGAAAGGGCTTCTGTCAAAAAGCTGGCAAAAAACAATTTAAAAGATTCTTCTACTTGCAAATCCAGTTCTTTTGCTACTTGATCCAGCAGTGTATTAGCAGTATCAATAAAATCTCGATAAAAAAACCGCTTCATTTCTTCTTGTCCTACTGAATCATAGACACAATTTAAAATATGTTTGTTTTCTTCCACATAATCCATTACAAAAGCAATGGCTTCCTCTGGATGTGTTGTTAAATCATATTTTCGAACCACTTCCACAGTTTCTTGGGCCAACATCCATTTTAAAAGCTCGTAAATATTGGGAAAATGATAGTAAAAAGTTTTACGGTTTACGCCGCAATCTTCTATAATATCTTTTACAGTGATTTTAGATAATGGCTTTTTTTCCAAATATTTTTTTAGAGAGGCGGCAAGGGCTTTTTTAGTATGCAGGCACATTATTTCATGTTTCATTTTTGTGTCATCTCCATATTTATTATACATATGTCCGGCAAATATGGCAATGTATCTTGAAAAATTTATAGTAATATCCTATGCTTTTGACCATCAAAACCGTAGTTTTTGTCCGTATTATTTTAAACGCCGTCTTGTTATAATGGTATCAATTAATTCATACTGGTAAATAAAGTTTTATTCGTAGCAGTGGTAATATAAAATTTGCATGGGGATTTATGGGAATTGTCTCCAACATCTGCAAAGAGAGAATTGTGCTTAGCAGACAGGCCCCGAAATGGGTAAGCGGTAAGACTGAATTCAGTTGTGTTTTAGAATGGAGCTATAACATAGTGAAAATTTTTTATCAAAGAATAGTCCAACGGCGCAAACCTATATTTGTTGTTTTTATCCTATTGGCTGTTTGCGGTTTGTTTTTGCAAACAATGGTGGCTGTCAATTATGATATGAAAGACTATTTACCTCAAGATAGCCAATCTACCGTTTCTATCCAGGTTATGCAAAATGAGTTTTCCGGCGGTATTCCCAATGCAAGAGTGATGATATACGACGTATCCCTTGCGGAAGCATTGGCCTATAAAGAGCAATTGGCCGCATGTCCCGGCGTTACCGAGGTAATATGGCTGGATGATGCGGTGGATATTTATATGCCGCTAGAAGTTTTAGACACGGATGTGGTAGAAAGTTATTATAAAAATGATACCGCTTTGTTTACTTTGACAATTGAAGAAGAAAAACGTATTGAGGCTGTTGAGGCAATTCGAAACGTTATTGGTGATGAAAACGCGATGAGCGGAGAAGCCGTGTCCGGCGCCGTGGCCGCCGTGCGTACGGTAAGCGAGATTAAAATCATTAGTTTAGTCGGGATTCTGTTTGCCTTTGCCGTGTTGTTTCTTACGACTCGATCTTGGCTGGAACCGTTGGTGGTTATGGGTGGCCTGGGAGTTGCGGTGGCGATCAATGCTGGCAGCAATATTATTTTTGGGGAAATATCCTTCGTTACCAATGCGGCGGGCAATATCCTGCAGTTGGCGGTGTCGCTAGATTATTCTGTGTTTTTAATGCACCGTTTTGAAGAATGTTTGCAAGAAGAAAACAATGTGCAAACGGCCATGGTTAACGCTTTGTCCCAATCTACATCTTCTATTTTATCTAGCGGTTTAACTACGGTTATTGGTTTTTTAGCGCTGATTTTTATGCGTTTCGGTATAGGGCCTGATTTAGGTCTTGCGCTTGCCAAGGGCGTAGCCATCAGTCTTATTAGCGTATTTGTTTTTATGCCGTCTTTTATTTTGTTATGCCATCCTATCATAAAAAGGCTAAAACATCGCTCTTTTTTGCCGGATTTTCATCGATTTGGTCGAGTGGTATGTCGTTTCATGCTACCTATGGTAGGCGTTTTTTTCTTGGTGCTAGCGCCTAGTTATTTAGCGGCCAATGCCAATTCTTTTTATTATGGTTCTTCCCATATCTTTGGCTTGGAAACGCAAACAGGGGCGGATAGCGCCGCCATTGAGGCGGTATTTGGCAAAAACGATACATATGTTTTATTGGTATCCAAGGGGGATTTGGTTAAAGAAAAGCAATTATCGAATGAATTGCACGATATGCCACAAGTTAAAAGTATTTTATCTTATGTAGATACGGTTGGTACGGAAATTCCTACGGAATATTTGGATGCGGATACTCTATCTCAGTTGATGTCGGAGCATTACAGTCGTATGGTGCTTTCGGTGGAAGCGGATTATGAAGGAACTGAAACTTTTGCATTGGTAGAAAATATTCGCCGCCTGGCGGAGGAATACTATCCAAATTCATATTATCTTGCTGGCGAAGGCGTAAGCACATATGATTTAATGAGTACTACTACGGCAGATATGCGTAAAGTGAATTGGATCGCTATCTGTGCGGTGTTTTTTGTCTTAGTATTGATGATGAAATCCATATCCTTGCCTATACTGTTAGTCGTGGGAATTGAAACGGCAATTTGGTTGAATTTATCTGTTCCATATTTTGCCAATACCACAGTATTTTATATTTCTTATTTGATTATTAGTTCCATCCAATTGGGGGCGACTGTTGATTATGCCATTCTATTTACCGACAGATATATGGAATTCCGGCGTGATATGCCCAAACGCGAGGCTTTGCTGCAAACTATTTCTGCGGTTACGGCTTCTATACTTACTTCTGGCACTGTTTTAACGGTAGTCGGCTATTTGTTGGGTTACATTTCTTCCCATGGTATTTTAGCACAATTGGGGTTGTTTTTAGGACGGGGCGGTGTGTTCTCTATGACCATCGTATTGTTTGTTTTGCCGGGATTATTATATATATTCGATGGTATCGTTCATCGTAGTACGTGGAAAGGCCGTGCAACAGGTAAAGCTTCAGTGTAGGAGGCGTATGTATGACCAAAAATCTTTTACAGAAAAAAAATAGCTTTTGTGTACGTCGTAGATTAACGGTATTATGTTTAGGTATATTTTTAGGCTTTCTTGCTATCCCTCTTTTTGCCACGGCTATGGAAGAAAATACGCCTAAACAAGAGGTGGTATATGTTGATTTGGCCAGCGACGGCATGGTGCAAGACATATATGTGGTGAATATGTTTGATCTTAGCGCAGATGGTCAAATAATTGATTATGGAGATTATACGGCTTTGCGCAATCTAACTAACAATGATCAAATTTATTTTGACAATAAAACGGTAAAAATTGATACTAAGGCGGGGAAATTTTATTATCAAGGTACTTTGAAAGAAAATACTTTGCCATGGTTATTCGATATTGTATATAAATTGAATGGTAGGGTTTGTTCGGCTCAGGAATTAGCAGGAAAAAGTGGAAATTTACAGATCAGTATATCGGTACGGGAAAATCCTGCTTGCAATAGTGTATTTTTTGAAAATTATGCCTTACAGATTGCCTTAACGCTAGATACGGAGAAATGTAGAAACATTGATGCTCCAGGTGCCACTTCTGCAAATGTCGGTAGAAATCGTAGTCTTACTTATACTATTTTGGCAGGTCAGGAAAAGGATATTGTTCTGACATCTGAGGTTTCAGATTTTACTATGGAAGGCATTTCCATTAATGGGATTCCATTAACGATGGATGTGGAAGTGAACCCAGGAGAATATGACGAATGGAATCGGCAGATGCAGGATTTAAAGGATGCCGTGATTTCTTTGGACGACGGAGCCAATGACGTGAAG
>CASEQE010000063.1 GCA_949289995.1 uncultured Peptococcaceae bacterium
GTTAGCATTGTCGCTTATGTTTTGGCGGAAGGCAAGGTGGACGCGGCGGCGGTTGGACAAACAAAAAACGCCAAACAAGCGGCCAAATGAAGCAAAAGAAAGAATTTTCAAAGGTTATTTTAGCTTTAGTGATGGTTTGCCAATTTTTTGGCGTAGGCTTTGGGGCTTATATTGTTAAATCCTACCCGGAAATGCTTGGTGAATATTTAACGTTTATCGGCGCGCCGGTTGCGGTGGCAATCGCCTTCTATTCGTGGAAAGCAAAGGCGGAAAACGTGATCAAGTTGGATAAACGGCAGATTGAAAAGTTGGATAAAGTGCAATAATATGCTTTTCGCATAATTTTTTATGTGATATAATATGCATGTAGGCTCCTTTGGAATACATAACCGTACCTTAAAAAGCAACATTTTGCAGCTTTTCATGGCTTGTAAAATGTTGCTTTTTAATATGGGTAATTAAAGAAGAGGTGATTTTTATACAAAGACCGGTCAATTATGAACAAACGGATGTGCGATGGAAAAATATCATGTATTCCATCACCGGCGACAAAAGTCAAACTATCGGCACGAGCGGTTGCGGCCCGACCTGCGCGGCAATGGTAATTAGCGAATTAACCGGCAAAAATGTTTTACCGCCGGAAACATGCGAATGGGCGATAGACCATGGGTATAGGACGAAAAACCAGGGGACGGATTTTGCATATTTTGTTCCTCAGTTTGCGGTTTACGGGATTCAAACGACCTATACTTGGGATAAAAATGCAGCGGAAAAAGCTTTGCGCAATGGTAAAATGGTTATAGGCCGCGCTTTAAAAGGGTTATGGACAAGCAGCGGCCATTTTATTCTGGCCTATGGCTTGTCCGGTTCGTCGGTTTTAATTAATGACCCGAACAGCAAAGCAAGCAATAGGGAAAAAGCGCCGTTAAGCACTTGGAATGCGCAAGTTTCACCATTTTGGATCGTGGAGGATGATTGGATGATCGACAAAAGAGATATTAAGATAGCGATAGACGGCAAACAACAAGAAATGACCGCTGTTTTGGTAGATGATGAAAATTATGTTCGTTTACGGGATATTGGCCCCGCGTTAGGTTATGTTGTGAATTATGACGCGGCTAAAAGAATCCCGACTTTGAATAAGAAAGCATAGGGAGGATGTTGAAACCAAAGCGTATTTCTTTTTCTTAAATAATATAAGGGGGTGAAGCCGATTTGCAATTTTCAGAGCTAAAAAGCATTTTTCTATCGCATACCGGTTTGAACGACGGGGATGTGCAGGATTCAACGCTAGCAGCGTGGATGAATGAAGCTCAATTGGATTTGTCTTATATTTGCGGGGAACAGGCAGTGCAGAATTATGCCGGTATGTCTCCCGCCGAAGGTTGGCCACTGCCTGAGGATTGCCTGACGGTTACCGGCGGAGACGAGGATTTTTATTTTAACAATTTAGGTAGAATTGCTTTTACCAACGGTTCGGGGGGAAACATATTTTACCGCAAGTATCCGATTCGTTTAACCGGTAGCCTAACGGATGAGTGCTTACTGCCTGAGGCCGTACAATACTTGCTGCCTATATTCGCGGCCGCGCGCTATTGGGATATGGAAAGCGAAGGAGACGTAGAGGAAAGTCAACTGGGAACAAAATGGATGAACTATTATCAAATGGGTAAAGCGACGGCGATTCGCAATTTAAGCCAAGCCGGGAGTCAATTGCAAAAGTGGCATATTGAAGAATAACCGACGAAAGGGGGAAAAGAAATGGCGGTATATAGTGTGGATAGCTCCGGTAAAGCCAGAAGCGGCTTAAATGTGGGCGACTATGTGGTTACTAAAAACGGCACATATGTAATTAACGGCGTTAAATCAGACGGTAGTTATGACAGCCGTTTATACGACGGCAGTTTAAGTCTAAGCAATTATAATGGACAATTAGGGTCTTTGATTGGCAGTGGAAACAGTAATAATAGTGGTGGCTATAACAATATAGGAAATCGCAACACCGGCAGTAGCAATAGCATTAATAAAACCGGTAGCAGCAGTGCAATTTCTCAATCCGGGAACACGATGAACTGGGGAGGATATGGAGGAACAGCGACCAATCCCGGAGAGGGTATATTAAGTTATGATTCCGATAGCGGGCGTATAATACGTACTATGCCTAACGGATCCCAATGGTATGCCGATCGAGGGGATGAAAAATGGCCGGCATTATATGCGGAATATATGGCTGGCCAAGGGGCGGTTAATGACGCGGTAGCTGATATGAGCTCTGTATCCGTACCGACTTATCAGCCGGCGGATACATCGGCATTGGAAGCACAAGTAGCGGATTTGCAGGCTCAATTGGCGAATCAACAATATACGCCGGTTGATACCAGCCAATATACGGAAAACGTTATGAGTTATGACGAGGCGCTGGCTTATGCGGAACGCCTGCTTGCCCCAAAATATGACGCCGCTTATCAGCAGGCGGCGGAAAACGCGGCGCAAAATTTGGACCGGGCGGGGATCGGTAACAGCCTTTACGGGCAGCAATTAGCCATGAGCCAACAAAACGCGGTAACCAACGAACGTCAGCAGGCCATTAACGATTTGGCTTTATCCCTGGTGGGGCAAGATCGCCAGTATGCTTTAAACCTGTTAAATTATGCTATCAATGAAAATCAGTTCGGCGCTAATTACCAGCAAACCGGGCTCTCTCAAGCGGCCAATCTGAGTATTGATCTAATTAACACTTTGGTAAGCCAGGCGCAAGCGGCCAACGACTATAATTTGCAGGCAGCTTCTTTGGAGTTGCAAAAGCAGGCGCAGCGAATTGAAGCGCTGTATACGGCGGGGTTAATAGAAAAAACAGACGCGGAAATGCAATTACTGAACCTGGAAATTGAAGCGACTAAGGCCGCGAATACCGCAGGGTATCAACTGGGCAATAATAGCGGGGGTAACAGCCGGGGAGGGCAAAGCAGCGTGAAAAGCAGCGGAGGCAATAACAGAGGTAGTTACGTCGCCCCGCCGGCGGCGACTTCCAGCGGGAGCGCCCCTTCTTTGGTTTCCATTTGGCAAGATGTACTAAACCGTTATAGCATATCCTATGAACAAGTAGCCTCTGGGAAGATACCGGAAGCGGCGGCGAGGGAGTTTTATAACGCCGCCAAAGACTATGGTTATACCGATGACCAAATTGTAGCTTTTGATACAGCAAGCGTGGAACATTAATCGCAACAGGGGGCGTTAGATAGATGGGGGCAATATTAGACGCCTTGGAGCGTCAAGGTATCCGTTTACAAAACGGACTCAATCAGCAGCAAACCAGGGCTAAAGCGCCAAAGACGGCGCTGGTGGATCACGCAAATGCGGTAAACGACGAACGGCAAGCAATTGCGCAAGCAAACAGCCCGCCAAAGTATCAAGGTTTTAGCGCTTCCGCTACACCTCAAGGAACGTCTGCCTTGTTAAGCGACAGGCGAGCGCCCAAGCTGGACGATATGCTGGACCGCATAGGATATCAAAAAGGGGACGATCTATCCTATTATGATCAATTGAGATATAACGATAATTTCGGCGGCCAATTTCAAGCCAATTATAATTACGGAGACTTGCAACAAAAATCCGCTTTGGCGTGGAACGATTACTTAAAACACCCCAACGATTATTATCTGCAAAGAGCGCAGGCAATTGATGACACGCTGGCTAGATTTCAGGAAAATAATGCGGAAGCTTTGGATGACGATCATGTAAAAGCTCCCTGGATCAGTAAAACGGCGGCCGGATATTTGCCGCAACTTAAAGCACAAGCCGCAGAAGTTCTTCCGGCTATAGCCCTGGGCGCTATCCCAGGCGGATCGACAGGGGGAAAAGCGGGGTATGTCGCCGGATCCGCCGCTTATTCTTATAACGCTACGCGCGGCGCGGCTTTTAAGAATTTATTGGATATGGGTGTAGACGAAGAAACGGCCCGCGCCGCCGCCAATGATGAAGCAATTGTCTCTTCCTTGGTAGAAATGGCCGGCGCAGGATTAGATGTGGCCGCCTTGGGTGTTAACCGAATTATTAAGGCGGCGTTCGGCAAAAGCGCCGCTCCAGCAGTAAAATCACTGGGGCGAAGGCTGTTGCATTCCTTGGGCGCTTATGGCATTAGCGTTGGCGGTGAATCTATGGAAGAAGGTTTACAAGGCGCGATATCCATTGCCAATACGCGCCGAGCAGCGTCTGATCAGGGGAAAGAAGGGGCGTTGGACTTAGCCAGACAAAGCGCCAACGTTATGAAAGAAGCCTTTTCCGGGGAGGATCCGCAAGCCCGGCAAGAGATTTTAACCCAGGCCCGCGAGGGCGGGAAGATCGCTATGATGATGGGGCTGGGTACTGTGCTAGCCCCCCGGCTTGCTGCGGATATTCAAGGTTCCCGGCAAAGCGCGGTATCGGAAAGCGCAGATCAAAATAGCGCGGAATCGCTTATAGCAGAAACGGAGCAAGGCAGCGGTGTTGGCGGCGCAAATATGGATAGCGGCATATCGGCAGCGGTCAGGGTTGGCGCGGAAACGAACGAGAATACGGTCGATACTTCTTCGCCTGAATTTGTTCAAGTTGGAAGATCCGGCGTGGCTTCTTCTTCAACTCCTTCGGGATTTATCCAGGTTGGGCGGTATGACGCTTTTCCCAATAATCCGGCTGATACCGGTTCTTTATTTGGCCCAGGCCGCTCCCGTGAGCACGGAACAGGGGAAGATCGCCGGTTTATTACCAATACTATTCATCGGGACGCGGCCCAAGGCTCCGCCAATATGGATACAGTAGAACAAGAGTTGTTGGCGGCGGGAAAGCAATATCGGGGAACGGTGAGCCTGGAACAAAGCCGTTTGGAAGCGGAAAATTATATACAAGAAAACGGCGGGTATGACGCGGTAGCCGACGCATTTCTAAGCGGTAACCAGCAAACTTTAACTTCGGCGGGAGACGCGACGGTGTTAAAACTATTGCGCCATTTTTCCCAGCAAGGTGACGTTAGTCGAACGGCTGCTATCGCCGCGAAGTATAGCGAAATCGTATCTGATCAAGCCAGAGCTTTGAATATGCAAAAGCTGCTTTTGATGTTGAGTCCGGAAGGAGCTTTAATGCAGGCGGAGCGTATCGTTCGGCAAACCAATGACCGCAGGCATAGCGACGTCGCCTTGACAGAACAGGATAAAGCGGATATTATGGCCATTGGCCAAGCCATGCAGGACAATGCCATTCCGCAAGTGGATTATTTATCCGCCGATTTGCGGCAATGGATGGAACAAGCTTGGCGGGAAGCGGAAGCGGGCAACGGTTCTTTTCAGGATTTTTTATCTTCTAAATACGCGCAAATCATCATTAACCGTTTACCGTCTACAAGGTTGCAAAAATTTCAAGCCTTGCAAAGAATTAGCATGCTATTTAATCTCAGAACCTATCTGAGCAACTTACTAGGCAATATCGCGGAATTGTTTGGGTCTACCGCGTCGCAACCTTTTAGCAATTTAGGAGATATTTTGTTATCCAGAATTACCAGCGAGCGTACCGCCACGCCATTTTCCTTGTCCGGTATAGCCGGCGGGGCAAAACAAGGTCTGAACCAGGTATTGGCGGAAAGACGGCTAGGTATAGATCGCGTGCAACACAATCGATTAAAAGACGGAACAGACGCCGTATATACGGGCCGGGCGTTTAACCCGGATATGGTAGATGGAAAACTGAAAAAAACGGTATACCATGCTTTGGATGAATCGGATAGAACCATCGGTTTTCTGCTGCGTTTGGGTGATCAACCGTTATATATGGCCCATTATCAACAGGCCGTACAGCAAATGACAAAAGCCGCCGGTTTAACCGAACCTACGGCGGAAATTATGCAGGCCGCTGCGGAAAGCGCCTTGCGCCGGACATTTCAAGATAGCAATGCGCTAACGCAGCGCCTGGAGCAGGCGCGGCGATCTATGGGCGTTTTTGGGGTGGTGGCCGCGCCGTTTACCCGTACGCCGGCTAATGTTTTAAAGGTAACCGCGGAATACAGCCCCGTAGGATTGACGGAAGCGCTGGTGAAAACCTTCTTTGGCAGCAAAAGCTTGCAGGCTGTTAAGAAACGTGGCGAAAGCACTCTGGGTTTACAACGGCAAATTGCCGAACTGATCGGCAGGGGGGCCGTGGGTACGGCGATGATCTTGTTGGGCTCTTTGGTCGGCGGCGCTGGCGATGATGGAGAAAACGCTAAAGAATGGTTGTGGAGTTCCACTAAAGGCGGCGACGGCAGCAGTGTTCGTATAGGGGATACTTATTACGATTTATCGAAGATCCAAAGTTGGACTACCGCTTTTCTTACCGGCGCAACAGCGGCAGAACAGCCCTGGCAAGAGGAAGACGGCACTTTTAATTGGGGAAAAGCCATGACTATTGCCAGCCGTTTAGGGGCAGGAGCCTTAGAATTTCCGGTTTTAGAGGGCGTTCGGGATTTACTTTCCGGCGCCTATGATACGGAAAACGTAGCTTTAGGTGTATTAGGGCTGTTGTTAGAAGGTGGCACGCAAGTCATACCTTTTGCTTCTATGTTGCGGCAGGTCACTTCCGCCACGGATCCCTATGTAAGGACAAGTGCTTCCAGTCGTACCGGTATAGAGGGAGTGATTGACAAATCCCTGCTCAACCCTATAAAGAATCTTACGCCTTGGGGGAGAAAGAGCCTGCCCATCAAATATGACGCTTTAGGCAATCCGATACAAAATACTGCGGCCAGTAGCGGTTGGGGAAGGGCGTTAAATACGCTGATTAACCCCTTGAATACCCAACAGGCCAATGATTCGCCAGTAATCGATGAGTTAGACCGATTGGCTAAGGCGCGAGGGGGGAGCGACGTACTACCTGCTGTTGCGCCGAGTTCGGTATCCAGCAATAATACCGAATATCGATTGACCACGGAAGATAAACAAGAATGGCAGAAAACCCAGGGACATACTTTAAATCAGCTTTTGCTGGAATTGCTGGATAGCCCGGAATACCAGCAGGCGGGGGATGAAGATCGAGCGCGGATGGTGTTAAACGCTGGTAATATCGCCCAGGACGAGGCAAAGGAAACCTTTTTGGCCAAACAGGGCGCGGCGTTTAAGAAAGGCACGCTCTCCCAGGCAGCCGATACTCTGGCAGATCAAGGCATTCCCTACTCCACTACATTGACTTGGTATAGCCGTTTTAGCAATATGTCCAGTTCACAGGAAAAACGTCAAGCCTTGTTTGAAGCAGATGGGCTGACGGCGGAAGAAAAAGTTGCAATCGGCAAAGCTTTGATTAGCGAAAACGAAACAGTCGATTATACAAATGCCGATACATTCGCGGTTAGTCAATTGACAGAAGCGCGGCAAGAAAAATGGAACCGTTTTCAAGAAATAGGTTGGACGGGAGAACAATATGCCAAGTTGTTTGAAGTTTGGCAAAAAACCAAAGCCGGAACAATAAAGGCCTTAATGGATACCTATGGCTATACCCAAAGTCAGGCGGAAACAATATGGCGTATGGTTAAAAATCAATAATGTGGCCGCCTAGTTGTACAAATAAGCAAAAGGCCTCTTACATATCAAGATTTATTTTGCCTTTTAATCAGGGTGTCCGGCGTTCGAGTCGCCGATGGCTCACCAT
>CASEQE010000064.1 GCA_949289995.1 uncultured Peptococcaceae bacterium
AAACAAATCTTCTCCAGAAATTTCAGTTTCACCAGCTTGTTTCATACGGGCAACGATACCTTTGGTAATGTTCATACCCGCCTTCAACGTTTGGTGGAAACGTTCTTCTTCCATTTTGATCGCACGAATAATATGATCCTCTTCGCGAATCAATTCCGGATAAGAATCGGCCAAAGAAGCCTTTACATAGGGGAACACTTTGTATAAAAACGGCTCGTCCATACCCAATACCAAGCCGAAACGAGCGGCGCGGCGAAGAATACGGCGCAACACATAACCCCTACCTTCATTAGAGGGAATGATACCGTCGGCAATCATAAAAGAGCAAGCCCGGGCATGATCAGCAATCACGCGGAAAGGAAATCCCCGATGATCCCCATGGTAAGGCTGTCCACACAGTTCTTCCACGCCATGAATAATATCCCGCATAATATCCGTATCATAATTGCTGTCCACGTGTTGCAAAATGGATGCCACCCGCTCTAAGCCCATACCCGTATCGATACTGGGGCGCGGCAAAGGCGTAAGATTGCCATCGGCATCACGATTATATTGCATAAACACCAGATTCCAAATTTCCATCCAGCGATCGCAATCGCATTTGCCGATACCGCATTCCGGCGCATCGCAACCATATTCTTCACCACGATCAAAAAATATTTCACTGCATGGACCGCAAGGACCCGTGTCCCCCATGGCCCAGAAATTATCTTTGGCGCCAATGCGGAAAATTCTCTCCGGATCCATGCCGGTAATTTCCTGCCATAAAGCAGCTGCTTCATCATCTTCTTCATATACGGTAACATATAATTTATCCTTGGGCAGTTCCAAAACCGTGGTTAAGTATTCCCAAGCAAAGGTAATCGCATCGCGTTTAAAATAATCGCCAAAAGAAAAATTACCCATCATTTCAAAAAAAGTATGATGGCGCGCGGTACGTCCCACCGTATCCAAATCGTTATGTTTGCCTCCAGCCCGCAGACAGCGCTGGGCGGTAGTGGCACGGGTATAATCCCGTTTATCCATGCCTAAAAACACATCTTTGAATTGCACCATACCGGCATTGGTAAATAACAGCGTAGCATCGTTATAGGGAACCAACGGAGAACTAGGCACTCGTTTATGCCCCTTGGATTCGAAGTATTTTAAAAAGCTTTCCCGGATTTCTTTGCCGGTCATGTATTTCATAGCGATTCTCCTTTATTTAAATATATATTTCCGTATAATATCCAATTATTTATTTTATCATATAAATCGAAAATTAACACCCTTTTTTATAAATTTTCTCTATACTCAACCAAGCGGCTATAACCATATTGGATTACCAAACTCAAAGTGGCGGCGGCAGGAACAGCCAACACAGCGCCGGCTACGCCCCAAAAATATGCGCCTGCCATCACGGAAAAAATCGTAGTTAATGGGTGCATACCAATACGATCCCCCATAATCAGCGGCGTAATTACCAAGCCTTCCAATTGTTGAATCAATAGCAAACCGATTGCGGCAATTAAAGCCAGTTTGGGTCCTTCCGCTAAAGCAATCAATATTGCCGGAATTGCCCCTAAAAATGGGCCAAAATAGGGAATTAAGTCGGCAATACCCATAATCAAACCCAAAACTAAAGCATAATTGACGCCGATTGCAGAAAGGAAAGCGGCAGTTATAATTGCCAAAATCAACGACACCAATAAATAACCGTATATAAATTGTCGCAACAAATGATCTATATCCCCAGCCAAACGCAAAACTTCCGGCCGATTCTCCGCCGATATCCAGCTAATCAAACGCCGTTTAATACGTCCTTTATCCCGCAGCAAATAGTAGCTTAAAACCGGCGCTAGCAGCAAATACAATAACCATTTCAACAAAGTCGGCAAGGCCATAGCGGTCTGGGAAATTTTATCACTAATCATTGTTTCGATGGTTAAAACAAGACGATCTATCCCTTCCATAAAACTGGATGGCAAAGATATCCTTTCCATTTCATTCATCAAAGAAAACCAACGCGTTAATAATTGATCAAATAAATCCGGAATATATACCAATAACAAATGGCTTTGCTCCAACAATGGCGGAATCAATAACCATAAAAGCAAAGCCAATACGGCAAAGACCAAAGCATAGATAAGAAAAATCGCCAATCCTGGACAAATTTTTTTTTCCAGCAGTATATTAATCAAGGGCCGTAAGAGATAAGCAAAAATAACCGCAAAAAAGAAAGGAGCGGCTACAGGCCAAATCAAGATTAAAATTACTAGCAAGAAAATTACGCTAATACCGATTAAAAGCAGTTTTTTACTTTTACCATTTAGCCTAGCTAGCATATTTTCTCTCCTTCCCTAGCGGTTCAATATGTAGGAACGGCCGAAGCCGTTCCTCAATCAGCGCATTTTGTTAGCCAAAGCGTCACCCGCGCTACTGATCATGTTCCCCGCCTCATGCGAAATCCGCGTTGTCATATTGGCAGCATTTAAACGGGCTTTCTTAAACGGATGCTTCCCTTTGCTCATCATGGTCATGCCGACCACGCCTAAACCTAAAGCGCCTACCATAGCGCCGGTTAGAAAAGATTTGTAACTACTATTGTTTTTCATTTCAACACCCCCGATACTTCTTTAATCATCCCATCCATAAATTCTACTTGTGACAGAGATAGAAAGCCTCGCCGGTGAAATAAATCGCCAATCATGCCATTGGATACTTCAAAACCAGCTAAATTTCCATCTTGAATCAATACGTCGGCCACCGATCCTTTGTCTCTACCCAATTCATCATGAATCAAGCTTCCACGCCATTTCAGGGAAGACAAAGTAGCCAAATGCGGTGATAAAGTGGTTCGAAATTTTTTCTTGTCACTAATCACGCCCTGTAAACTAATATCTTGTACCGACTCCAAAGGCAAATAACGATTTTTGCTAATCAAACCATTATCATTAACAATAAAACCGCATAGCCCTCCACTACGTTTGTCGAATACCAAATCCATTATGCGGCCGATTTCCATACCGGTAGCCGATTTTACTACCAGACCCTTGAGTTGTCTGCCACTGAGCATACTTTAACCTCATCTATAATTAAATGTGCCGGCTTTTTTATTCTTTCCCAAAGAAAAAAAAATAGCCGTTTTTTTCGTGAAAAAAACGGCCAAAATTAGGCAAATTTTTATTCCATAGCGGCAGCGATAACGATACCGCCGCCTGCAACTTCGTCTCCCATATACCATACGGCAGACTGTCCAGGCGTTATGGCGCTTTGCGGTTGACACAAGTGAACGACGATTTGTCCTAAAGCACTCCGTTCAATCCGGGCCGCCGCTTCCGGAGACTTATAGCGCACTTTTACCTGGGCGTTTAGCGGCATTTCCTGCGAATACTCACCAAAAAAAACCACATCGCGCAAGTGGATCCGATTGCTATATGTGGCTTCCTTCGGGCCTAAATGTAAAGCGTTCTCCTGTATATCTAATGCGGTGACATAAGCTGGATACCCCAATGCCACCGGTATACCTCGTCTTTGGCCCAAGGTATAATTTGCTAACCCCTGATGTTTTCCCACTATATTGCCATTGTGGTCGATAATAGGTCCAGATCGAAAGGAATCGCCAGCTCTCTGCTGCAGCAACTGACGATAATCGCCGTTGATGAAGCAAATATCTTGGCTATCCTTTTTCACTGCAGCGCTTAAATTTGCCTCAACCGCTAAGCAACGAATTTCTGCCTTAGTATAGTCTCCTAGGGGGAACAAACACTTGCTTAATATACTTTGTGGAATTGCATACAAAAAATAGGATTGATCTTTATGCAAATCTGCTGCTTTGGCTAAATAGTAATATCCATGTCGTTTTTTTAGCCGTACATAATGACCAGTGGCAAAATAATCAGCGCCAATTTTTTCCAATAAGGGCAAAAAAACAGAAAATTTGATTTTTTGATTACAAAGAACACAGGGGTTTGGCGTATATCCTTGCGTATATGCCGTAACAAACGGTTGAATAATTTCTTGTTCAAATTGCCGGCGGATATCTATAATATGATGTTTGATCCCAAGTTCTTTGGCCAAACGGGAAGCGGCTTCCGCCGGTGCGCCATATCCGTTCACAAACGTCGCCCCTTCCACCTCATAACCTTGCCTTTGTAACAATAGGGCTGCAACACCGCTATCTACACCGCCGCTGATTGCCGCTAATACTTTTTTGTTCATAAAAACCTCAGATCGTTTTATTTTATTTAAAAAAGCGGGAGTATACTCCCGCTTTTGGCTATTAGCGAATGTGAAACTATATCCTTAATTTTGGTGTTTCGCTTCATAATCCTCGATTGCTGCACGCAAGGCATCGGCAGCCAATACGGAGCAGTGAATTTTCACTTCCGGCAAACCGCCTAACGCTTCCACGATTTGCTCATTGGTAATTTTTTTTGCCTCTTCCAAAGTCTTGCCCACAGCCATAGTTGTCAGCATACTGGAAGAAGCAATGGCAGCCGCGCAACCAAAAGTTTTAAATTTAATATCTTTGATCACGCCGTCTTCCACATCTAAATAAATGAACGTGGTATCGCCACAAACTGGGCTAGAAATTTGGCCTACGCCATCTTTTTTGCTGCTTTCCCCCACGTTACGAGGATTATTAAAGTGATCCAATACCGTTTCGTTATACATTGTTTCCTTCTTCCTTTCCACAAATGGGCCAAAACCCCAAGTCGCTTCCATGCATACCAATTTAATTCCCACTAAATCACTTGGATAATAATATCACCCACAAAAGAATTTGTCAATATATTTACCCGTTATTTTTTGCTTTATCCACTTCTGCTCTTAATTCCCTTAGTCTGTCTTTTATCCGGGCTTCTCTACCATTCTCCGTGGGATTATAATATGTTTTATTTTGAAATCCATCGGGTAAATACTGTTGTTTCACATAATTATGGGGATAATCATGGGGATATTTATATCCCAGGCCATGTCCCATGCGTTTAGCTCCCTTATAGCTTGCATCTCGCAGATGTATGGGAACGCCGACAAAAGGGGCTTGGGACAAATCAGCCTGCGCCGCCTCTAAACCCATGTAAGCTGCATTGGACTTGGGAGCGCAAGCCACATATACCGCCGCTTCGGCCAAAGGGATACGCGCCTCCGGCCAACCAACAAAATGCACGGCCTGAGCTGCGGACATGGCCACTACCAAAGCCATAGGATCCGCTAATCCTACATCCTCTGCGGCGCAAATGACAATACGGCGGGCAATAAACTCCGGCTTTTCCCCCGCTCCTACCATACGAGCCAGCCAATGCAAGACGGCATCCGGATCAGAACCACGCATACTCTTTATGAAAGCGGAAATGACGTCGTAATGCCAATCGCCATCCTTATCATAGCTTATGCTGCGGCTTTGTATACTTTCTTCGGCGATATGCAAATCGATACGCCGTACGCCGTCCACATCAGGCTCCGTAGTTAATACTGCCAATTCCAATGCGTTATAAGCCGTTCTAGCATCTCCTGCAGCCACTGTTGCCCAATGTAGCAGCGCATCCTCATCTACCACTACCCGATAGTCTGCCAAACCTTTCGGCGAAACGATGGCGCGTTTTAACAAAACCAAAATATGTTCCGGTGTCAGAGCTTGCAATTTAAAGATGCGCGATCTGGATAATAAAGCGCCGTTTACTTCAAAATAGGGATTCTCCGTGGTTGCGCCAATCAGAATAATGAGGCCGTTTTCAACCGCCGGCAGT
The DNA here is from genome assembly GCA_949289995.1 of uncultured Peptococcaceae bacterium. GTDB lineage: Bacteria > Bacillota > Dehalobacteriia > UBA4068 > UBA4068 > JAILCQ01. The sequence goes on from CASEQE010000064.1 coordinate 5,733, forward strand.
AGAGCATCTTGCTGTCCTTTATTAAAGCGGTGAATCTCATCAATAAACAGCAACGTCCTTTGACCATACAATTTCAAATCATCGCCAGCGTCCTTTAACACCTGGCGAATATCGCCGACGCCAGCAGTAACTGCCGACAACTGGCGGTAACGGCAAGACGTGCTGCTCGCAATTATATGTGCTAAGGTAGTTTTACCACAACCAGGAGGACCATAAAAAATCAACGACGTCAGCCGATCCGCTTCGATGGCACGTCGCAACAGACGCCCTTTGCCAACAATTTCTTCCTGTCCCACCAATTCATCCAATGTTTCCGGCCGCATCCTGACCGCCAAAGGCGCGTTTGCCGCCTGTTTGGCGGCTGCCGCTTGTTCAAACAAATCCATAATCAATCCTCTATTCCGCCAATATCCCGTATGGCTTTGCTAGCCATCATCAATCCCATTACCCCGGGGACAAAAGAAACGCTACCCAACGGCCCGCCGGCGGTATTTTTTTGCGGCATTTCCTCGCTAAAAATCACCTGCACCCCTTTTTCGATCCCGTGTTTTTTTAGCTCGCGGCGCACAATTCGCGCTAAAGGACATGTATGCGTTGCACAAATATCCGCCAAACGTAGCCTTTCCGGATGAAGACGATTGGCCGCGCCCATTGCCGACACCAGGGGAATCGCCAATTTAGCGCTTTCCACAATCAACGCGATTTTGCCAGGCAAAAAATCAATTGCATCCAAAACATAATCACAACCGGCAATCAAAGCGGCGGCGTTTTCCGGCTGGATAAATGCTTCCAGTCGCTCAATTTTTGCCTCCGGATTAATTTGCGCTAGACGTTCCGCAACCACTACGGTTTTAAATTGGCCGATTGTGGTCGTTAAAGCACACAACTGCCGGTTGAGATTACTAGCCGCCACGGTATCAAAATCGACCAACCGGATATATCCTACGCCGCTTCTAGCCACAGCCTCTGCCACATAGGAGCCCACTCCGCCTAAACCGCATATACATACCCGTGCATCTTGCAAACGGCGCAAGGCCGCATCGCCTAACAATAAGCGGCTGCGGCAAAATGGATCCATTGCTTCTTGACGATCGGCCGAAGGAATATGGCAATTCATCGTTCTCCTCCTTGCTCCAAACGCCGTAACAAATCTTGAAAATATTCGGGAAGTGGGCTGGTAAACTCCATATATGCACCGCTGCGTGGATGATGAAAGCCCAAGACTTGCGCATGTAACACTTGACCGTTAGCGTGCAGTGCATTTTTTTTGGGGCCATATATTGGATCCCCAGCCACCGGATGACCTAAATAGGCCATATGCACCCTTATTTGATGCGTGCGCCCGGTTTCCAATCGTAACTCGACATGGGTATACTCTGGATAACGGTTCACAACCCGATAATGGGTTACGGCGGGACGGCCATGCTTTGGTTCCACCGCCATTTTTTTCCTATCAATCGGATGGCGGCCTATCGGCGCATCAATGGTTCCCCCAGAAACAGCCACGACCCCGTGGAGCAACGCTTGATAAACACGGGTAATATGATGGCCTTGCCATTGGTTGCACAAGCCAATATGGGCCAAATCGTTTTTTGCAGCCACCAACAAGCCTGAGGTATCCTTGTCGATACGATGTACGATACCGGGCCGAAGCATGCCATTAATACCGGAAAGATCGCCGCAATAATACAGCAAGGCATTGACCAGCGTATCCTGTTCATGGCCCGCAGCGGGATGCACCACCATACCTTGGGGCTTATTGATCACGATTAAATCCTGATCCTCATAAACAATATCCAAAGGGATATTTTGCCCCTGAACCTGTATTTCCCTTTCTGGCGGTATCCTACAGAAGATTTCATCCCCGGTAGACAATTTTTGACTGGCTTTTGCCGGAGCTTGATTTACCAAAATCAACTCTTCTTTAAGCAAACCTTGCACGCGGCTACGGGAAATATCTGGAATATGATCCGTCACATATTTATCCAACCGGCAACCAGCCTCTTGTTCCTCTACACGAAAGGTATGCGTGGTATCAGTCATGGTTTTGTTTCCTCTTCGTCTCCAAAAGCAAAACTTTAATGGCAATTGCAATCAACGACAGTACCAACAAGCTATCCGCCACATTCCAGATGGGAAAGACTCTAATATCGATAAAATCGATAACCGCCCCCTGCCGCACTCTGTCAATAAAGTTACCCAACATACCGCCGATAAAAACGGCGATCGACCAACGCAACCATTTATCTTCTTTGGGAATTTTGTGCCATACAAAACACATTACGATCAAAACAATTATGGTGACAACAATAAAAAACCATTTTTGTCCTTGTAGCAAAGAAAAACTAGCGCCTTCGTTTAAGACATAGGTAATATGCAACACATTTTCAATAACCGGTATGCTTTGTCCCAACGCCATGTGGCTAACCACCAAATATTTGGTAAATTGATCTAAAGCTACACATAATAATATAATCAACCAAAACATATTTTCTCCTTAATAAGGGCTTACTTGCTTTACGGATTCAATATATTCTAACAAATCAGCTATAAAATCACCAATATATGGCAACTGTAACACGTTTAACTCTCGCAAAATATAGAAAGCGATAAAAGCCAAAACAGTAAACCCAATAGCAAAACCAAATCCTTTGGCCATACCTGCCAAAAGATTTGATACAATCATTCGTCCCGGATGGACTGCGTAGGATAAATAGTCCTCAAAGCGAATCCTGCGCAGCAAATCTGCTAAAGCATTTATTTTTTTTGCATCCCGACTGGTTATGCCAACAGTTTTGCCCAACTGGCGTGGCGTATTAACGATGTCTTCTCCGCTAAGCTGCGTAACTTGGTATGCATTTTTGATTCTTACCGGCCAATAGGAACGAGATTTCAATTGCCGGCGTAACATTGATTTATCCGTCATACGGTTCTCCTTATCGTTCTTCATATTTATTATCCACTGCGGGAGAAGAATTATGAAATTTTTTTACGCCTTTGCCGAAATCGCTCCGCCTCTACCGGGTATGAAAAAAGAGGGTGAGCAATGGATTGCTCACCCTCCGTCCTGATACAAAACTATTTAACGCTACCGGTAACCAAGGCCAACAAAGCCATTCTGGTGGGAACACCGTTGCCGGCTTGACGGAAGTAAGCGGCGCCAGGATATTCGTCCACTTCCACAGCGATTTCATTCACTCTGGGCAGCGGATGCAGAACAATCGCGCCTTCTCTGAACATATCGACATGCCGTTGGGTCATGATGAAGATGTTCTTATTCCGTTCATATTCTTCTACGCTGGAGAAACGTTCTCTTTGTACTCTGGTCATGTAGATAACGTCGGCGTTTTTAGCCGCATAATCCAAATCGAAGCATTCTTCGATTTCAATGCCCAGGTCTTTGATCTTGTCAATATTTTCTTGAGGCATACGCAGTTCTTCAGGAGAAGCAAGGATAATCTTTTTAACGTCGAATTTGCACAGAGCGTCCAACAGAGAGTGAGGCGCACGGCCATATTTCAAATCGCCGCAAATCGCGTAGGTCCAACCATCCAAACCGCCTTTTTCTTTGTAAATGGTGTAAACATCCAACAGAGCTTGGGTGGGATGTTCGCCGGAACCGTCGCCGCCGTTGATGTAGGGAATGGTAGCCGCACGTTCGATTTCAAAACGAGCGCCTTTGATCGGGGAACGGCAAGCGATTACGTCGGCATAGTAGTTGATAACCCGGATAGAATCGTAAAGGGTTTCGCCTTTGGCGGTGGAAGAAGTTTGCATAGTGGGGGTTTCGGTAACGGTGATTACTTTGCCGCCCAAACGTTCCATAGCCGATTCAAAGGACAACCGGGTACGGGTAGAGGGTTCAAAAAACAACGCGGCCATAATTTTGCCATCCATATCATAGAGGCGTTTCTTTTCCGCAAGGGCCTGATCATAATAAGCGGCCGTTTGCATAATCGTTTGCAAATCATCTTTGCTCAGGCTGGAGATATCCATGATGTTGCGGTTTTTGAATTTGTCCAGTGCAGCCTGCGAGGGTTTACCAGTAAAGTTCGCCATTCAAACAAACCTCCCAAAATATAATATATTGTACTTCGTACTTCCATAAAAAACGATTTAGGACATTTTATCTTATTCTGCATAGTCCTTTTTTTTCCTGCATTTTTGGATACGGAATCTATATTTTTTTTATTTTTTTAAATTTCCAGCCGTAAAGGCGGATACCTTCTTTTATGCCAAAACTTGACGGCAACGTTCGCACAACTGGGCGCCGCCTTCTTCATCTACGCTTTCGCTATAGATCCAGCACCTGGCGCATTTCCTACCTTTCGCAGGAGATACGCCAACCGTCAAAGCCTCCTGGCTATTTGCAGATGGATTTTCCGTTAACTCCACTTGCGAAACGATCAACAAACGGGGCAAATCGTCTTTTAGACTGTTTAGCAACGCATAGGTTTCGCCGCTAGCTTCTAGCTGCACCAAAGCGTCTAAAGAATGGCCGATACGTTTTTCGCGACGGGCGTTTTCCAATTCTTTGGCGATCGTATCTCGGATGGCCAAAAATGCTTCCCACTTGGACTCTAATTGCGCATCCGTCAAATTGCAGTCATATACCGGCATATCCAACAGCTGCACGGACGCCGGCGCATCCGCAGTTTTGGGCATATAGGAATAAATTTCCTCCGTAGTATAAGCCAAAATGGGCGTCAATAATCGGGTCAACGCCGCCAACATATGATACAACACCGTTTGTACGCTACGGCGTTTTGCAGAATCTGCTTTTTCTGCATATAAAGTATCTTTTACCACATCCAAATAGAATGCGCTCATATCCAGTACGCAGAATTTATGGATCGAATGATATGCTACATGGAATTCATATTCTTCATAAGCTTGCAATACTTTGCCAATCAGCTTATTTAAGCGAATCATCGCCCATTGATCCAATTCATTCATTTCCGCGAAGGGCACCATATGGCGCGTAATATCAAAATCATAAATATTACCTAACAGATAACGAACCGTATTGCGTATTTTACGATAGGCTTCGCCAATTTGTTTGAATATTCCCGGCGAATTGGCAATATCAGAGCGATAATCGGTAGAAGACACCCACAAACGCAAAACATCGGCGCCCATATTTTTAATAATATCCTGAGGACTGATGGTATTGCCCAAAGACTTGGATTGTTTTTTCCCTTCCTCGTCCACCAAAAAACCATGGGTAAGCACTTGGCGATACGGCGGCACTCCCCGGTTGGCCATAGAAATCAGCAACGAAGAATTAAACCAGCCTCTATGCTGATCGGAACCTTCCAAATATAAATCTGCAGGCCAACTTAAATCCGGCCAATGCTCTTTGTTCTCCAATACGGCAAAATGACTGCTGCCGCTATCAAACCATACGTCCATAGTATCGGTTTCCCGCCGGAAATGAGAACCGCCACAGTGAGGGCAATGATAATCCGCCGGTAATAGCTCTTCAGTCGACATACCAAACCATGAGGATGAACCATGCCGTTTGAATATTTTTTGCAAATGTGCAATGGTTTCGTCGTTAATAATATACTGGCCGCAATCTTCACAATAGAAGATAGGTATTGGCATACCCCAAGTGCGCTGCCGTGAAATACACCAATCGCCCCGATCCTGTACCATATTGTGAATACGATCTTTACCCCAAGCGGGAATGAATTTTATATTTTCAATGGCGGCCAACGTATCTTCACGAAAGCCTTCTATCGAGGCAAACCATTGTTCGGTGGCTCGAAATAGAATCGGCGTGTGGCAGCGCCAGCAATGGGGATATTGATGCGTAAACATTTGAAAATGCACCAAAGCACCGCAATCTTCCAAGGCTTGACAAACAGCCTTGTTACCGGCATTGGTATCCATACCCGCGAAAGGACCGGCTTCCTCCGTAAAACGTCCCCGGTTGTCCAAAGGCGAAAACACTTCTAAACCGTATTTTTTCCCCACCACAAAGTCATCGGCGCCATGCCCCGGCGCCGTATGCACGCAGCCTGTACCGGCTTCCAAGGTAACATGCTCGCCTAAAATTACTAAAGAATCCCGATCGAACAATGGATGGCGGCACACCACATATTCTAAATCCCGTCCTCTATATTCGGCAAGGATTTCATAAGATTCTTCACTTAAACCCGCCTCTTTGAGGAAGAAATCTATCAATTCTTTGGCAATCAACCACTTTTCGCCGCGGATTGACAATAAAGCGTACATGAAATCCGGATGTAGGCAAATCGCCATATTGGAAGGTATGGTCCAGGGCGTGGTCGTCCAAATGACAATATAGGCGTCTTCCGGTAAAATGTTTTTACCATCTTTCACCTGGAATTTTACATGAATAGAGGCGGATTTATGCTCTTCATATTGGATTTCCGCTTCCGCCAAAGCCGTCTCGCAAGATGGGCACCAATACACAGGTTTCAAACCTTTAAAAATATAGCCTTTTTTTGCCATCTCGCCAAAGGCTGCCAATTGAATGGCCTCATAATCAGGCATTAAAGTATAATAAGGATGTTGCCAATCGGCGGTAACGCCCAAACGTTGAAATTCTTCGCTCTGCAGAGCCACATATTTCATAGCATAGCCTTTGCAGTGTTCCCGGAATTCCACTTTGCTTACTTTGTCCCGATTCAATCCTAAATCCTTAATCGCCTTTTGTTCGATGGGTAAACCATGGGTATCCCATCCGGGCACATAAGGCGCAGAAAAACCTGACATGGCTTTATATTTTACCACCATATCTTTAAGAACTTTATTTAAAGCATGCCCTAGATGAATGTCTCCGTTGGCATACGGCGGGCCGTCGTGTAGAATAAATTTAGGTCTACCGGCATTTTTTTCCTGTACCAAACGATAAATATCCATTTCTTGCCATTTGGCCAAAATCTCCGGTTCTTTTTGCGGCAGATTTCCGCGCATAGGAAAATCGGTTTGCGGCAAATTCAACGTTTTACCATATTCTTGTTCTTTATTTACATCCTTATCCTGCATTACCGTTATTTTACACTCCTTTAAACGACATAATTAATGTTTTTCAAATGCCAGCCGAAATGGGTCAACTAAAGCATGAATATCAGACGAACTAAAATATTTTCAATAATTTCCAATGCAATAAAAGCGAATATTGGCGAAAAATCTATCGGCAAACCAATTCTTATTGGAATAAGCCGACGGAAAAAAGCCAAAAAGGGTTCCGTTACATCATAAATAAAACCTGTAATAATATTTCTACCGATCGGCAACCACGACAAAATTATCCTTGCCAAAAGTAAAAGATAATACACACGGAATATAGTACGAACGAGCGTATATAATATTTCGGCCATAATATCCTCTCTAGGATTTATTTCTCAACCATTGATCAGGGGCATGATGCAAATCTTCAGCATAACCATTTTCAGATTCTTCATTTTTATCCATAATTTGCCCCACCATACCCACGCTGGATGAACTAAAAATGAACGTACCGCCGGATACTTTTCTTGGTACGCCGTCCAAAGCAAAAGTAGCGCCGGATAAAAAGTCGACCATTCTTTGGGCTATATCTTTATCCATATCTTCAAAATTAACCACAGCTACTTTGCGTTCTTTAATATGTTTGGCAATTTCCTGCATATCATCATAAGAAGTAGCTTTAATCAGCACCATCTCCATAACGCTAGGGTCAGATTTAGCGTTATTTCTTGTGGGTACGCTAATTAAATTTGTTTTTCGAACATTTTTTTTAAAGTCAGCTTCGCGCCATACATTGGTATTGCTAGCGGCGGTTGTTTCTTCTCTTTCTTCTTCAGGTTCATAATTCTCTTCATCTTTGAAGAAGAATCCGCCCATTTTATCTAAAAAACCGCTCATGTTTCGTCTCCCCTTTTTAACGGACGTAGCCGTAATCAAGCTAAAACAAAAAATATCTATCGGTATAATTTCTATTTATCTCGTATAATTCCTTCACGAATATACCCGTGGGCCGAAAATACTGCTGCCGACACGAACAATATTAGCTCCTTCTTCCACGGCAATGGGATAATCGTAACTCATTCCCATAGATAAATACTGCCAAACGCAATGGGGTAAAGCTCTTGCTTTCTCTTGTAAAAATAGACCTCTCAACTCGGCAAAAACTGGACGAATTTGATTAAGATCCGTAACGTTAGGTCCAATAGTCATCAAACCTTTCACTTTAACATGGGGGAAATCTGCCATTTTCTCCAAAAAACCCGGCAATTCCGGAACCAATAGCCCGGATTTACTATCCTCTTCCGCAATATTCACCTGTACCAAGACATCCGTTTCCACTTGGGCCTGTTGCGAACGTTTTTCAATTTCCGTCGCCAAAGGAAGACTATCTAAAGAGTGAATCAATTTGGTTTTACCAATCACATATTTTACTTTGTTGGTTTGCAAATGGCCAATCAAATGCCAATTCACCTGGGGCAACGATTCATATTTACCCATCCATTCCTGCACTTTATTTTCGCCAAAATCCCGCAAACCGGCAGCCATTGCTTGCTGAATCATATCTACGCTTCTGGTTTTACTCACCGCCAACAACAGCACGTTATCTGCAGCATAGGGACTTCTGCTTTGGGCCTCTTTAATTTTTTGTTGAATGACCGCAATACTCTCGCTGATTTGCATATCAACACTCCCCGTTTATCGATATCAATTCAATCAATTTGTTTACCTTCAAAGGCAGACTGGGGATTTACCACCACAAAATCTGTCGTGGTCAAACCTTCCACCATCGTGATATTTTCGTCGCTATACACAACCTCCACTTCCTGCTGCGTCACATAGTTTTTCTTACGAATAAATACATAATCCTTCGCGTCTTCCTGGAACACAGCCGAGCTGGGCACGGTCAAACCGTTTAATCCTTCCACTACCAATTGACAAAGCGCGTACCGTTGGCTAAAAAGACGTTCTTCGGCAGAAGATACGGACAATAACACATAGGAAGCCCCATCTTCTAAAGCGCCTTTTTCTATAACCTGGGCTTGCGTCAGGGATTCCTCGTTTTCATCCCAGCGAATTTTCACCCGCTGCCCTTCTTCTAAAGCGTCAACGTCGTTTTCTCCAGCATAAAAAAAGATTTGAAAATCCAACAAATTATCGACAATACGGGCGATCGGACGGTCAGCCGCCAAATTTGGCGGACCGGCCTCTCCATCCTCTATGCCTACTTCGCCGGACGCCGTTTCCTCGATGATGGCATTCTCCCCATCTTCAACGGCAAACTGTTCCCGAATCAAAGTTAAAAGGCGAAGCCAATCCACTTGATCCTCCGCCCCTGGGCGCAAAATATCTTCCCAACCATCCAATTGATAAAAAACGACGCCTCCTTCTTGAATATATACCGGCGTAGAAGTATTGTTTAGGGAATCCGCGTCTTCTTGTTGCATAACGCCGATTACGCCATTCTTTTTCACCCGTTCGCCTGCATGTAAACTAGGGGTAAACGTCCCCGCTACCGGCGCGGTTACCACATATTCATAGCGCAGCGTAATCCCCTCGCCCTCTATATGCGGGTATACGGTGCCCGTTTCAACTTGCGCCAATTCCAGCGAACCTTCGGTCAGCGCCGCAACCGCTTTAATCACCAAAGCAATAGCCACAATCAGCAAAATGATAGCGGCCATTTTCTCACGCTGAAATTTTTTTTTGTTTTTGGATGGCATTTTTTTTTGATATCCCGTCATATACCTATTTTAAGACCTTAACAATGTACTATCCGCATATCATCCTGTCGTTTGCGGAACAAGCGCATTCCAAGAGAAAGTCGGCGATTCTCCTCGAATATACGTCTAAATAGCCGCCTCCGCAGCGGCTACCATTACGTCGGCTCAAGCGGACGATTAACCGTCGTTATTCTCGGTTTGCAACTTATGTATTTCTTCGATAAAGGTAGAGATATCTTCAAAATTCCGGTATACGCTGGCAAAACGAACATAGGCAACCTGATCGATGCTACGCAAACGAGCCATGACTTTTTCGCCAATTAATTTAGACGGAACTTCCCGCTCCAAATTATTGCGTAAATCCCTTTCGATATCAGACACCATGTCTTCCAGAACGGATAACGGAACGGATCGCTTATCACAGGCTTTGATTAAGCCGTTAAGGATTTTGTTCCCGTCAAAAACTTCCCGACGGTTGTCGCTTTTCACCACAATCAACGGCAATTCCTCTACCCGTTCATAGGTCGTAAAACGCTTGCTGCAGCGCAAACATTCCCGACGGCGGCGAATTGCCCGCCCATCTTCCACCGGGCGAGAATCCAGTACTCTGGAATCTTCATAACCGCAAAATACACATTTCATACGCCGCCCCCCTTATGCGAATATGGGATATCTTTATTATACAAAAGGGAAAAAACAAATGCAAGCATAGCCGCCCTTTGCCAGCTACAAAATTATCGTCTGCATAACCACAGGGAAAAAGCATATGATGTATAGGAGGGTGAAAAAATGATTCGAATATCAGAATTGCGTCATAAAGACGTAATCGATGGCGCCGACGGCAAACGACTCGGCTATATCCGCGACGTAGATATTAATGTAAACGACGGTAAAATAAACGCCCTGATCATTCCTGGCGAAAACAAACTTGGTTTGTTTTTTGCCAAAAGCGGTTATGAAGATCTGGTCATCCCTTGGTCGAAAATAAAAAAAGTCGGCATAGATGTTATCCTTGTGGAAACGGATAAATCTATGCCGGTAAACGGTAAAAAAGCAAAAAACAGTTTTTTCTTTAGCGATTTGGCAGAAAAGGATGATGAAACAGAAATCAAGCTTCCAGCTAAAACATTTGTCAATCCTTTATATGAAGATCCGCAGTAAAAGCGCCTTTTAATCCCGATTCCACAATTGTGAAAGTTTCCATTTTACCATCACCTGACGGCTATCGGTATAATCGTCCATTGCTGCCACCGCCGCTACCGCCTGTTGATCATATTCTCCGGCTACGTCTACGAAACATAATGGCGGAAACAATACGCACCACCAATTATGCCCCTGTCCACTACCTAGAATCACCCGCAAAGCATCATATTCGCCGGCGGCTAGCACCAAACCGTCATAATCGATTTGTGGAAATTCGTCTTTTGCCAAGCTGATGCGCACAGAATAATCCGCTTTACCATAAAGAAAATCATTGCAAGCGGCGGTTAGTTGAGGCAACATTTTTTCTACTGCCTGTAGCGCTTCTTCCTTGGAAGAAGCTTCCGCTAATGCGTCGCTTAAATAATCCACCACGAAATCTCTAGTAGCCAGTTTAAGCTGTTGATCGTATGGGTCATCGCTATCGGCTAAAACATGCAGCCGTAAAGGTTTATCGCCAACGGCGCTATTTTGAAACAAAATCGTACCGGTAGATAAATAATAATAACCGATAAAGCCGCACAAACCGATAAGAAATAAGCAGCAAACCGCAACTTTGCGCCAAGTTATTGCATGAATGAATTTCATAGAATCCTCTTTTCTCTATTTTTCTATTACCGTACATTTATTGCATATATTTACGCAATTGCAACAAAGCGTTTTTTTCCAATCGTGAAATTTGCGCTTGAGAAATACCAATTTCTTCCGCCACCTCAATTTGCGTTTTGCCCACAAAAAAACGCAAGTTGAGTATTTTTTTTTCTCTGTCGCTTAATTTGGCCAAGCCTTCCTTAATGTTTAAATTATCCAACCACTTTTTTTCCGTAGTCGTATGATCGCTGACCTGATCCATAACGTATAACTGGTCGCCGCCATTATCATGATATACCGGCTCATATAGAGAGATGGGATCGGCAATTGCATCTAATGCAAAAATAATGTCTTCTTGAGGCAAATCGATGGATTTGGCAATTTCTTCCAGAGTAGGTTCCCGCCCGCTATCCGCGGTTAAACGATCCCTTGCCTGTAAAGCCCGATATGCCACGTCCCGCAAGGAACGAGAAACGCGAATGGGGTTGTTGTCCCGTAAATAACGGCGAATTTCGCCGATAATCATCGGTACGGCGTACGTGGATAAGCGGACGTTCTGGCTAAGATCAAAATTATCGATGGCTTTAATCAAGCCAATACATCCCACCTGAAACAAATCATCCGCGTTTTCCCCTCTGTTATTAAATCTTTGGAGTACGCTTAAAACCAGACGCAAATTACCGGAAATCAATTCCTCTCTGGCCGCCTGATCGCCAGACTTGGCGGCCAAAAACAATTCTGTAATTCGTTCATTGGATAAAACTGGTAATTTTGATGTATTGACCCCGCAAATCTCAACTTTATTGAGCAAATCGCTCCCTCCCGAGGTATTAGCGGTATGCCACAATTATTGCCTGAATTAGCATTTTTTATACCAGGAATGCTACTGGTATCTAATAAATAAATATGATATAATTGGACATTAAGAAATGATAAATCGATCGGAGGATTGAGATTTGGACTTTTTTAATAAAAGAAACATAATCAAAATCTTAGGCATAATTTTTGCCGCCATATTGTTTTATACGCTATTGCAAAACCTGGGCGATTTTAAAGATTTTCTCAAGGCCTCTTATAGCGTTTTATTTCCCTTTATTTTTGGTTTATGCCTCGCCTTTATCTTCAATTTGCCCATGCGTTTTTTGGAAACCAAAGTCGTGCATAAGCTTTGCCAAAAAAGTCGTATCGCAAATAAGCTTCGCCGGCCGATATGCTTAATCGTCAGCGTCGTTTTTATTTTGGCTATCATTATTATCTTTATCTTGCTGGTATTGCCGGAACTACGTATTACCATTATAGCCTTGGCAAAAGAATTACCCAGCCAAATCGACGCTTTATCCCAAACCATACAAGAACTGGCGGAACAATATCATATTGTCAGCGATTATTTTAACGGCATTGATATCGATTGGGCTAGCATTAGCAACGTCGTAATCAATAAATTACAGGACAATAGCGATAGCGTAATCAGCGCTACGATCTTTTATACCAGTAGTTTTGTTAGCGCCATATTCCGTTTTATTATGGGTTTCGCTTTCTCCATCTATCTCTTAGCGGCAAAAGAAAAAATCTGCCGACAAGCCAAAAGATTGGCGTATGCTTGCCTCCCCGAAGAAGCGGCCGATAAACTCGTTCATATTCTGGCCCTATCCAATAATATTTTTTCTAGTTTTGTGCGGGGACAATGTACCGAATCCTTAATTTTGGGTTGTCTATGCTATATTGGCATGATAATTTTTCACATGCCATACGCTTTACTCATATCTTCTTTGGTGGCTGTTACTGCGCTTATCCCTATTTTTGGTTCTTTTATCGGCACTGGCGTGGGCGCGCTCATGATTCTGCTTCACAACCCTTGGCAGGCATTATGGTTTGTGCTATTTATTATCGTTTTGCAACAATTTGAAAGCAATGTGATTTACCCCCGCGTGGTAGGGGATTCCATAGGTTTACCAGGCATTTGGGTACTAGTGGCGGTCACATTAGGCGGCAGTTTGTTCGGCGCCATAGGCATGCTAATCGGTGTTCCCATTTGTGCGGTGCTGTATTGCCTATTAAGAGAATTTATTAACCTTCGTTTAAAAAACAAAAAAGTCGATATAGCGTAAAAATTGATTGTATTTGCTTATGGTTAGTGATACAATTGTAAATCTAGATAAACGGATAGCCCACATAAATTAAGGAGAGATACGCTTGACTGAAATTACGCACATTCGCAATATCGCCATCGTCGCCCATGTAGACCACGGCAAGACAACGCTAGTCGATAAAATGCTGCGCCAAGGCGGCGCTTTTAGACAAAATCAAAGCGTCGCCGAACGCGTTATGGATAGCAACGACCTGGAACGAGAAAAAGGCATAACCATATTGGCCAAAAATACCTCGATCCATTGGCGGGACATAAAAATCAATATCGTAGACACCCCGGGGCATGCCGATTTTTCCGGCGAAGTAGAACGCATATTAAAAATGGTTAACGGCGTTTTGCTTTTGGTTGATGCATTTGAAGGCGCCATGCCGCAAACCAGATTCGTTTTACAAAAAGCTTTGGAATTGAATCATAAAATTATTGTCGTTGTAAATAAAATCGACCGCGCGGACGCCCGGCCTGAGGAAGCCGCCTTGGAAGTGTTGGCCTTATTGGAAGAATTGCATGCCAGCGAAGAACAGCTAAATTGTCCGATTATGTACTGCTCGGCTCGAGGCGGATATGCCACCGCCGATTTTACGCAACCAGGAAAGAATTTGGATCCGTTATTTGAAACCATTCTCCGCTATATTCCAGCGCCGGTAGCCTATCCAGAACGTCCGTTGCAAATGTTGGTTTCTTCCGTCGATTATAACGATTATGTAGGACGGATTGGTATCGGACGTATTGATTGTGGTCAAATCAGCGCCGGACAAGAAGTTTCTATCGTCAATTTTGAGGATCCACAAAGCAGCTATTTAGGAAGAATTAGCGGTTTGTTCACCATAGACGGTCTAAAACGTATTCCTATCGATACGGCGGAAGCGGGAGATATTGCCTGCTTTTCAGGAATTGAAAACATTTATATCGGCGATACGGTGTGTCAAGCCGACTCCCCCAATCCTCTGCCTTTCGTAAAAGTAGGCGAACCTACGGTAGAAATGACCTTTTCCGTCAATGATAGCCCTTTTGCCGGTAGCGAGGGCGAATACGTCACCTCCCGTCAATTGCGCGACCGGCTCTATCGGGAATTGCTTAGCGATTTATCCTTAAAAGTATATGATACCGATACCACAGATGCCTTTCGCGTTTTAGGCCGGGGAGAAATGCACCTAGCTATTTTAATTGAAAACATGCGCCGGGAAGGTTATGAATTTTCCGTATCCCCGCCAAAAGTTTTGTTTAAAAATATAGACGGCAAAATTTTTGAACCTGTGGAAATTTTCCACGTGGACGTGCCGCAACAATATTTCCGTCACGTTATGGAAAAAATGGGTGAACGCAAAGGGATGATGACGGAAATGTCGCCTGGCGATACGCGAACCAGGGCAAAATTTATTATTCCCTCGCGCGGACTATTCGGTTACCGCAATGAGTTTCTTACCGATACTCGAGGGGAAGGCATTATGGGATCCCGCTTTTTGGAATATCAGGAATACAAAGGGAAAATCAAAAAGCGTAGCAACGGCTCCTTGGTGGCTTGGGAAACCGGCGCGGCGGTAACGTATGGTTTGTTTAACGCGCAAGAACGAGGCATATTGTTTATCGAACCGGGAGAAAAAGTATATGAAGGGATGATCGTCGGTCAAACGCCAAAAAATGAAGATATTAACGTAAACGTTTGTAAGAAAAAACAAGTATCCAATATGCGCGCCTCCGGTTCCGACGAGGCTTTGCGCCTGGTACCCGCAAAAAAGATGTCTTTGGAACAATGTCTAGAATTTTTAGCCGACGATGAGTTGTTAGAAGTAACCCCAAAACATCTACGCCTGCGAAAACAAATTCTCAAAAGAGATCAACGCTTGAAAATAGCATCCCGCGAAAAGTAAGCCTGCTGGACGTTACCTATGAGCACCAATATATAAATATTTGCCAAATGATTAACCCCAGTTTGAACGCTAAAATCAAACTGGGGTTAATCATTTGCCAGCAACCGTCGAAGCGAGGCGGCTAAGTGTATATATTTTTCACTATACATGAAAAACAGCCGTTCCAACCTGAAAGTTTGCCATATTTCCATGCTTCTCCCTTTGCAAACGTCATTTTATAAATACGGCTTAGCGGAATCAATTTGTATTTCCGTACATTATCTTTCTATTCGTATCCTAGCAGTAAATAGCCGTATGTCAATGCTGCGCAGCAAAACCGTTTTCATCATCTCCGGCAAAGCCCATCGTCCGGAAATTGAACGATAATGAAAAGCGCTTATATTTCAACATCAATCCGTAAAACGCTCTGCGCTGACAATAGAGCGCATATCGTATCGATATGCCACCCAAATTCTTTGCTCTTTCCCAAAAGCACATTGATTGCATTTGGAGATCATGTGTAGCGCTATGACTTCATCTACGGCTTACAACCATAAACGGGATGCCGTCTGATGACGGCATCCCGTATGTCTAGATTATCGTAAGCTTTGCAGTTATGAGAAACTGCATTTTACTCCATAGGACGCGCCAGCGTTTCGCTACGCGCAAGAGCCTATGGCACTGACGATCATTGGTTTACTTACTCTACGATCGTAATACCGGGGAGAATGAAGCCCCATTGGGGAGCGGATTGGGGTTCATGGTATTCTTCACCTTCCGCCAAATCAATAGTTACTTCATTACCAGCGGCATCGACGCCGGTGCCAGTGAATGGACCGACAACATAAGGATACAGTTCGCCGTCGATAATTTTTTGTTTGGCTTCTTCAGCCGCCGCTTTCACATCCGCGGGAATAACCGCTTCGTTATAAACCACATTCACCATACCGTCGGCCAAATCGCCGCTGTAATCGGTGGCAATTTCTTCACCATTGATAAAAGCTTCCATCATACCAATATATACGGCGCTCCAATCCCACACGGCGGAGCACAGATTATAATTGGGGGCAGAACCGCTTAAATCGGTGTTATAAGCGATGCAATATACGCCGGCCGCTTCACACGTGGTTTGTACGGCGGTAGAATCGGTATGTTGACAAATCACATCGCAGCCGCGATCGATCAAGGCTTGCGCCGACTGGGCTTCCAACGTCATATCAAACCAACTGTTAATATAGATCACGTCCAAAGTCACGTCGGGATTCACCGATTTGGCGCCAAGATAGAAGGCGGTAAAACCACTGATACATTCCGTATTATGCATAGCCGATACGCAACCCAATTTATTGGTTTTGGTGGTTAAACCGGCAACGATACCGCATAAATAATGGGCTTCGTAAATATTGCCAAAATAATTATGAAAATTGCTCAAACCGGCATCCAGCGCTTGAAATCCCGTAGCATGGCAGAATTGAATGTCCGGATATTCTTTGGCGGCTTCCAGCATATAATCTTCAAAACCGAAACTGTCGGCAAAAATAATATTGCAGCCGGCGTCGATCAATTCCTGAATCGCATCGGCACAGGCGCTATCCGCGCTAATATTGTATTTGCCGATAACCTGCTCGTCGCTAAGTCCCAATGTTTCCTTCATGGCGTTAATACCATTGATATGGGAAGTAGAGTATCCCTGCTCCGATTCATCGTTAAAATGAATATGGCCGACTTTAATATCTTCCACAGCCATACCGGCGCCTTCTGCATCGTTTTCGTTGGCGTCATCGGTGACGTTTTGATCGTCCGGATTATCCACATTGGCGTCGGACGTACACGCGGCAAAAGCCAAAATCATGGCCAAAGCCAGTAACACAAGCAGTAGTTTTTTCATTTACCTTCTCCTTTTCTCAACTAAGATAGCACGCAAATACAGCGTTGCTTAATAACTTTTCGATTATATCAAAAGAAAGAGGGAATGTAAAGCAAAGAATTTGCCGCCAATATTAACTGATAATTCGTGATATGAATAACTGTTTTCTAACTTTTTTCAAAGATTGTCCAATCGCGGTATGCGCGGAAGATAAGCTATTTATGCCCCGTATTTTTCTCATAGGGCGCAAACAAAAAAGGCGCGACTGAATCGTCGCGCCTTCCTGATATGGCTACTATGCAATATAGTACGCTATTCTTATTCTACCACCGTAATACCGGGGAGAATGAAGCCCCATTGGGGAGCGGATTGGGGTTCATGATATTCTTCGCCTTCCGCCAATTCGATGGTCACTTCGTTACCGGCAGCATCGATACCGGTGCCGGAGAAAGGACCGACTACGTACGGATACAGCTCGCCGTCGATAATTTGTTGTTTGACTTCTTCAGCCTGGGCTTTTACATCAGCGGGAATAACCGCTTCGTTGTAAATAACGTTGACCATACCATCCGCCAAATCGCCGCAGAAATCGGCAGGCATTTCTTCGCCATTGATCGCGGCTTCCACAGCGGCGATATAAACGGCGCTCCAATCCCATACGGCGGAGCAAAGATTATAATTGGGGGCAGCGCCGCTCATATCGGTGTTATAAGCAATGCAATATACGCCGGCCGCTTCACAAGTGGTTTGCACGGCGGTAGAATCGGTATGTTGGCAAATCACATCGCAGCCACGATCGATCAAAGATTGAGCGGATTGGGCTTCAATGGTCATATCAAACCAGGCGTTATTGTAGATAACGTCCATCGTCACATCGGGATTCACCGATTTGGCGCCAAGATAAAAGGCGGTAAAACCGCTGATACATTCGGTGTTGCGCATAGCGGAAACATAACCCAATTTATTGGTTTCCGTGGTCAAACCGGCGATCACGCCGCAAATATAACGGGCTTCGTAAATGTTGCCAAAATAGTTATGGAAATTGCTCAATCCGGCGTTGAGAGCCTGAAAACCGGTAGCATGGAAAAATTGAATATCTGGATATTCTTTAGCGGCTTCCAGCATATAATCTTCAAAGCCAAAGCTGTCGGCAAAAATAATATTGCAGCCGGCTTCAATCAATTCTTGAATCGCATCGGCGCAGGAGCTATCTTCGCTAATATTGTATTTGCCGATAACTTGATCGTCGCTGAGACCCAAGGCTTCTTTCATACCGTTGATACCATTGATGTGAGCGGTGGAATAACCTTGTTCCGCTTCATCGTTAATGTGGATATGACCGACCTTAATATCTTCCACAGCCATACCGGTGCCTTCCGCATTGTTTTCGTTGGCGTCATCGGTGACGTTTTGATCGTCCGGATTATCCACATTGGCGTCGGGCGTACATGCGGCAAAAGCCAAAATCATGGCTAAAGCCAGTAATACAAGCAATAGTTTTTTCATTTTCATTCTCCTTTTCCTAAATCAAAATACAAGCAAAACTCTACTTTGCTTGAGGACTTCCTGATTATATCAAAAGAAAAGGCGAATGTAAAGCGAAGAAATTTTCCGTCAATATTAACTGATAATTGGTAATTTTATCGACAATTAAACGGTTTACAGCCACAGAAGATATAACAATTGTTGATCGATTAAAACCGGATATTTCGCCTTATTTTTAATCAAAAAGCGTCTCCATTTACTTATGGAGACGCTAAAATAAATTTAGAACACCTTTTTACAGGCAAAATATTCTTGAACTTGATCCAATGCTTCACCGAAACGTTGAAAATGGACAATTTCCCGCTGCCGCAAAAAACGTAGCGTATCCAAGAGATCGGGATCGTCCGTCAAATCCATTAAATGATTATAAGTGGCTCTGGCTTTTTGTTCGGCCGCCATATTCTCTGTTAAATCGGCGATGGGATCATCTTTGGCTTGGAAATAGGCGGCGGTAAAGGGCGAGCCATTGGCGTCGCAAAAATACAAAGCCTTACCATGATTCACAAAATAGTTGCCGAACATCGATTCCCGCACCTCATCCAAATCCGCATCTTTGGTGAGTTTATAAATTAGGGTGGCGATCATCTCCACATGCCCCAATTCTTCCGTACCAATATCCGTTAACAAACCTTTGGTATTATTGGTAGGCATAGTATATCGTTGGTTTAAATAACGCAACGCCGCCCCCAATTCGCCATCCGGACCGCCATATAAACTTAGCAAACGATTGGCAAAGGTCAAATCCGTATGACTCACTTTTGCCGGATACTGCAAAGTCTTTTGATATATCCACATACCGTATCCTCCTCATTCATAATCCCAGGGAAAATCCTGCATTGCCCACAACCAATTGTTTTCATCTTTATTGAAACATGCGCCGGTTAAGGGACCGTATTTCCCGGCGTACTCCGTAAGCAATTTTTCCAATTCGTCACGCGTGCTATTAAAACGAGAAATTGCAAATTGATCATGCATATGCGTATCCAGATATTGCCGCAAATCATCCAAAGTCAAGCCCAGTTCCTGAATACTATAAATCATTTCTCTTTGGATATCGGTCGCCGTTGTCGCCATAAGTAAACCTCCTTTATCCATGCCCTTACTCGCTAAAATTTTCTTTTGGGCCATATTTGCCTTTGGGAATATTCAAGTCGGGAAAAATAGTCCCCGCTTGCATGGCCGATAAATAGTCATAAAAGCGATTTACATTCTGAATAGGCACAAAAGCATAAGCCGCCTTCATGCAGCCGTCGCCGCAAGGCATTAACACGTCTTGACAAGATGTTGCCATAAGTCTTGCCTCCTCAGTGGTTCGTTTGCTATCATAATATGCGCGCGGCTACGTTTCGGCACAATCAAACAACCTTTTTTTACATACTTCTCATTTTGCTTAAAATGAATTTTTCATGAAATAACAATATTTAACGCATATAAATAAACAACCAATAAATAAACGGAACCATACTTATCTCATGTTCTATCATAAATTTTGATTTCTATTTAAGAATTTTATCGGATTTATAGAGAATTCACTGCATTTTCTTGCTATATGAAAAAAAATATGATATAATATTGTTGGATTAAGATATTAATAAGTTAACACTGTGTCAATTGCAACAATTACCGTAGGTTATTGTGGTACGTAGATGAGCTGGACGGCATGCGCTACCAAGGCGGCTGCTACCGACAACGGCTCCGTTACACGGACGAACGATTCAAAAGGAGGTATGTCATTATGCACCATAATCATAGAAAGGCATTCTTTGGCTTTCCCTTGCTGCAAGCCCTGGTTTTGCTGGGGTTATTGTTTTTCGAGCAAACACTCGTCCAGACTTTGGGCAACCAAAGTATTGGACAGATCGTTTCGTTCATTATTATGCAGCTTATCTTCGGTTTTTGCCTGGCGTTTCCCCACTGGCAAAGCTGGTTTTATCAAAAAGGGAAAATGCGCTTTTCTCTGCCGCTATTGATTGTCGTTTTGCTTCTTGCGGCGACGGCTATTATCCGTGCCATATATTATGCCTCCATATACACGCCCTGGGGCGTTACCAATTTCACTAGCCGTTCCGGTTTTGCTATGATCTGGTGGTTTATCGGCTATTTGCTTCCCTGTATATGGCGGCGGCAAGAAGAAAGCGGCGCTAAAACCAAGGCGGACAAAGAGCAACCTACCCAGAAGCAGTGGCTGGGCGCATTCATTACCCTGGCGCTCATTATCGGTTTTATCTTGGTGGATAACTACGCTTTCCCTCTGGCTCAAAGCCAATTACAACCCCAAACCAACCTGCTTTTTCCCCAGTTTTCTCCTTATAATGTTTGCGCGCTGATTGCGTTAGGTTTGGCGCTAGCCTTTGTTCAATGGCGGCGTTGGTTTATCCGTCAAGGCTATCTGAGATTCTCTTGGATCGGCTTGATCATCTTTCTGGCCTTATCCGTTCTTATGATCGGCCTGTTTCCAGGAAACGCCCTGATTTTCATGCGTAACGGTTGGGGCTTGCTCTGGTTGCTGTGGGCATATTTCCTCCCCAGCATGATGATTCGGGATATAGACGCACCTAAATTAACCAATGGACAACAAAAAATCCGTCAACAGGCCGCCAAACTGGCCTTTAAAGGAGTAATCCTCGTGGTGGCGGTATGCGTGGTAATCTATGCAGCCGTGCTTTTCTCCATTGCCAACCATCAAAGGGTTATCTTATTGCAGCAACTCGATGCCGTCAACGAAAATCAAATCCTTTATGAATACGATTGCCTTTTGACCGATGAAAACCTGCTGACGGAAAAACTGATCGTCGCCAATCAGGATACCATTATCTGCTCGATTTGCACGCCCCATTATCTGCCTTTGTCTTTTGGCAAAGTTTATTATGATTCTGTAGATATGCAATATCGCCTGACAGTGAATCCGGAAAAACAAACGGGCGAATATCAAATTGTCGACTGTAGCCGCAACCTGCCCTTAACCATTATCTCCGGGGATATCGACAAAGAAGGAACGTCGTTTACTCGCCAGCCAACCGTTTCCATCCCTCAAAGCGGCAACAGCAGCACCCAATACGGCCAGACGATTTTGTTGGGGCTTACTTTCAATGAAAACGATTTGGATTTGGTTGACAATATATCCTTTACGCTGCCAATAACAGAAGAAAGCGGCGCAACGGCCTGGTTTTATATAGCGCAACCATTACGTTAAAGCTTTTTGCAATCGCTACGTTTATACGATATGCTTCAGCCATCAGTAGCCTGTTTCTCTGCAACAATCCAGATTTTTGACTTGTGCTTTAGGCAATAGGCGCCAGACGCCTATCGCCAAGGCCATGCGGATAGGCGTCTTCGCCACACGCCTTCCCGCATGGCCTTTTATATTTCCTAATGTAATTTCTCGACGAGAATCCAAACATATGCTATACTGAGAACAAATAATCATAGTCATACCATATATTGCGGGAGGGCTCAATCAACAGGATTGTTTTTGACCATAACCGAAAGACAGCGCGCTAGGCGGCGGCTTATTTTTAGATGCCAACCGCTATCTCGCTAGTCGCTGTTGCGGCCAAAGTCCATATCCGTACCGGTATAGCAAACATTCACGCTAAAGAGGGTTGATTTATGCGACAAGAACAAATCTATCAGGCAATGAAGCTATTTGAAGCGCCGCTAGAATTTTATCCGGAATTCATCATCATGCTGACGGAAACAGAAATTTGTCTCATTTTGGCCATTGGCAACCGAGAACCCATATATGAAACAGATTTATGCCGGCTCATTATGGATAACGAGCTTAGCAAAGATCCCTTAAACTTGATCTGGCATTGTTATAGCCGTGCTGTTTTATGCAAAACTCGCGATAAAGAAAACCATCTCATGTATCAACTGGACACTTTTTACAACCGTTACCCTTACTACGCGCTTTATGAATATGATGAATGGGGCGAACGTATTGCCAAAGAACGGAAACAAGCCCTGGATCAATGGGAACATCAAATTTATATGCATGAATATCAAGATAGCGTAAAAAAAATTATCCATGGAGAAGCGGCGTCCATACATAACCAAGCCTTTTTAACCTTGGATGAAACCATGGCTCTCTTCGATAAACAGCCGGAACCGGTGATTGTCAACCCCTGTCAATGTAAATCCATAGTTTACTATCATCATCGTCCGCGAAACGTTTGCCTAAGTTGGACGAATCATCAGGATAATTCGCCCTACGATCGTGGCCATGGCGAAGCGATTTCCCGAGAAGAGGCCAAGCGGCGCATCCGTCAATGGAACGCTCAAGGGCTTATGCAATGCGGCGACGAATACGGCTTCTGCAATTGCGACAGCCGCTGCTGTTACCCTTTACGCATGGCCGCAAAGCTAGGCTCTCGTGGGCTTTACCCTGCGCCTCATTGCCGCATCGAATTCCATCCCGAAAAATGCGACGGCTGTCGGCAGGAAAAGGACGGCCCCCGCTGCTGCAAATTATGCAATTTTGGCGCGTTTATTAAAGATATAGAAGGCAAAATCCGTTACCGGCCGGATCAATGCTGGCGTTGCGGCGTATGTGCCGTCAATTGTCCCCAAAACGCCATTTCCCTGCTTCCCATCTAGCGATTGGGTATCGTAAATTTCCGCTGCAAGTCTCATCCATGCCTGTATCGATCTTCTAGCATAAATCGCAAATCCAATCTCCCGCCGCAGCCCATGCGACGGGAGATTGTGTATATCGAGACATAGGTAACGCTACGCTAGCCGCTCTAGAGCAAGCCGGCCTGCTTGGCATATTCTCCCACTTGCGAGAATACCTTTAACTATCGGCTTGTTTATAAGTTATATATGACTATGTTAGGCAGCATAAAACCTAATCGATGATTCAAAATCATAACCATTCTTATGAGAACAGCGAATAAAAGGATGAATTCTTGTGACGTTAAACGATATACAAGTAGGACAAGCGGTTGAAATTACCGGTATCGGCGGTTTATCCACCGTTGCCGCCGGAAAACTGATGGATATTGGTTTCGTTCCGGGGAGTATCGCCGTATTGATTCGCGTCGCCCCCTTGGGCGACCCGATCTGGTTAAAAATCAAAGGCTTTCAATTATGCATACGCCGGCAATCGGCCCGTCATATCTTGGTAAAGGAGATTTAGGGTCATGCAACTACAAATCGCTTTATTTGGCAATCCGAACAGCGGACGCACTTCCCTATTCAATCTTTTAACCGGCGCCACCAACGCTGCCGGCAATTGGAGCGGCGCCACCACGGAAATTCTCCACGGTTCTTTTCGTTACCGAGGCAATCGCTTTATCGTCTGGGATATGCCCGGTATCTACGCATTGTCCAACTTATCCCCGGCAGAATTACCGTTACGCCATTTTCTAGAACGGCAGGGACCTGAAATGTTGGTGGTTAACGTTGTGGATTCTCTACATCTGGAACGCAATTTATATTTAACCACGCAGCTGATAGAAACAGGAGTCCCTTTAATCGTCGCTTTAAACATGACAGACGCGTTGCATCGGCAAGGAGCGTACAT
Organism: uncultured Peptococcaceae bacterium; assembly: GCA_949289995.1. Taxonomy (GTDB): domain Bacteria; phylum Bacillota; class Dehalobacteriia; order UBA4068; family UBA4068; genus JAILCQ01. The sequence goes on from CASEQE010000064.1 coordinate 30,157, forward strand.
TGATGCAGCGTCCCTTTCCCAAACTCTTGGCGCACCTTGCATCGAGATTTCCGCGCTTTCCGGATGGGGAGTGGAGCGTTTATTGGCAGCAATCTTGGAGCTGGCCAGCCAACGGCGACATAGCCAACGGTTTGCCGGCGTCTCGGTTCGTCACATAAAAAACCTGGCAACCAGCG
>CASEQE010000065.1 GCA_949289995.1 uncultured Peptococcaceae bacterium
AATTATCCGGGCTTCATCCTCTAATTTTTCCGACACATGCTGATAAACTTGCATAAGCATATTTGCCGAAGTATGCCCCATGAATTTCATGGCGACTTTAATATCTACCCGTTTTTCCGCCAGACGCGTGGCGTAGGTATGACGCAGGCAATAGGGGGTTAGATCCGTTCCGATATCTTGCGTGGCTACGATGATACGATTCCGATAAAGAGTAGCGCCGGCGGCAATTTGCATATTACGAAAGAAACTCTGCCAGGCATGTTTATATCGTTGTTCGCTTATTGGTTGGCCTGGGTTGCCGCAAATCGCCTTTGATGTGAGGATCAAAGGCGATTTTTTTTATTATGATCCAAAGGGACTATGGCAAGGGTTTTTCCCAGCGGTTCCAGGAGTTTAATTACTGTTAAGAGTTGCGGGGTGTTTGTGCCTGTTTCCATTCTTGCTATGATCGGCTGTTTTACTCCGCTTAATGCCTCAAGTTGTTTTTGTGTAAGTCCCTGTTCTTGCCGTAGTTTTATGATCTCCGCTACAAGTTCTTGTTTTTTTTCTTTTGCTGTCATACGCTCACGCTTTCTATCACGCCGTTTTCCCACAATTCGCACTCTGATATATCGATATCCTCATTCCACGCTATACCGCAACCCCCGCAGATAACAGAGACATTTTTAAAAAGCGCAGGGTTCTCTTTTAGCGGGGCAAACATCTGTGGAAATTGTGAAAAAAGCTGCTTTACATCGTACAGCTTTTTTACTCCGTTCATAAAAAGAACGGACAGCATAAAATCATCGAGAGCTTTTACATCTTTTACCCTAATGGATAAGGTCATTTTACCCTCCTCCCCTTTGGGTTAGCTTCCTTCGTTATTCTAACGGAGGGAGCTTTTTAATGGTTTTTGTATTCCACATTTTCAATAAATCGGTTTTATATTCCTCGGCCCATTCCGTGATCATGTTTTGAGCTTTTTTGGGCAGATCCCCCTTCTATCATTTCCAGGGTTTGAATATCAAAACTTCTGTTGTACTCTCCGTAAACCGCATGAAAGTGCGGCGGATTATGCTCTCTTGCTACAAAAAGTTTCATGATAATCCCGTAAAATCTGGTTATTTCCGGTATTCCACATCCCTTGCTTTCTGTGATGATTATAACATACAAGTTATTAAAAGCCAATAACTTTTGCGTATAAATCCACTGATCGGCGATGGATATTAAAATTCAAATTGGTTGCGAACGACTTTTCCCAGAATACGGATGGAAGTGGTGCGGCAGTTGTATATTTGCGGTTGATGTTCTGGATTATTAGATTGAGGGATAAGGGTAACCACATTATCTTTCCGGTAGAAGCGTTTTACGGTGGCCTCTTCGCCGCCTACAAGAACCACGGCAATTTCACCGTTTTCCACCATATCCTGACGGCGGACGATCCAATGATTATACGTTGGCGTTATCTGGACGGGAAAAGTTGGGGACCATTGCCGTGAAAACATCTTATAGCTATCGCTGGATTTTAGAACGGCATAGGCGTATTTTGGAAGCGTTGAAATGATTTGCCGTTTTTTCATTTTCCAGCATATCGACGGAGTTAATTCCTTTGACGGTTCGTACTGGCCTTGCCGAGGAGTTTGGCGTTCCGATGTATTTCCTTTGCACCGAGTTTGATGGACAACCAAGCTGCGATGACCACTCTGAGATGGTAGCGCCGCAGATGTCCGACTTGGGCGAGATCCTGAAAGCTATTGACGCAAACAGTAAGTCTTTGTTTGCGCCGTTTGCAGACAGCATACGAGTTCTCAATGATGTTCTTTACCAAGAGGTAAATTATCGTAAAGAAAGTGATGAACTTTCCGAAACCGTCTTGCCCACAGGCAAAGATGCGGATATAATTATAACGAGGAAAGATTTTAATGAATCAGATCACCCTCGTGATGAGAACGGCAAGTTCACGGACGGCGGTGGAGGCTCTACCAGCGTAAAGTCTCAACCAAAGAGAGTGGCTTCAAAGAAGGGAGAAAAACCTTCTGAAGCGTTCGCTAAAAAATGCCTGAGCGCATTTACGGGCTTAAAGACATCTGACGGGAAAAGTGTGGAGCAAGTACACGACCACGCAATGTTCAAAATGGAAAGCAGGGGTATACGACCTTCGTCCGCAGTTAGGGCGATTACAAAAGGCAAAGCTACTGCTGGTAATAAGCCAAACAGAACCGTTTACGAGTACAACGGAACCCACGTTGTGTATGACGACAAATCGAAGATGATTACTACTTGCATTTATAAAGGCAAAGGAAAGAAGGGTGCTAAATGAAAAAAGAGTTAATTACAGACACTCTTAGAGGTTGGCTTCAAAAGAACCTCAATACCACATTCGAGGAAGTTGAGGAGATGGAGAACGAGGAACTCGAAAAGTTCTGCAACGACCTTCTGATGCTGGAATGCGATGCACTCGATGAGGAGCGAGATGACCTTGAAATCATCAACGAAGTGCAGGATATTATCTTCGACGAAGTTCCCGACGATGCCAACGAATAACCACAATTTCATACACCTATCAGGAACGCCCTATACTTCGATTATACGGGCGTTTTTTTATAGGATGAATTCCTTTATTACGCTCCAAACGACCAATTCCATCAGTCTTTCGGAGCCTATAGAGCGAGTCCATAACGGACCTCGGACGACAGATTGTGCTGCCGTCCTTTTTTATTGCCAAGGAGGCGATGGGCGTGAAGCATATTGCGCACCAGCGAATGGTGCAGGAAGTGCTGAAGAAGAAGTTGGGAAGCCACGCAGTTCTTATCGGCAAGCGTGTTCCCGATTATCCAGAACAAGCAGAACGAGAGTTCAAACGGGTAACAAACGCTTAATCTGCTTTACTATAACTATGATTGTGCCATATAGCCAGCACATAGGCATGAAAAGATTAAAAATAAGCTTTTGGCTAGAATGATATGTCTTCGTATATGTATGCTTCTTTTATTGTGTTGGAGATGAGCAAGAAAAGCAAGTCTTTGTTTTGTGTCAACAGATGGGACAATCGCATACTATGCTATGGGATGAGTTCCCAGAAGGAGGTAGCGCAAATGGGTGTTACAAATTCCAATAAAGTGATTGATGCGGACCGTATAGATTGCGACGGCTCTTTGCGAGTTACGTTGGCTTTAACAGCGGCTCCTGATATTATTTCCAATCCAACGGATATCGTGCTAACGTTAGATCGTTCCGGCAGTATGACTGGTGCGCCGCTTGCCAGTATGAAGTTGGGTGCTAAGACGTTTATTGATATCATTGAAGAGGCCACGGACGGCGTACAGGATGGTGAAATCGGTTCCGGGAGCCGTATTGGTATCGTCAGTTTTGCTACCACTGCTGTGGCAAATACGCAGCTTATTACATCCGTGGATACGTTGAAAAACGCAGTGGATCTTTTGACCGCTAGCGGCAACACCAATCATGCCGAAGCATTTTACCAGGCTATGCAATTGTTTGACCCGACATCCAGCAATGCGAAGGTTATCGTGATGTTTACCGATGGCAATACCACCGTTGGCGCGCCGCCTGCGCCGGTGGCGGAAGCGGCGAAAGCACAAGGCATTGTGATTTATTGTATTGGATTGGTTGGTTCCGATGGTTTAAACGTCAATGCCTTAAATGAATGGGCTAGCGATCCCGACGCTTCTCATGTGGCGGTAACCCCGGATGCGGCGGATTTAGAAAAATTATTTGCCGAATTGGCCGCCAATATTTCAAAAACTGGCGCCACAGATATTACTATCAATGAGGTAGTAAATTCAGATTTTATCATTACCAGTATTCTTTCGCCTAGCAAAGGTTCGGCGACCATGTTGGATACTCGTACGCTGCGTTGGACAATTCCAGAATTAGGGGTAAGCGGCAGCGAAAGCGCCATTTTGGAATTCTTTATTCGCCATATATCACAGGAACCCGGCACGAAATTGGTGAATCAATCGATTACGTATTCGGATATGGAAGGTAACGTCGTGTCTTTTCCCGAGCCCACGGTAGCCGTGGAATGCGAAGTCATCGTCCATCCCGAGGCGTGTCCAGAGCCGGTAAGCTTAACGGTAGACGGTTGCGAAGATGCAATGTTAATCGATCTAGGCGATACTTATCTAGAATCACAAGGCCGGATTATCCAATTGGATGTAACGATCAAAAACGTTTGTCCCCAAAAACGGGTGGCATTAGCAGTAATTCTTACTGAAGTGGATGAAAATGGCATGGAGCATCAAAGAGGTATGAAAGCCATGACTATCCCTGCACATAATTATCCCAATTGCCGGGATGTTTTGGTCAAGTGCATTAAATTTGTGGTGCCAGAAGATTTAGATGTGTCTGGCGGTACTAGCACCGCTATGTGCAATCAGCGTAATTTTAAAGCACG
>CASEQE010000066.1 GCA_949289995.1 uncultured Peptococcaceae bacterium
GGATAATAGCCGCGGCGGCGATATGCCGCCAACCAACGTTGCGTCAATTGCGGATCGGCCAAGTCCGCCTTATTCAGCAGCAGAACATGAGCTTTCCGCCCTAAATAAGGTTGCAAATCCGGATTGCGGCTGGCAGCGGGGATTCGCGCATCGATTACCTCAATAATCATATCTACCAAAGCCAAATCGGCTTCTATATTTCTTTTGGCCTTGGCCATATGGCCAGGATACCACTGTATCATGTATACACCTCGTAAAAAATAATGCCGCAAAATTTGCGGCATTATGATATACGGCCTAAGGCCGCACCTTCGCCTTGTGAGGACGATAGAATATACAATAGACGCTTTGGTTGAAAACGGGATAGTTTCCACCTACGCAACTATTATACGATCATAGCCGCTGCTCGGTTTGCCGCCGGCTTTTCGCAAATCAGGAGCGGCCGTGGCAATACACCGGACCTTACGACGTTTCGGCATAAGTTCCGGCCCGTGCGGCTATTATATCACGCTTTTATCCATTTGACAAATTTCCGGCGCCTCCAGGGCTCCCCACAGGGAAAAATGCTTCATCTATGACGGCGTAAAAACATAAGCTTGAACATGTATCCGTTGCCAATACGGGCAACGCGGTAAGCGCAAAACATCTTTTATCTTATACGCCGGTTTCCACATATGCGCAATAGCGCTGGGCAATCGCTTTAGCAGCATCTTCCACGCCAATTTTCGTCGTATCCACAATAAAATTTGCCGTTTGCTTATACAGTGTTTCCCGTTCTTGCACCATTTTTTCTAAAGAAGATAAGTCTGGTTTGCCGCATAATAACAAACGGTCATTTTTTCGACTAATCCGACTCAAGATGGTTTGCGGATCGGCGGATAATAGCACAAACCAACCATTGCTCCGCAATAAATCAAAATTTGTCGCCACAGGGGTTAAACTACCGCCGGTGGCAATTACCTGTTTTTGCTTAACGGCAATTTTCTTCACCACCAATTCTTCCTCGGAACGAAAACGAATTTCTCCGTGTTTTCGGAACAATTGGGGCAAAGTTAAACCGGTTACCTGACGAATTTGCTCATCCGTATCCACAAAAGCATAATCCAACAAACCGGCCAAAGTACGTCCCACTACCGTTTTTCCACTACCCATAAAGCCGATCAATACAATATTATTCTTAACTTCATTATTATTTGTCATCCTCATCCCGCCTTGTCAATTGATGCAAACCTAATCACCGCTTTTCCATTCGTCAAGCGGCTTTCTTACAACGTATATCGATTTCGTTAAAGTGTATTCTGGCGAAGCCTAGTCTATACCTGCACTTTCACGATAAAATTTTCAGACAATTTCCCCTTTTATCAGTCAGGAATATCCCCTTTTCTATTTGCCTATTCATTGCTAACGAAAAATTATTCATTAAAATGCTGGAAAACCCTTGAATTGCAACTACCCGTATTATACAATATTTATAAAAGCATAAAACAGCGGTTTGTGGCAGCGCCTTTCGTTATTTTCCGTTCTATGCCAAGGAGGAAAATATGACCAAAATAGCTATTATTTTTAATGGCAGAAGCGAGGAAGCCAAAGCCTTTTGCCAAAAACTTGCCCAATATTTGATTGCTCAAGGAGCAGAAGTATTCCATCCAGAACATAAATATGGTTTTAATCTAGATGACCTGAAGCATTATCAATTCACCGGTATTGATGCCGCCGTAGTGTTAGGCGGCGACGGTACCGTCCTGGCCTCCGGTAGAACCATGGCCAAATATAATGTACCTTTGCTGGGGGTCAATATGGGCAAAGTGGGATTTCTCACGGAAGTAGAAGTCTCTACCGCGTTCAGCGCCTGCAACCGTATGCTGGCAGGCGATTATCAGCTGGAACAAAGAATGCTTTTGCAAAGCGCCTTATGGCGTCAGGAAAAAATGCTAACTTCCGCTACGGCTTTTAACGATATTGTTGTCAACAATGGTAGTTATGCCCGGTCGGTGGTTCTTGATTTGTTAATCGACGGCAAGCTCATCAATGCGTACCAGGCCGACGGGTTAATCGTATCCTCACCTACCGGTTCTACCGGCTATTCTTTTTCCGCGGGCGGCCCCATCGTCGCCTGCCAAATGGATTTGATGATGATTACCCCCGTATGTCCCCATTCTTTCTTTTCCCGCACCATTATCGTATCGGCTCAAAGCAATGTGGAAATCGTCTGCCGTAGCGCAACCGAAAATATTGCCTTAACCATAGACGGGCAATTTGCTTCTCCGTTAAATCAAGGAGACGTACTCAAAGTCGCGGCAGCCAAAGATAAAGTGCAAATGATCCGTTTTGGAGAAATTTGCTTTTACGATCGAATCAGAAGCAAGCTCTATTACGATTTTAATCTTGGCATGGATGCCCCTCTTCCGTCAAACAACGGAAGATATTAACCAAAAAGGAGGGACGCAAATGAAAAATCGCAGGCATAAAGTTATTAGGGAAATTATCGAAGAAAAAAGTATCGAAACCCAATGCCAGCTTACGGAAGAATTAAGACGGCATGGCTTTAATGTAACGCAAGCTACGATTTCCCGGGATATTAAAGAAATGGGCTTGATCAAAATATCCGCCGGCGCAAATTCTTTTCGTTATAGCTTTCCTCCTGGGCTTTTAGCAGGCAATAGCTTTGATCGGGCGAAAAGGATGTTTCGCGATAATTTGTTGCGGGTAGAAATCGGCAGCGGCATGGTCGTACTGAAAACGCTTCCCGGTACCGCTCAAGGGGTAGCCTTTTGTATAGATGGACTGAACTGGAACGAGGTCGCCGGCACGCTAGCCGGAGATGACACCGTTTTCTTAGCCTTACGGGAAGGTTTTACCGTAGCTTCTCTAGCAGATAAAATCCATTCCCTGGCTCAATAAAGCGGCACACGACAAGGAGCAAAGCTATGCTATATGAATTATCGGTAGAAAATTTTGCTTTGATCCAAGGGTTGTCCTTACCATTATCCCCTGGTTTTAATGCCTTGACCGGCGAAACCGGAGCGGGCAAATCGCTTATCGTCGATGCAATGGCACTTTTAGCAGGCGGAAAAGCTAATGAGAATCTGATCCGCAGCGGCTGCAACCGGTGCCGCGTAGAAGGCGTATTTGCCGGCCCCTATCCGGATGAATTATACGCCTTATTAGAAGGATATTGGGATGAAGAAAACGCTGAAGATACGCTAATCATTAGCCGAGAACTGGTAAGGGGCGGACGAGGCATATGCCGCATCAACGGCAGAGCCGTTAATCTTAGCCTGTTAAAACAGGCTGGCAAACTGCTGATCAATATTCACGGCCAGCATGAACATATGTTATTGCTGGAAGAAGATAAACAAACGCAACTACTGGATAGTTTTGGCGGCGCCAACCAAGCGGCGGCCAAAGAGGCAGTAGAGGCTGCTTTTACTGCTTGGCAACAAGCAAAATCTGCCCTGGACGCTTATGAAAACGATAAAAATAGCCGTTCGCAGCGTTTAGACTGGCTTTCTTTCCAAATTGAAGAAATCGAAAGCGCTAATCTACACCTAGGCGAGGATGAGGAATTGGAGGAAGAATCCCAACGGCTAGGCCATGGCGAAAAATTGCTGCAATTGGCCAATCAAGCCTATCAAGCTTTGGATGACGCCGGGCTAAACGCTTTGAATCAAGCGGCCGCCAGTTTCCGGCAGGCCTCCGCTTGGGATAAGCAGGCGGAAGAACTGTTTAATCGTCTGGAATCTTTGTATTACGAGGCCGAAGATTGCCACAGAGAAATCGGCGGCTATCGACTGGAGATTAACGCCGATCCTTTTCGTCTGGAAGAAGTGGAAAACCGTTTAGCCGCTATCGGCCGATTAAAAAAGAAATATGGAGCTTCTATTGAGGATATATGCAACTATCTCCATACGGCCAAAGAAGAACAGGCCGCCTTGGCGGAAATGGATATTTCTGGCCCTACCTTAAACGCGCGGGCAGAAGCTGCGGCACAAGATTATCGTCATAAAGCGGAGTATTTGAGCTTAATGCGGCAAAAAACCGCGTTGATGCTTGGCGAAGCCATTACCGGCGAATTGCAGAAGCTGGCTATGCCGCACGCCATATTTCGAGTAGATCTGCCTTCTTGCCCGCCAGGAGCTAGCGGCACAGAAAAAGCTCAATTTATGGTGTGCTCCAATGTGGGCGAAACCTTCCAGCCGGTGGCCAAAATTGCCAGCGGCGGCGAACTGTCCAGAATCGTGCTGGGAATGAAGGTGGTTCTCTGCCAATTGGATCAGGTGCCCACCTTGATTTTCGATGAAGTGGATACCGGGCTATCCGGCCGTGCCCTGGATGCAGTGGCGGAACGGCTAGCCGTGGTAGGTAGACATACGCAAACTTTAGTGGTCAGCCATGGCGCCGTAATGGCCGCTGCGGCAGACCGGCAAATCCACATCAGCAAAGAAATTGTTGAAAACCGTACCGTAGTATCCGCGCAAGAGCAAACCGGCCAAGAGCGAATCGAAGAAATTGCCCGCATGATTGCCGGAAACAATATCACGCCCACCACCCGCAAGCAAGCGGCGGAAATGTTAGCCGCTTGGCATGAAAATGAAAACGAAAACTAACCCCCCTGCCTCTGTGGCAACGGGGGTTTTCTTCTTTGACGGGGGTAGCCTATTTACCAAGTTCTTTTTATCCATCGTTCCAGCGGACGGGACAAATGTTTCGTGCCCCAATGCTCCTTTTCGTTCAGTCGAGACACGAACACGGTATAAATACCCATCCGTTTTGCTCCTAAGACGTCGGTTAGCAACTGGTCGCCAATCATTACGCAATGATTGGCCGGCATATCCAATAGGGCCAACGCACGGCGGTAACCGTCTTTGCGTGGTTTTTTGCCGCCGCACACGACCGGTATACCTAACCATTCGCCCACCGGCGCCACTTTTCCATAGGCGCTATTGGACAGCAGACAAATGCGGAAGCCTTGAGCGAGCAAACTTTGCATCCACCTAAACAAATTTTGGTTTTCTTGATATTGATGCCAGGGCGTTAACGTATTATCCAAATCAAAAATCAAACCGTGATATTTTTGCCTCCATAAATCGGCAAACGGAATATCCTGTACGGATGCGCAACATAAATCCGGTTTCAGCATAATTAATTCACACCTTTACAAAGAAAAAACCGCTTTGGCTTCCCCTACTTTTTCGTTTTGACAATTGATATTATCCATTTTGGTAAAATGCGCCAATGCCGCTGCTTCCTCATCTTTTAACCATCCCAACTGCCTTAATGCGGTTACCATAATCAAGGGCAGCACGTCCATATTGCCATCCTCCACTTTAACGGCTATAGCGGGCCCGTTTATAACGGCGCAGCAGTAGATTCCATCCGATCCTAATTTACCAATAATCCGGCCTTGCGTGATGCGCATCAATTCGCTGCAAAAGCACCCCCTACCGGCAACCATCTCTGGAAATGCGCCCATAGCGCGAGTAATGCGGGAGGCAGCCTGTCCACGTTGTTCCGGTAAATTTTGCGGATGAACCAGGTGATAATATGCTTTCGCCATATGGGATAAAGGCATACCAAAAACCGGCACGCCGCAACCATCCACGCCGATAATAATCTTTTCTTTGGGCAATTGGGCATATTCCGCCACAACCGACAGAATCAATTGCTGCACCGGATGTTGCGGCGCTTGATAGGCGGCTGTCGGCCAATTATAAAAACGGCATAACGTCAACATACAAGCATGTTTACCTGAACAGTTATTGTAAACTTTGCGGGGCGGAATACCGGCGGCTAAACGCTGTTCCCGCAACGTGCGGCTTAAAGATAAATCCGCCCCTAAAGTCAAATCCTGTTCTTGTAATCCCAGTTTATGCAAAATGGAAAGAATCGTTTCCACATGTTCCTGTTCGCCAATATGGGAACCGCACATAATCGCCAATTCTTGCAGATTGATGCCAAAGGCGTCGATAGCGCCGCTTTCCACCGCCGGCGTGGCCTGTAACGGTTTGGCGGCGGAACGCATATAGGTAACGAAATGTATATCCCCTAAACCTCGGCTAACGTTTCCTTGCTCGTCCAAAACGACGATGGATCCGCGAATCGTTTTTTCGCTTAAAGCGCCTCGGGTAATTTCCACCAATTTTTCCATCCAAATCTCGTCCTTCCTCAGTTTGCAATTACCATCCATAATTCATTTCATGATCGAAAATATAAATGTTTGCTATTTCCACACGCAACGACAAGTTCCTGCTTGGCCCGTCGCGCCGGCGCCAGGAAATTGGGCGGCAAATAGAATCTGTAGGCGCATCTCTTATGTGCCAATTTATCAACCGCTTTATCCTGGCGACGAGAAAACTTGGCGCGAAACATTACGTATCTACGGCATGCGACATCGTCCTCGATAGAGCTGAGGCAAAGCTCTTACATATCGATTGTCATTAACGCTTCACGTAATTTATCCACTGCTTTTTTTTCTATCCTACTGACATAGGAACGAGAAATACCCAATCGTTTGGCAATTTCTCGCTGTGTTTTACGCGGCGCCCCGTTTAGACCATAGCGTAAGCAGACCACCATTCTTTCTTTTTCTTCCAATATTGGTAATTTGCTTTGCAGTAATTGTTTCTCTTCTTCCTGCTCCAGTTTATCTTGCACCGTTTCCCCCCGGCTACCTAAAATATCGATAAGAGAGACCTCGTTTCCCTCTTTATCATGCCCCATAGGGTCATATAGAGATACCTCGCTTTTCAAATTTCGACTAGCTCGAAAATACATTAATACTTCGTTTTCAATACAACGGGCGCTATAAGTGGCAAGTTTCACCTTTTTGTCCGGAGAAAAAGTATTGATGGCCTTAATCAAACCGATGGTACCTATGGAAATCAAATCATCTTTATCTATATTGGCGCTTTCAAATTTTTTGCAAATATGCGCCACCAAACGCAAATTATGTTCCACCAAGGTATTACGCGCTTCCATATCCCCCTGCTGCCAACGACGAATACAATCCGCTTCTTCCTCTTCGGACAATAAAGGCGGAAAAACGCTATTGTATAAATAAGCGATTAACGCTGCCGAAACAAGAGGCCGGCCATTTAATAAAATAATCGTACGCTTCACCCCCGTTTTGCCAATTGATACATAGTATGCGCCGTCAAAACAGCGGTGAATGTCCTTTGATAAGCCAAATAAAAATATTTTTTTCAGTAAAAGGCCAAGAATTACAAAATTCTCTTTTTAAATAATACAATAAATTTTTATCGAAATATCTTAAAAATATTTTTTTCCCCATATCCATATGACCATAAAACCAGATTCAGTAATATTTGATCAATAAACACATCGCATGCTATCCCGTATATGCACGAAGCCTCTCCAAGCGATTGCCTATACAATCGCTAGAACTATATTAGATATTGCAAATATTCTAGTTTTATGCGCCATAAGCGCCAAATATGACGGCTAAACACAAGCCGCTCTTTGCCGCCCAAAAAAACGCCTGCCGCCGCTTCGCATAACCGCGAAATCTGAGCAACAGGCGTTTATTTTTATTATAATTGAACCAAGATCCTAAAGCTTAAAATGCTTTGCGTAATGCATCAACTTTATCTAACTTTTCCCAGGGCAAATTCAATTCAGGGCGCCCAAAATGACCATAAGCGGATACTTGCCGGTAAATCGGTTTTCGCAAATCAAAATTGGCAATAATCGCCGCCGGCCGTGCATCAAAAACTTCGCGACATATGGCGGTTAACTTGCTTTCATCAACCTGCGCCGTACCAAAGCAATCGACCAATAGGGAAACCGGTTCCGCCACGCCGATGGCATAGGCCAATTGCACCTCGCAACGGCGGGCTAAGCCGGCAGCCACAATGTTTTTCGCCATATATCTGGCCATATAAGAGGCGGAGCGATCCACTTTCGTGGGATCCTTACCCGAGAAAGCGCCGCCGCCATGTCTAGCCATACCGCCATATGTATCGACGATAATTTTTCTACCGGTCAAACCAGTGTCGCCATGGGGGCCGCCAATCACAAAGCGGCCGGTTGGGTTAATCAGAATTCGCGTAGTTTCATCAAATAAGCCTGGCGGCAAAGTAGGTTGTATCACTTTATCTACGATATAGGGGCGCAAGTCCTTTAAATCTACATCCGCCCGATGCTGCGAGGACACCACAACCGTATCGATATGCATGGGTTTGCCTTGATCGTCATAGGCTACCGTCACCTGACTTTTACCATCCGGCAACAACGGAGAAAGAAAATCGGCTTTACGTACGTCAGCCAATTTTTTCGTCAGACGATGGGCCAAATGTATCGGCAAAGGCATATAGTCATCCGTTTCATCGCAAGCAAAACCAAACATCATTCCCTGATCGCCTGCCCCAATGGCGGAAAATGCATCCTGATCGCCGCTTTTCTTTTCCAAAGCAGCGTTAACCCCCATAGCAATATCACCGCTTTGATCGTCGATAGCCGTCACCACCGCGCAGGTGTCGCAGTCAAAGCCAAATTTGGCCCGGGTATAACCTATTTCCCGCACCGTATCCCGTACCACCTTGGGAATATCCACATAACAATTGGTGGTAATCTCGCCTGAAACCAAAACCAAGCCGGTAGTAATCAACGTCTCGCAGGCAACCCGGCTTAAAGGGTCGTCCAACAACAAAGCGTCTAAAATCGAATCGGAAATCGCATCCGCCATTTTATCAGGATGGCCTTCGGTTACCGATTCCGATGTAAATAATTTTGCCATTCTTAGCTCTCCTCCTTATTTCGTCCAATATATTGAAATCGCGGTAAACCGGCGATAAGTTCGATAATCTGCGCCGCGGCTTGTTTTTTGCTCATCAGCGGCCAAGATTGCAGCGTATCTTCCGTTTCCCCACGGGTGATGGAGGTAATAATATTGGTATCTCCATCAAAACCGGCGCCTTCTTGGCTAACGTCGTTGGCTATAATCAAATCCAAATTTTTCTTACGCAGTTTTTGACGGGCATAATCCGCTAAATTATCCGTTTCCGCTGCAAAACCAATAAGCAAACGATTCCCTTTATCCTGCCCCAACGAGGCCAGTATATCTTGGTTTTCCACCAAACGAACGGTTTTGTCCTCGCCTTTTTTTTGTTTATAAGGCGCGTAGGTTTCTGGCCGATAGTCGGAAACCGCAGCCGTCATAATCACAATATCCACGTTGTCATACACGGCGAAACAAGCAGCCGCCATTTCCGCTGCGCTAGTGACATTAATTCTTTGTACGCCTGCCGGCGTTGTCAAAGCACAGGGGCCGCTAACCAAAGTCACGTCGGCACCGGCCTGATAGGCGGCTTCCGCCAAAGCATAACCCATTTTGCCGCTGGAACGGTTGCCAATAAAACGCACAGGATCTATATATTCATAAGTGGGACCAGCGGTTACCAAAACTCTTTTCTTGTGCAGAAGAGACTGCTTGGATAGAGCGGCTGCAATCGCCTCTTGAATATGGGAAATGGAAGCCAAACGACCGACCCCCTGGGCGCCGCAGGCTAAAACCCCGCTTTCCGGCGCAATCATACGCCAGCCCCGGCCAAGCAAAACGCCAATATTTTCCTGGGTGGCTGGATTGGTATACATATCACAATGCATGGCCGGCGCAAACAAAACCGGCGCCGTGGTGGCCAACAAAGCGGCGCTCAGTAAATCGTTAGCCAGACCATGGGCGGCTTTGGCCAGAATATTGGCGGTTGCGGGGACGATGACAAATAAATCGCAGGCGGCACAATCTAGATGCGGCACATTAAAATCGGCTGCCTGGTCAAAAATATCGACGGCAACTGGCCTTTTGGCCAACGTCTTAAACGTCAAAGGCGTAATCATCGCGCAAGCGCCTTGGGTCATAACCACCTGTACATCGGCCCCGTTTTTACTCAGCCAACTTACGATATCGGCGGCCTTATATGCAGCAATACCGCCGGTGACGCCGACGGTAATCTTTTTTCCAGTAAACATAGAATCCCTCTTATTCAGCGTTATTCTTCGGCTGCCAAAACGTTTTTCCTTCGGCAATTTCGTTCAATGCCATGGACACTGGATTCATCATGCTGTTGGCCAACATATCCGGATTATCGCTTATCATCATCCGCGCCCGCTTAGCAGCGACGATAACCAAAGTATATTTCGAATCCATATTTTGCATCAATTGATTCAGCGGCGGTTTGTTTAACAAGGCGATCCTCCTATTCTACACTTTTCCTATACCTATTATCATAGCGATGTTGGGTAAAACAATATGTTAGCAAAACCGTTTGCCTTTTTCAGCGGCGATAATAGATAGAATTTGCGCAACTGCGTGATCTACGTCATCATTAACGATTTGATAATCATAAATAACCGCGCATGCAATCTCTTCTTGGGCCTTGGCCAAACGGATACTGATATTGCCATCGCTTTCCGTGGCCCTTTGACGAATTCGTTTTTCCAATTCTTCAAGAGATGGCGGCAAAATAAAAATAAAAATTCCTTGGGGGCAAGCAGTTTTAATCTGCATTGCCCCTTGGACGTCTATTTCCAGAATAATATTTTTGCCGGCGTTTAATTGCCGTTCTACTTCCGATTTCAGCGTTCCATAATAGTTGCCGAAGACTTCCGCCCATTCCAAAAACTTACCTTCCTCTATTTTATGCAGGAAATCTTCTTTGGTCAAAAAATAATAATTTTCACCATCCACCTCGCCTTGACGCGGCTGGCGCGTGGTAGCGGAGACAGACACTGTCGTACTCGCATCCTTTTGGAGCAACCTTTTACACACCGTACCCTTGCCCACACCTGATGGACCGGATATTATTAACAATAACCCTGGCTCCGACATAAGTCAGTCTCCTGTCTCTTCATCTACGTTCCGGCGGAAGTCGCCAAAACGATTTCCTACCGTTTCCGGCTGTATAGCGGCTAAAATGATATGATTGCTGTCGGTAATAATCACCGCTCGCGTACGCCTACCACAAGTGGCATCTATTAAATAACCGCTTTCTCTAGCCTCTTGAACGATTCTTTTAATCGGCGCGGAATCCGGATTGACGATGGCAACGACCTTGTCCGCCGATACGATATTGCCATAGCCGATATTAATTAACCGAACCCCGTTCATCATATGCCTCCCAAGGAAAATCAAACTTAACCTAATCTTTCCAACAACATTGCTTTTTGTCTGGCGCCTAAACCTTGCACCCGACGCGCCTCGTCAATGTTAATTTCTTCCATAATTTTTTGTGCGGTAATCTTACCCACTTGCGGCAAGCTCTCTAATAAATATTTAACCCGCATTTTCGCATATACTTCTTCTTCCGCATGTTCCAATATGTCCGCCAAAGTGAGCGTGCCGGCTTTTAATTTCTTACGAACTTCCATCCGTTCGCTGCGAATCCGTTGCGCTTTTGCTAACGCCTTACTTCTTTCTTCGGGAGACAATTTAGGAATTGACATGAAAAACACCTCCGAATTTAATTATTCAATATTTTGGATTTGTTCTCGTATTTTTTCCAATTCGCTTTTTGCTTCAATTACCAAATTGCTAATAGATAGCGAACCGGATTTTGAGCCAATTGTATTGATTTCCCGAAGCATTTCCTGAAGAATAAAGTCTAACTTACGGCCTACGCACTCCGTTGCCTTCAAGCACTGGTCAAATTGACGAATATGGCTGGTCAATCTGGTCAATTCCTCGGTAATATCTGATTTATCGGCAAAAAAAGCCAATTCATTGGCTAATCTGTTTTCATCGATTTCAATATTATTTAAAATATCGTTTAAACGATTTTCCAAGCGTTTTTTCTGCTCGGACACCACCGTAGCGGAAAAAGAACCGATATTGGCAACAATATTATCGATCAAGACCAACCTGGCTTGTAAGTCTGCGCGTAAAACCTCGCCTTCGCGATGCCGCATAACACAAAGTGCTTCTACAGCCTGTCTCGTAGCGTCAGCCGCCAAAGCGAATAGCTGATTTACATCTTCCTCTTCCGTTTGCGTCGTAAGCACGCCAGGGAAAGATGCAATTTGCATTAAACTAATTCGCTCCTGGACATGGCATATAGAAGCCAACTCTATCAATGATTTATGATAAGCCATGGCCAAGTCGTTGTCAATAATAACAGCAATTTTTTTTGCCCCCAGCCGTTCTAAGGTAACGAAAACATCTAATTTACCCCGGCTTACGCCAGTTTGGATGATTTTTTTTAGGTCATCTTCTACTGAGGTTAGCGTTTTAGGCAAGCGGCAATATATTTCTAAAAAGCGATGATTTACCGCTTTCATTTCCACGGTTACAGACCAATCAGCATTGCTTGCCGTTCCACAGCCATATCCCGTCATACTATTTGCCAATGGAATACCGCCTTTTTCATTTTTTATGTTTTGCGCTTGTTTTACTTCTACTTATACCATAAAAATCCTTTTTTTTTATGGCTTTTTTCTTGACTTTTTTGTTGTGAAAGGCTATTTTAAATAAGAATTGGTAAACTATGGAAAATTTTTTTATAAATTTATCGTGTTATAAAATTAACATACCGGAGGATACTATGGCTTTTGATAGTTTCGCTTTAGCTGCCGTTCTGCACCAAATGAAACCTATCGCTTTACATGCCCGCATCGGAAAAATTCACCAGCCGGACAAATCTACCTTAATTATAAAGTTTCACGGTTTAGAAGGAAGCGGTAAACTATTGTTATCCGCCCATCCCGAACAAGGACGAGTACAATTGACGGAAAGCGCCAGAGAAAACCCCATGAAAGCGCCTCTCTTTGCCATGGTTTTGCGCAAATGGCTAGAAGGAGCCAAAATTCTTGCTTTGGAACAAACCCCAGGGGAACGGGTTGGACAAATCGTTTTGGAAACCCGTAACGATGTCGGCGATATAATTAC
>CASEQE010000067.1 GCA_949289995.1 uncultured Peptococcaceae bacterium
GGCGTAGCCCGTCCTGCGCGTAAAGAACCAAAATCGCTAACCAAAATACTTTCCACCTTACTCATTCTATGCTCGGCATCGCTTAAAATATCTTTAATCATGGCTTTCACCTCCAAGATAAGTTCCGATACGTTCGCCCGCCACGGCACGGACGATATTGCCGGGTCCATTAATATCGAACACCAACAGTGGGATATGATTATCCCGACACAGGGAAGCCGCCGTAGAGTCCATCACATTTAATTCTTTATTCAGCACATCCAGATAGGACAAAGAATCGAAGCGACGGGCTTGCGGATTGACTCTAGGATCGCAATCATATACCCCGTCCACTTTTTTTGCCATTAAAATTACCTCGGCGCCAATTTCTGCAGCTCGCAAGGCGGCCGTGGTATCGGTGGAAAAATACGGATTCCCCGTACCAGCAGCAAAAATCACCACCCGCCCTTTTTCTAAATGCCGTATCGCACGCAAACGAATATAAGGCTCGGCAATTTGCCTCATTTCAATCGCAGACATCACCCGTGAATCCACGCCATTCTGTTCCAGGGCATCCCGCAAAGCCAGGGCGTTAATGGTGGTCGCCAACATCCCCATATAATCGGAAGTGGCCCTATCCATACCACGGGCGCTACCGGCTATTCCCCGCCAAATATTACCGCCGCCAACTACGATCGCTACCTGTACGCCGCAAGACGCCACGCTGCCCACTTGATGGGCGATGGCTTCCAGCGTATCGTTTTCTATGCCGAAACTACTCTCCCCTGCCAAACTCTCGCCGCTGATTTTCAGAATGATTCGTTGATATTTTGGCTGCATAAACAACCTCCGTTTTCATTTGCGCTTCCTCTGGCAAAGCGCCGTCCGTATGCCGCCGCTAAGCCTGAGCGGCAATGTGAGCGTCCTCTGCCTTGCAGCTGTGGCTAATTCGATTTTGTTTTTCTGCTCCGCTTT
This sequence comes from uncultured Peptococcaceae bacterium, assembly GCA_949289995.1. Lineage (GTDB taxonomy): Bacteria > Bacillota > Dehalobacteriia > UBA4068 > UBA4068 > JAILCQ01. The sequence continues at coordinate 955 of CASEQE010000067.1, forward strand.
TTCCGAAACATGGCCAACGCTGGTCGTTTATCTGCGGGAAAGCAAAAAAACCCGCGGCTCCTTCAACATCCAATTCAGTATAGCATATCGCCGCCGGTTTTTTCAACTGGTATATTTATATTTAAACAAATATTTCTTTTTGAAATTAAATCCCAAACGCCACATAGGCTACCGCTACAGTCTCAAACTTTGCCGCGGCGTTATCCGTTTTGGATCACCTTATTCTGGGCGAGGTATGGCTTTTTTGTTCGTCGCCGGCCATATAAAAAAAGAGTCCGCGGCTATACTGGTCACGGACTCTGGTATTCTTGTTCTCGATGAAAGTTGATTCGGATATTATTTGCCGGCGTTGATTTTGGCTACTTCAGCAGCCAAATCATCTTGGCGTTTTTCAATGCCTTCACCTACGACAAAGCGGGCAAAACGACGAATGGAAATATTTTCGCCCATTTTGGCAATTTTTTCCGTCAAATATTGGCTAACGGTTTGATCGTTGTTTTTAATATAGACCTGTTCCATCAAACAAACTTCTTTATAGAATTTTTCGATACGGCCGTCAACGATTTTATCCAATATTTTTTCCGGTTTACCGTCGTTTATCGCCTGCGCCCGGGCAATCGATTTTTCTCTTTCCAATACGTCGGCGGGAACCTCTTCTCTGGTGACGTATTCCGGGTTGGCAGCGGCAATTTGCATCGCGATATTACGGCAGAATTCTTTATATTCATCGGTTTTCGCTACGAAATCGGTTTCACAATTGACTTCTACCAAAACGCCGATACGCCCGCCGCCATGAATATAGGCTTCCACAATACCTTCGGCAGCGATTCTTCCCGCTTTTTTAGCCGCGGCAGCCAAACCTTTTTCCCGCAACAAATCAATGGCTTTTTCCATATCGCCGTTGGCTTCGGTTAAAGCCCGTTTGCAATCCATCATTCCGGCGCCGGTTCTTTCCCGCAAATCTCTAACCATTTCCGCACTAATCATGATTATATCCTCCTATCGTATACCAATTATGCCTCGGCGGCTTCATCCATATTCGCCTTAGCGGCTTCTTCTTCACTCATTTCGCCGTCGGCGATTTCCGCTTCTGCGGCGTCCATACCTTGACGGGCTTCAATAATCGCGTCGGCCATTTTTGCCGCCAATAATTTGACCGCCCGGATGGCGTCGTCATTGCCGGGAATCACATAATCGATTTCATCGGGATCGCAATTGGTATCGACGATACCGACAATAGGAATATGCAACAAACGTGCTTCCGCTACGGCGATTCTTTCTTTGCGGGGGTCTACCACAAACAAAGCGCCAGGTAATTTCCGCATATCTTTAATGCCGCCCAAAAAACGCTCCAATTTGACTTTTTGCGCTTTCAGCATGGCCACTTCTTTTTTCGGCAAAGCGTCGAAAGTGCCGTCGGTTTCCATTTTTTCCAAAGAACGCAAATAGTCGATACGGCTTTGGATCGTTTTGAAATTGGTGAGCATACCGCCCAACCAACGTTCATTTACATAAAATTGACCGCAACGTTCCGCTTCTTCCTTGATGGAATCCTGGGCTTGTTTTTTCGTTCCTACAAACAAAACGCTTTTGCCTTCAGCGGCGACGCTTTTAATAAAATTATAAGCCTCATCCACTTTATGCACGGTTTTTTGCAAATCGATAATATAGATGCCGTTGCGTTCCGTGAAGATATATTTGCCCATCTTCGGATTCCAACGGCGGGTTTGATGACCGAAATGCACGCCCGCTTCCAACAGTTGTTTCATAGAGATTACCGTCATTTTTTCTTTACCTCCTAAATTTTTGGTTATACCCGCCAGTCTGTTCGCGGCAAGCCGCGCCGCCCACCTTTCGGCACCAACGACGGTTTAAACGGACTGTGTGTATTAAACGCGCCTCTTCTGCCGGCGCGATAGACCACTAAACATAATATCGTAAACAAAGGAAGAATGCAAGCGTTTTGGGAAAAAATTTTACCTATATTAGCAAAACCGGCAAATTTTCCGTTCTATGCGCCGAAAGGAAGCGACTAAAGAATAAAACGGCTCATATCTTCATCGCAAGCTATCGTCGACAGTTTGCCTTCCACATAAGCCCGGTCGATATCTACCTGTCCCGACGCCGCTTCAGGAGCGTCATATAACAAATCTTCCAAAACTTTTTCCATCACCGTATGCAAACGCCGGGCGCCAATATTCTCCGTATTGCAATTCACTTTATGAGCAATTTCCGCCAAAGCATCGATACCGTCCTCAGTAAAATGCACGTCTACGCCATCTACTTTTAAAAGTTCGGTATATTGTTGAATCAAGGAATGACGGGGCTCCAATAAAATCCGCCGCAAATCCTGGCAATTTAAACTATCCAATTCCACCCGCAAAGGAAAGCGTCCTTGCAATTCCGGAATTAAATCCGCAGGTTTGGTCAAATGAAACGCGCCGGCGGCGATAAACAAGATATAATCGCTTTTTACCGGACCGTATTTGGTCATTACCGTACAACCTTCTACAATTGGCAAAATGTCTCTCTGCACGCCGCCGCGGGAAATATCCGGGCCATGCCCGCCTTCGCCGCCGGCAATTTTGTCTATCTCATCCAGAAAGACTATGCCCCCTTGTTCTGCCCGTTCAATGGCCTCATGGGTAACTTCGTCGTTATCAATTAACTTCTCCGCTTCTTCTTGAGTAATAATCCGCCGGGCCTCGGCTATACTCACCTTGCGCTTTTTGGTTTTTTTCGGCATAATACTGCCTAAAATGCCCTGCATGTCGATACCCATTTCTTCCATGCCCATGGCCATTTTCGGCGGTTCTTCTTCCACTTCAATTTCTACCTGTTCTTTATCCAAAGCCCCTTTGGAAAGTTGATCCCTCAACCACACCCGCCGGCGGCGAATCTCATCCCGTTTGGCTTTGGCTTCCTCATCGCTGGTGGATTCCTCATGGGAAGATGGAACTTTATCCCCAAAAATCGAGGCAAAGGGCACGCTACCGCTGCGACGATTTGGTAAAGGCTGTAGCATATCCAAAATCCGCAATTCAGCTGCCTGTCTGGCTTTATCTTCCACTTGCGCCACCTTTTGCGCTTTGACCATACGGATGGACGTTTCCACCAAATCGCGAATAATCGATTCCACGTCCCGTCCCACATAACCCACTTCGGTAAATTTGGTGGCTTCTACTTTAATAAAAGGTGCGTCCACCAATTTTGCTAACCGCCTGGCAATTTCGGTTTTGCCGACGCCGGTTGGGCCAATCATAATAATATTTTTCGGCAAAATATCTTCCTGCAAATGCACATCCAAACAACGGCGACGGTAGCGATTGCGTACCACTACCGCTACACAACGTTTGGCTTCATGTTGTCCTACAATATATTTATCCAACTCGGCGACAATTTGCCGGGGCGTTAATTCTCCTTGCGCCGGAATTTGTTTTACATCATCTGTTTCCAATGTCTCCATAGAAAAATTTATATTTGTATCTTCCATCGGCTCCTCCTTTCGGCTTGCCAGCCACAGCCTATTGCCTTATAACAACGATAAATCTGCAGGAACTGCTCCTTGACCCTGCTGATAGCGATAAATATAGGTCCATTCATCGGCGCCTTCCACTGCCAATTTTACATAAAAATATATTTCTGGCGCAGCTGCCCCAGTAAATAAACAGGCTGCCGGTTCTACGGAAACCACAGACTGACCTTCCGACAATTGTTCTGTCACTGCCGCAGTCAAGTCATCTGTTTGGAGTTGCAACATATCCATAGCCTCATCCACCGTCACCTGGGCATCTCGACCCAAATCATAAATATAAGAATATACATAGCCATCTGTGCCATAGCTGGGATACGTATTGTACCATGTCAAGGCCTGAGCATAACCGGTCATGGGGTTGAGTATGGTTTTCATCTCCAACCAGCTTTCCTCTGACGCTTGCTCCGAAAATTCATCATACACGGTTTGCAGCTCTTGCTGAATACGCTGATTGATATCAGCTATTGCCTGGCTTTCCCCCTCAATGGCAAATTGCGGGATCTGTACCACCGTATCCCCTTGATTTTCGTCCACCGCCAAAGTAACGATGTATTCCGGCAACAAATCCGTAGCCGAAGCAGGCGGCGGCGTCACATCGGAACCGGATACAAAGTTTTCCCCTGCTGGATCGGCGGAACAGGCGCATAAAGAAACGCCCAGTAAAGCGGCAACCAACAGTAAAGGGCAAATACCAATATGTTTTCTTTGATTGGTCGTGTTTTTTTCTATCTTCATAGGCATTATCATTGGCTCAACTCCAATACGGTAATATTATGATTGGTATATACGCAAATATCCGCTGCAATATGCAAGGATTTTTCCGCTACTTCCTTGGCGCTTAAACCGCTATCGCTTTGCACGAAGGCACGCGCAGCCGCCAAAGCGTAATTGCCGCCGGAACCGATTGCGGCAATATCGTCATCCGGTTCCACCACTTCACCATTGCCAGAAATAATCAGCAGCTTATCCTTGGAAGCCACGATCAGCAACGCCTCCAACTGGCGCAAATATTTATCGGTGCGCCATTCTTTGGCCAAAGCCACCGCCGCTTTTTCCAAGTTACCTTGACATTCTTCCAGCCTCCCTTCAAACTTTTCAAACAGGGTAAAGGCATCGGCCACGCTACCAGCAAAACCAGCTACAATTTTACCATGATGCAGCGTTCTTACTTTTTTGGCTCCGTGTTTCATTACCGTTGATTGCCCCATGGTCACTTGGCCGTCTCCGGCAATAGCGGTATGGCCGTCTTTACGAATAGCGATTATCGTAGTGCCGTGCAAATCCGTCATGATTTTACCTCCTTATTTATAGTTTCATAGCCAAACGGCTATCTTTCGTCTGCGCCTAAGCCCGCGGATGGGTCTTATCATACACTTGCTTCAATTGGGCACTGGTGACATGCGTATAAATTTGCGTGGTTCGAATACTTTGATGTCCCAGCAATTCCTGAATCACTCGCAAATCGGCGCCGTTCTCCAATAAATGCGTGGCGAAAGTATGGCGTAAAGCATGTGGGGAAATTTTTTTGGCAATGGCAGCCTGTTCCACATATTTATCCACAATTTTCCGCACCCAGCGGTCGCTGAGCCGCCCGCCTCTTAAATTCAAAAATAACGGGTCCTCTGGGGCGGCGGTAAAACCTTTTTGTATCCTGGCCTGGCAATACCGGTTAATCGCATAAGCGGCCTCTTCCCCCAAGGGAGCCAATCTTTCCTTTTGCCCTTTACCCATCACGCGCACAAACCCCAGCCCGGCATCAATATTCCCGCAATTTAGCGACGTCAGTTCGCTTACTCGCAATCCGGAAGCGTATAGCAACTCCAAAATCGCTTTATCCCGCAAACCGCCCAAGGTGTCATCGGGGGCGCTAAGCAACGCCTCCACTTCCTCATAGTATAAAAACCTAGGCAATCGTTTATCTTGCTTGGGATAGGCGGAACGGCGGGTGGGATTGCCAACGACCAAAGATTGACGGCATAGATAGCGGAAAAAGCTGCTAATAGCAGCCAAATCCCGGCTAACGCCGGCCTTGTGCAGCCCCTGTTCCTTTAATGCCAGCAAATAACCGCGCAAAGTCACATGATCCACCAAAGCCGCATCGGCTTGCGCCACATCTTCTTTTCCCTGCTCTTCTGCCACATATGCGGCGAAACGGTGCAAGCTATAGCCATAAGCTTTAATCGTTAAAGGAGAGGCGTTTCTCTCGCAATCCAAATAGGTTAAAAATTCATTTATAAGCGTATCCATGGTTCATTTCCCTATATGCCTTATGGCCTATTCTTTATATAGAAGGATTCAATCTATCGCATACATCGTATACATATGCGCGTACAATCCGCCCAAAGCCATTAACTGTTGATGTGTGCCTTGCTCCACCACGCCCTGATCGGTAAGTACAAGAATCGTCGTGGCCCCACGGATGGTGGTTAGACGGTGAGCGATGGTAAAAGTTGTGCGTCCTTCAGCCAATTCGGTTAACGAATCTTGCACGATTCTTTCGCTTTCATTATCCAAAGCGCTGGTGGCTTCGTCAAAAATCAATATCGGCGGGTTTTTCAAAAATGCCCGTGCAATACTTAAACGTTGTTTTTGCCCGCCGGACAAGCGCACGCCTCGTTCGCCGATATAGGTATCATAGCCCTGGGGTAAAGCGCGAATAAATTCGTCGGCATTGGCTCTTTCTGCGGCGGCAATAATTTCCTGCCGGCTGGCGCCCGGTTTGCCATATTCAATATTTTCCGCCACCGTACCTGTAAACAAGTATACGTCTTGTTGCACCATGCCAATATTGGAACGCAGCGATTGTTGGGTAACGTAACGAATATCCTGACCGTCAATCAGAATACGTCCGCCGCTGACATCGTAAAAGCGCGGCAGCAAATTACACAGGGTGGTTTTACCGCTACCGGAGGGGCCCACCAAAGCCACTTTATCTCCAGGCGCCACATGCAAATGAATATCCTCCAGGACGCTGGTATGCGGATCATCGGGATAATGAAAGGAAACGTGTTCGAAAACTACTTCTCCTTGCACGTTTTGCAAATCTTTGGCGTTGGGTGCATCTTCAATTTCCACCGGCGCATCCATCAATTCCAAAAACCGTTCAATCCCGGTAATTCCTTTTTGGAATTGCTCGGTGAATTCCACAATACGCCGTACCGTAGTCAACAACATATTAATATACAACAAATAAGCCATTAATTCTCCGGGGCTAATCCGTTGCTGGGTCATATAAATTGCCCCAAGGCAAACCACCAAAATATACATAATGCCATCAAAAGCGCGCACGCTGGCATTCAAGCCGCCCATGGCCATATATATTTCTTTTTTCAATTTTAAAAAACGTATATTGCCTTGGGCAAATTTTTCCTCTTCTCGGGATTCGTTGGCAAAGGATTTGACCACCCGTATGCCCAATAGGCTATCTTCAACTTGCGCGTTTAACTCGCCAATTTGCCGGCGGGTTTTGCGCCAACCTTCTTGCATTTTACGATTAAAATGGCTGGAAAACAAGTACATCAACGGCAAGGCCAGGAAAATCAGCACTGTCAGCGACAAATTCATATGCGCCAAAATAGCAAATGCGGCGATAAATTTGATCGCAGCAATGAAAAATTCCTCGGGACAATGGTGGGCAAATTCAGTGATTTCAAATAAATCGCCAGTAATACGGGCCATAATTTGTCCCACTTTTGTTTGACTGTAATAGGAAAAAGATAATTTTTGCAAATGGGCAAATAAATCCCGGCGCATATCCGTTTCAATTTTGGCGCCTATACCATGGCCGATCGAGGCCATATAATAAGCAGCCACTGCATCCACAATACGCAGCAACAAATAAAAGCCGCTTAAACGCAAAATCAGCGGCACAGTTAACGCTGCCAAATTGGTAGCGCCGGTATCGGTAATATACGATACGATTAATGGCAATACGATTTCACATAAAGTGGTCAACGCCGCGCAAAACAAATCCAGCAATACCAAACCGCGATATTGTCGGAAGTAAGGCGCGAAACGTTTCAACAATACGGAAGTTTTCATAATTGCTCCTGGGTATAGGTTTGCAAATCCTGCAATGCACGACGAACCAAAGCGGCATTTTTATCCTGTTTACGCCGAAATTTTTCATCCAGCGGCGGCAACAAACCAAAATTCACGTTCATAGGTTGAAAAACGCCGGTAGCCGTTGCGGTATAATGCAATAATGAACCAATCGCCGTGGTCAACGGCAACGGCGCAGGCTCTTGACCGCGGGACATCGCCGCCATAGTCAAACCAGCGGCCAAACCGGAAGCGGCCGATTCCACATATCCTTCCACGCCGCTAATTTGCCCGGCAAAAAGTAAATTTTCACGTCCACGCACACGTTGCCATGCATCCAGCAACCGGGGAGAGTCGATATAGGTGTTGCGGTGCATGGATCCGTAACGTAAAAACTCCGCGTTGGCCAATCCTGGAATCAGACGAAAAACCCGCCGCTGTTCCGGCCGTTTCAGCCGGGTTTGAAATCCTACCAGATTAAACATATCCGCCGACAAGTTTTCCCGCCGCAATTGTACCACCGCATAAGCCTGACTTCCATCGGCTAGCGGCAAGCCTACCGGCTTCAACGGGCCAAAACGCATCGTATCCTCGCCTAAACGAGCCATACTCTCGATAGGCATACATCCGGAAAATAATTTTTCCTGTTCAAAACCGGCCAAAGGATGCAATTCTGCAGCTAATAATTGACGGTAAAACTCAAAATATTGTTCCCGCGTCATCGGACAATTTAGATAATCCGCCCCGCCGCCCTTATCATAGCGAGAAGCAAAAAAGGCAATATTCAAATCTATGCTGTCGCCGCTAATAATCGGCGCAATAGCGTCGTGGAAATAGAGCTTAGCACCGCAAATTTCTTGCAATTGTTTGCTAAGCGCCTCTGAAGCCAGAGGACCGGCAGCAATAATCGCTTTCCCCAAAGGAATTTGTTGATATTCCCGACGTATAATACTTAAACTAGGCAAGCGGCTTAATTTTTGTTCAATATAGGCGGAAAAACGATGCCTGTCCACCGCTAAAGCGCCACCGGCAGGCACAGCGGTGGCATCCGCTGCCTCCATAACCAAGGAACCTAAGCGGCGCATTTCTTCTTTCAATAAACCCACTGCATTGGATAAACCGGCAGCGCGTAAAGAATTGCTACATACCAACTCCGCCAAGTCCCCGCTCCGATGGGCCGGCGTCATAATCCGGGGACGCATTTCCCAAAGTTGACAGGGGATATTTCTTGTGGCCAATTGCCAAGCCGCTTCTACGCCTGCCAAACCGCCGCCAATAATCGTAATTCTTTCCATAGCTCGACCTTTGCCTTATTTATTTTTCGTCTTTGCCGGTTTCTTCGTCTTGCTTTTTTGGCTGGCCCTACTAGGACAATCCATATTGGGACAAATGATCACTTTCTCACCATTTTTTGCTGTTTTTGATGTTAATTGCGTACCGCAAAGAGGACATTTCTCTTCTATTGGCAAATCCCAGGCCACATAGCGACACGCCGGATAATTCACGCAGCCGTAAAAGATCCGGCCAGAGCGGCTTTTTCTTTCGACAATATCGCCGCCGCAAGCCAAGCATTTGACATTGGTAGGGACGATGATCGCCTTGGTATTGCGACAATCCGGGAAACCGGAGCAAGCCAAAAACCGCCCGTAGCGCCCCATACGATAGACCATAGGTTTACCGCATTTCTCACAAACTTGATCCGAAACTTCCGGTTCGATAACCACTTTTTCCATTTCCTGCTCGGCATGAGCCAAAGTAACGGCAAACGGTTCATAGAACTCTCGCAAAACCTGTACCCAATCAGCCTCTCCTTCTTCAATTTTATCCAAATTGTTTTCCATAGAGGCCGTAAACTCCACGTTAATAATATCGGGAAAATATTCCTTCATCAAATCTACAACCAAAAAGCCCAATTCCGTAGGATACAATAGTTTTTCTTCTCGCACCACATAAAAACGGCTCAAAATGGTATCGATGATCGGCGCGTAGGTAGACGGACGGCCGATCCCCAATTCTTCTAGGGTTTTAATTAAAGAAGCCTCGGAAAAACGGGGCGGCGGTTGGGTAAAATGTTGGCTATCATCCAAGCTAAGCAAGGGCAAAATATCTCCTTCATGCACCGGAACCACTTTGCTTAAATCTTCCTGATCCTGTTCGATTTTGCCATCATTATACACCTGGGTATAGCCGGGAAATTTCACGTTGCTACCGCTAGCGCGGAACAAACATCCGCCGGCCGTTACTTCAATGGTGGTAACTTCGTATATCGCATCCGCCATTTGGCTAGCCACAAACCGTTCCCAAATCAATTTATAAAGCTTGTATTGGGGCACGCTTAAATATGGCTTTAGCGCTTGGGGCGTACGCTGCACAGAGGTAGGACGAATCGCTTCATGGGCATCCTGAACCGCCCCCTTTTTACTGCTGTATACTCGGGGTTTAGCAGGCAAAAACATGGCTCCATAACGGTCGCGCACATAGTCTCGCGCTTGCTGTTGCGCCTCTTCCGATACGCGGGTGGAATCGGTACGCATATAGGAGATCAAACCGGTCACGACTCCATCTACTTGGATGCCTTCATATAGTTGCTGCGCCGTTTGCATGGTCTTCTTTGCACGCATGGCTAGACGGCGGGAAGCCTCTTGTTGCATAACGCTAGTGGTAAACGGCGGCAACGGATGACGGACACGGTCTTTTTTGCTGACGCTGGATACCTGATAAGATTGGTTTAACAAACGTTGTTTTAGCTGATTCACCGCCTCCTCATTGGGCAAATCAGCTTTTTTATTATCAATTTTTACCAGTTTTACTACCAAATTGCCTTTATCGCTTTGCAAAATAGCGTAAACGATCCAATACTCTTCGGGATCAAAATCGTTAATTTCTTTTTCCCGATCGCAAATCAAACGTACCGCCACAGATTGCACCCGGCCGGCACTTAAACCTTTTTTCACCTTTTTCCACAATAACGGGCTGATTTGATAACCCACCAGCCTATCCAAAATACGTCTGGCCTGCTGTGCCTCAACCTTGTGCATATCGATGGGCTGGGGATTTTCCACCGCCTTCTTTATGGCTGCTTTAGTAATTTCATTAAAACGAATACGGCATTGCTCATTATCCATCCGTAAATATTGCTGCAAATGCCAGGCTATTGCCTCGCCTTCCCGATCCGGGTCGGAAGCCAGCAAAATTTGATCTGCTTTTTTCGCTTCGTCTTTTAATACTTTGATCACTTCACCCTTACCGCGAATGGTAATATAATGAGGCGCAAAATCATGCTCTATATCCACGCCCATAGTGCTTTTGGGCAAATCCCGCACATGACCGATACAGGGACGAACCACATATTCCATGCCCAACATATTTTCAATAGTTTTTGCTTTTGTCGGCGATTCCACAATAATTAAGGTTTTCATACAACCGGTTCTCCCATCTAACATCCTGTATATTATATTTTTTTCACCACAGCTTGATAATAATTACCGGGTAATTGACGAATCAAGCCACGAATTTCCATAATCGTTAACCAAGAGGCTAAGTCGGCGGCATCCATACCGGAAATTTGACTCAAACGGTCAAAATGCAATGGCAGCAGCATAGCCGTAAACAATTCTTTTTCCTGCGGCGATAACTTTGCCTCCTCTTCTGCAGCGGCGTTCTGCGTTTCCGGCGCAGGCTTGGCGCTGGTTTGATATTCCCGCCACACGTCTTCCGCGCTCAATACAATTTTCGCCCCATCCCGCAACAGCGTATTGGTACCTCGACTGGAAGCGGAAGTAATCGGACCCGGTACGGCAAAAACATCCTTGCCTTGTTCCAAAGCAAAATCCACCGTACGCAGCGTACCGCTTTTCAATCCTGCTTCGATTACCACCACGCCTAAGGACAAAGCGCTAATAATGCGGTTGCGCCGGGGAAAATTATATGACAGAGCCGCCGTCCCCAAAGGGAACTCACTAATCACCGCCCCTTGTTCACAAATTTGCCGGTATAGGGCTGCGTTTTCTCGCGGATAAACCACATCCAAACCAGATCCCAATACGGCTATGGTGTTGCCTCCCGCTTTTAAAGCGGCCTGATGGCAAAACGTATCGATACCACGAGCCATACCGCTAACGATACAATACCCCTGATAAGCCAAATCCCTTGCCAGTATTTCCGCTACTTGCCTGCCATATCCGCTGGCATGCCGGGAACCGATTAAAGCTAGCGCCGGTTCGCCGGCTTCCGGCAACCGCCCCTTATAAAATAACAGGCACGGGGGATCGTCTATCAATCGCAATTCCGGCGGATAATCGTCATCCAGATAAGTAACCACGGACACCCCACTATGCAAGTAATCAAAATATGACTGTTGGGGCGAAATTGTTTGCATCATACGCTGGATTTCATCAAAAGCATCCGCAGTTAACGATAACAATTGCGGCCAACGTTTGTATTCCGTCCACACGGCTGCGGCATCCCCTTGATATAAATCCAATAAATGGATCAATTTTCCTGGAGAAAGCCTAGGTAAACGGTTCAAGGCTAATAAATAAGCCAATTGATTCATTTTTGCACCTTACTTTTTCCCGCTAAAACTGCTTTGGCTTAAAATATTGGAATCAAAGCAAAAATTTAACTTACTTTGCTCACGCTTGCGATCGATTGCCAGCGCGATTAACGCATCCAGCAATTCTCCATAGGGAACGCCTGCCGGTTCAAACAAATAAAAAGATAGAGAGCCGGGAATCGTATTCAATTCATTTACATATACCTGGCCGCTATCTCCGTTAAGCAAAAAATCAACCCGGCAAACGCCCCGGCAATCCAAAGCGGTAAACGCCCGTGCCGCCAAAGAACGAATTTCTTCCGTAGTTTGCGGCGGTAAATCAGCTGGTATACGCCGTTTAGCCCCGCTCATACCTTTGCTAGAAGAATTAAGATATTTATCAGCAAAAGAAAGGATCTCTTCTTTCGAATACGGTTCTTCGCATAAAGATAAACGAATATCTCCAGGTTTACCTAAAACCGCACAATTGATCTCGCGTAACGGTTCCACAGCATTTTCCACCAAAATTCTGCAAGCGTATTCCCCGGCGATTTCAATGCGGGCGATCAACGCTTCCCGCGTTCTAGCCAAACCAATACCGACGGAAGATCCCAAGTTGGCCGGTTTCACGATCATTGGATAGAGAAGTTTGTTTTCTAACGTTTCGATCATCCGCTGCTGATCTTCCTGCCATTGTTGAAAATAAAAACCATAAAAATCTACTACCGGAATACCGGCCTCCTTCAAAACGGCTTTCATGGCGATTTTATCCATGCCGCAAGCAGAGCCCAACACGCCGGGTCCGGCATACGGTATACCGGACAATTCCAACAGTCCTTGCAAACAGCCGTCCTCCACAAAAGTGCCATGTACAACAGGCAGCATAACATCGATTCGCCGTTGCCAGGGTTTTCCCTTAGATGGGAAACGTTCGAACAGCATATGTTCGCCAAATGCCGGTGAAAAACATACTTCTCGCGCTTGTTTTAATAAGGCCGGCATATTGCGGAAATTATCCAAAGATAGAAGATTTTCCCCGCTATACCAACGACCTTCTTTGGAAATATAAATCGGTATGACCTGATATTTCTCATTGTCCAACGATAGCATGGCCTGCAAAGCAGAAATAATCGAAACCTCATGCTCTACCGTTCTCCCGCCGAAAATCACGCCAACAGCAATCTTTTCCATATGGCTCCCCCTGTGCTAATACAAATCCGGTAAATCGTTTTCATATAGAACCACATCGTTCTCTTGTACAATTTGCGCCAGTTTTGTTTGCGCATCGGAAAAATTAGCGGCAATATAATAACGCTGCTGTGGGAAATTTACCTCTTTCAACGCCGCTTCCATCATTCTTCCTCGCGTATTGCCTACAAAAATAATATAATCGGCAACTTTTGTCATTTCTATTGCAAATTGTCGATTCAGTTCTTCTTCTTGCGCACCTAACTCCACCATGCCCGGGGTAACGACGATCTTTTGGCCACCAGCCAAAGCGGACAACACGGATAAAGCGGCTTTTGCCCCTGCTGGATTGGCGTTATAGGCATCGTCCAAAAGCAAATATTTGCCTTTTCGTTTCAGTTCCAATCGATGGGGCACCGGCGCTAACCGTTTAATGCCGCGCGCCGCCATAGATAGCGGTATCGACATTTGCGCCGCCGCCGCTGCCGCCGCTAAAATGTTGCACACATTATGCTCCCCTAGCAGCCGGCTATGCACAGCCGCTTTTTCCTGACGGCTGCAAAGAGTAAAGCTACAACCATCCTGATCATAGCGGATATCTTCCGCCCAAAAATCGCAGTCGGAATTGTGTAAGCTAAAACTTACCGTAGCGCAAGGTGCCTGGTAGGCATGGGACGCAATCAGCGGATCGTCAAAATTCAACACCGCCACACCGCTGGCTGGCAAGCCGCGTATTAATTCAAATTTTGTGTCCACAATTGCTTGTTGACTACCAAAAGTCTCCATATGCTGCGGTCCAATAGCGGTGAGTATACCGATTTGCGGCGTTGTCAACTCTACCAATTCTCGTATATCGCCTTTTTGACGCGCGCCCATTTCCGCAATAAAGGCCTGATGGGTAGGACGCAATTGTTCCCGAACCACCCGCGATATACCCATCGGCGTATTATAGCTAGCCGGCGTAGCCAACGTATAATATTTTTCCGACACAATGGCTTCCAATATCTTCTTCACGCTGGTTTTGCCATAACTTCCCGTTATGCCTATCCGCCATAAATGGGGCATGGCAGCCAATTTTGCTTGGGCTTCCCGATAAAAACGGCGGTTGATTTTATTTTCCACAGGCGTCAATAAAGCGTTAGCCAGATAGACCAACACAAAAGAAAAACGGAGAAAACAACCGGCAACCAACGCGGCTAACATTGCCATTAAGCGATTGCTCCAATCGCCTCCGGCGGAATAAAAAGCCAAAAAACCGATTAACGCGCCGGGCAACAACGCCACAACCATCGCCCCGGCACGAAGACGTTTTACGCGAGCGGTAATAACCAACGGTTTGACCGTTTTCGCTTTATGCGTCAACCCCCAAGCCATGGCGGCGGCGGATACCAGCGCAAACAGCGCGAAAGCCGCCCAAGAAGAAATCCAGGCTACAGCCGCCGGCAACAGAAAGGCCCAGGAGGCCAAATAATTTTCCCGATGAAAATTCCGTCTATACCAACGCCAATAGCGGTCGTTACGATAGGAATTTTGCTGTAGCATATGCAAATCATGAGGCAAACGCAGCAAGAACCAATGGGCAAACCAAAGGATGGCGACAAATATGGCTATAAATATCATAATTGCTCCTCTAATCGTTGTGGCTTAAAAAATAATCAACAATCACATAAAAACGCTGTGGTTCGCTCAAAAAAGGGAAATGTCCGGCCTGCTCAAAAACAACCAAACCGGCATCGGCAATTTCTTTTTCCATAATTTTGGCATCCGCCAAGGGGGTCGCCGTATCCAAAGCGCCCCAAATCAACAAAGAGGGCACGGCAATATGCTTTAGATAGGGACGCAAATCCTGATTCACCACTTTAACGAAAATTTGCCGCATAATACCCTGCGCCGCCTGATAATCAGAGGATGGATTCGCATCCAACCATAAAGATAATAATCGCTGCCGGTGACGCTGTAAGCCCGGCAGCCGGCATATGGCTTTGGCTAATTTATACGAATAAACCCGCACATAATATTCCAATCCCCGGCGGGGTTTTATACCGGCGCTATCACACAAAATAATCTTTTCGCAGCTACCTTCAGCCGCCAACACTATGGCCACTCTACCGCCAAACGAATGGCCAAACACAGCCGGCTGTTCCCAGCCTAAATAGGCGAGAAACGTCTTTACAAAATCGGCGTATTCGTTTACCCCCCATACCTGTTGCGGCTCCTGGCTTTGGCCAAATCCAGGAAAATCTAAGCTACAGACCGTAAAATGCTCAGCCAAATGCAGGCGTAAAGCCTCCAAATTATCGCTGTCTACGCCCCAACCGTGCAATAACAACACTTGAGGGCCTTGCCCAGACAAACGGTAATGGATTGATAAACCGGCGATTTTTTCAATCATAGGCGCTCCCGTCCTTCTCCAATTGAAAATCCATAGTTTATATATAGGCGATTAATAATTTTTATACCATATAAATAAGGAAAGTGCAAACACTTTTTTTCTATACCCTTGAGGCATAAGCAAAACAAAAGAGGCCGCGCCCGGCATCAACGCCGATTGTTCAGCCTCTTTGTATATTGCCAACGGTATAAACGTCACGTCCGCAGACGGTTTTTCGCGACATGATACATCGTTTCGACAATCCATGTTTCAACAATCAATACGGATCGCCGCAAACCCAGCTGGCGGCCCATCCTTCCACGCCGTTGCTTAATTTCACATGATACCAAACGCCATCGCTGGCCGTCGTTTCTCCCAAATACGTCAACACAGTACCGGAAGATGCGGTGCCGACGATAGAGGAGGACGTGGAGGCGGAAGAACGGATATTGATGCTATCGGAGGAAACTTTTACCGAAGTATAACCTTCATCGCTGTCATCGCTATTGGTATCGTTCCCGTTGGTCTCGCTGCCAGTTTGCACATCGTCATCTGGCAAATCCACGGAGCCGCCGTTTACCACATAGGCTTGCAAATCTTCCAACTGGGTTTGCAGCTCCAAAGTTTTCTGCCCCACCAAATCATCCACATAACTTTGGGAAACCAGAGGATCGCTTGAACTGCCCGGCATCACGGTTACTGCGTTCACCACTTGTCCAATCACAAAACCTACGCCGCCAAACACCAAAGCCGTAACAACCAACACCGCAACGGCGCCTTTATTCATTGCAAACACTCCTTTAGTTCAACGTTATTTAAAATCTATTTTGGATTTAACGGGTTTTCTGCGGCATTTGCTTTTCTTGCAAAGCCAGCTTCTTACCACGCAAAACGCCTAATTTTTCCGCCCCGGCAAAAATGCCTATGGTAACAAAAATCAAAATCGCCACAGCCTGCGAACTGGTTAGAACTGCCATCAGCACTGCGCTTAATCCCATTACCAAGCTAATCGCATAAATCGCCAATACGGTCTGCTTATGGCTAAGCCCTAAGGACAACAAGCTATGATGCAAATGTCCTTTATCCGCTTGAAAAATGGGCTTGTGGAGAAACAGACGGCGCAAAATCGAAAATAGCGTATCGAAAATCGGAATACCCATAATGATGAAAGGGATAAACAGAGAAATCACCGTAGCGCCCTTGGACAAGCCCATAATAGCGATAGCGCCTAAAACAAACCCTAGGAACAACGAGCCGCAGTCTCCCATAAACGTTTTGGCCGGGTTGAAGTTATAGCGCAAAAAGCCTACCGCGGCGCAGACCAAAATCACCGACAACAAAGCGGCCTGGGTATTGCCTTGAGCCAGACAAACCGCCCCCATACACAGCGCGGCAATAGCGGACACACCGGCGGACAAACCGTCCAAACCGTCGATCAAGTTTACCGCATTGGAAACGCCGGTAAGCCATAAAACGGTGACCGGTATTCCCCAAAAGCCCAAATCAATTAAACCGCCGTTTAGTGGATTGGTGATAAACTGCACGCCTGAGCTACCAAAACAAAATACCAACGATGCCGCGATTTGACCTAACAGCTTGGCCTTTGGCGAAATACCCCGGACATCGTCTACCAGACCGGTTAACATCACCAAACTACCGGCAATCAACAACGCCGCCACCGGTTTGGTATAGCAGCCGGAAACCAGCACGCCGGCCACAAAAGCGGCATAAATCGCCACGCCCCCCATACGAGGCGTAGGCGTTTGATGGACTTTGCGCGCATTAGGCTGATCGACAATATGATATTTCAGCGCCAAGCGAATGGCTAGCGGGGTGACCAACAATGCCGTTAGCAAGGCCACGCCCATACTTAAGTATATCTGCATATGTCAATTACTCCCTTTGTGAGGCACTTCCCATATTTACAATCCGGAAGCTCCCATATCGTAAACGGTTACCCCTTCGGGCAAAGCAATTTCTTTATCGCTAATATCGTTTATACGCAAATTCTCATAAGCAACGGTATAGCGATCGCCTAAAGAATCGGTAAATTCCACTTGCAGCGGCATACCATATAAAGTGCTGACCCACAATTTATCTCCCGTATCCGTTTGCAACACTTTGCATACTTGTCCATCAATTTCCTCCGTCGCAACCACCGTATAAGACAGATAATCGTCGGCTTTCGGTTGATCCGGCAAATCCGGATCCGACGGAGAGAATTCCATCATAATGGCGGTATTTCCTTCCGACGGGGTATAGGAAATCACCTTGTTTTCGTTAAAATCATAGTACATTTCCGTCCCCACCATGCCGTCCATGGTAGAAATCCATTTCATTTGATTGTCTTTAAACCAAACTTGGATTACTACGCTGCCATCCAAATAGGGAATCGTTTGTTGGAAGTAGTAGGATTGGACTTTGGATTGCGCCGTGGTTAAATCCTCCAAAGTGGCGGCGCTACCGTAGTCGATAAACCCTTCTTCCTCATTTTCCTCCGTCTCTTGGTCATCCTCGTTATCAAGAGACGGATTTTCTTCGTCGATACCCGGTTCAATAATGATCACTTGAGGATCGTCCAGATCGCCTTCATCCTGCTGCGCACAACCGGCGCTCAGCAGCAGCAAAGCGCCGATTAGAACCAGCAAAACCGGTCTGATTTTACTATGTTTCATGGCATAGCCTCTCTTTCTTCCTTCTTCAGCCTGCGAAGTGTTCGCGCCATAGAATTCACATAGTTAGCGGTATTATAACACAATTTCTACCGCTAGACAATATTCAGACGTTTTTTTCTTTTATTCTGTTCCCGGACTATAATTTGCGAGCGCAAAAGAACGATGGCATCTCGCGAAGTATTTCCGCCTCTTCCGGCCAAGCCCAAAGCAATTCCCTGGCCTGTGCAGCCAATTCTGTAGCATAAGCCATCGCTGCATCGCAGCCCAAAAGCGTAGCGTATGTGGTTTTGGCATTTTTGGCGTCGCTGCCAATAGGTTTGCCCAATATAGCGGCATCGCCTTGAATATCCAAAACGTCATCGACAATTTGAAAAATATATCCCAATAAATCGCTATATCGTTTGAGCGTTTCGATTCTTTCCTCCCCAGCCTCCGCCAAATAGGCGGCGCTAATAATCGATGCGGAAAACAAAGCGCCGGTTTTTCCCCTATAGATATAGCGCAACAAATCCTCGTCTATTTCCTGACCGGCCGCCGCCACATCCGCCGCTTGGCCGGCTACCATACCGTCAACCCCTGCCTGGCGCGCCGCCCAGGCGATAGCCTGTAGCAAAGGCCGGGCGGGAGCCGGCTGTTCGGCCATTACGGCAAAAGCGTGGGTAAGTAAAGCATCTCCCGCCAAAATTGCGTTCGCCTCGCCGTATACTTTATGACAGGTCGGTTTTCCTCGGCGTAAATCGTCGTTATCCATAGCCGGCAAATCGTCATGTATCAAGGAATAGGTATGTATCATTTCCAGGGCGGCGGCAAAGGGCAAATACCCCTTTCCGTCTTTGCCGCAAGCCTGCAATGTGGCCAAAAATAAAGCGGGACGCAATCTTTTTCCCCCGGCCAATACGCTATGCCGCATAGCCGCAAACAGCGTTTCCTCCCTGGGGCTGGGCGCCGTCAATATCTCCTGCAACTGTTTTTCCACCAAAGCGGCAGTATGCTGCAAATATTCTTTAATCGTCATTCAGGTTTTCCTCCGCCATTTCTAATTGTGCGCGGCATTGTTGAATCAGCGCCACGCCTTGCCGGTACTGTTCCAACATTTCCGCCAATGGCAAAGCGCCTTCTTCCATTTTCGCCACGATTGACTCCAATTCACTTAGCAATTGTTCATAAGTTTTCTCTTTCTTCCCCCCAGCCGCCATGTTTTTCCTCCTTTTGTTCCACCATACAGACTAGCCGGCCTTTGGCCAGCAGCAGCTGCAAACGACTTCCCGGCTCCACCTGGGCCGCATCATAAATCAATCGCTGGTTTTCATCTTGCGCCAAAGCATAACCTCTGGCTAAAGTTGCCAATGGGCTAAGCTGCTCCAGAAGACCGCTGAACGCCGCCACTTGCTGATGACAGCGGTCGATATACCCATGAGCCAAACGCCGCAAAGCCGTTTCATGCATGTCCAAAACTTTGGCAGCTTGCGCCACATATTGCGCGGGCCTGTCCCAAACAGCGGAAGCCGATAACGCCATCAGTCTCTGCTTCTGCCGATCGATATATGCGGCAAACAATCGCCGCAGATTTTGCTCTATGGCGGCCAGTTCCCGCTGCAAAGCTTCGGCGGAAAAAACCGCCAATTCCGCGCCTTGACTGGGAGTGGCCGCCCGTACGTCCGCCGCCGCATCGGCCAAGGTAAAATCCACCTCATGCCCCACCGCCGATATCACCGGCGTATGCGCCTGGGCGATCGCACGAACCACCGGTTCGCTATCAAAAGCGGATAAATCTTCCACAGCTCCGCCGCCACGACCGCAAATCAACGCTTGATGTCCCGCGGCATCTGCCCGCGCAATAGCGGCAGCAATTTCCTCCGGCGCTTTTACGCCCTGCACGGAAGTAGGATACAAAGTTAAACGCACGCCTTTAAATCGGGCGTAAGCCACCTTGCGAATATCCGCCCAAGCCGCCCCTTCCGCTGACGTAATCACGCCGATATCGCTGGCATAAGCGGGCAACGGCTTTTTTCTAGCGGGATCAAACAAACCTTCCGCCGTCAAACGTCGTTTCAACGCCTCTTTCGCCACATCCAAAGCGCCTTGTCCCGCCGGAAACAAGCGTTTAACATACAATTGGCAGGAACCGTTTTTTTCATATAGGGAAACCTGTCCCCAGGCGGTGACCAACATACCGTCATGAGGCAGAAAAGCCAACTCCGCCCCATAGGAACGAAACATAACCGCTTTGATTGCCGCATCTTCTTCCTGAAGCGTAAAATAGATATGACCGGAACTATGGGCTTTAAAGCCAGCGATTTCTCCCTGCACCAATATATCTTGTAGCAGCAAATCCTCGGCAAGATAATCCCGTAAATAATTATTCAGTTGCGCCACGCCGATCACCGGCGGCGTTACTTTTTCCATATCTTCGTCCTTATTCTATACCGCCTACATCATCATATCTCTTGGCAATTTCCAGCCATTTGGCGACAGCCCAAGAAGGCGATGCCTACCGCATTATCCCCGCCATATCCAGGACCGGCAAACCGTGCCTGCGGCAAGGACGACAAATGCGCCTTGACCAAAGAATTGCCGGCTACGCCGCCGGCAACCAAAGCCAAATCGCAGCCATAGCTATCTAAGGCCCAAACCAACGCTTTCTTCAACGCAGCGCCGATATTTGCGAAAACCCCCTGTGCCAGGGCGCCGGGCGATACGCCTGCGCGCAAAGCTCTTTGGGCGGCGCTCTCTGGTCCGGAAAAAGACATATCCCCGTTACGCACCGCTACTTTTAACGGAAAAGCTGCCTCGCCAGCCTGCAAAGCTAAGCTTTCCAAAGCAGGACCCGCCGGAAAAGGCAAGCCCATGGCTACGCCTAACCGGTCCACAAATTGACCGGGCGCCAAATCGGCGCGGCCCACCGCCCGTACAGCAAAACCCGCTCCCTGCGGCACGACATACAAAATTTCACCGGTACCGCCGGACAAATGGGCGGCGATAAAAGGACGGCGGGGCCAAATCCCCAAAGACCAGCATGCTGCGGCCAAATGCCCTTCTTGATGGGAAAAAGGCCATAACGGACAATGGGCAGCCGCCGCTATTGCGGCGGCTGCCGCTT
>CASEQE010000068.1 GCA_949289995.1 uncultured Peptococcaceae bacterium
TGGACGACAATCTGCTGGGCGTGACAGTGGACGGCAAGACCGTATCCATTTCCAGTTTGGTGGACAACAGCTATACCTTCGAAAATGTCACGGGGAACCATGTGATCGAGGCCAAACTCAAAAAGGAAATCCCCGCCACGCAAAAAACCGTGACGTGGTTCCACTACCAGGGCGAGCCCGCCAGTTTCTACACCCAGCACCACGTCTACAAGTTCTACGATCTGCCATACCTGGACAACGAGGCGCCGCGGGAGAACTACACCCAGACGCTGCTGGATGAGAATGGGGATCCCATCGACAATAACGAGATCATCCTCCCCGGCAATTACGACGTGCACGTCTTCCACCCCGGCAACGCGGACTATGCCGCCCTGGATGTGGTGTATGAGGACGCACTGGTGCTGGGAAAATGCCCCGGCACCCCCGGCCGCCCGGTGGTCTACGGCAAGGTAGGCTGCACCCAGGGCGACCTGGCCACCACCGCCTACCTCCAGGACTGGTACAAGAATGACGGTAGCCCATACGGCACCGAGATCTACGACCAGATCCCGGTGACCCTGGAGTGGCAGGAACCGGAGAAAAAATATACAGAAACCGGCTACTTCTTGGCCGACCATCCCATCATCTACGCGGCAGAACTGAGTGCGCACATTCTGGCCTGCTATAACGACGACGAGGGCAACCCGCTCTATGAGGGCTGCCTGATCAGTGCCCGAAACACCCAGGTGATCGTGCTCCCGGCGGATGAGGCCAGCCTCATCAAGCTGGAGGTCGAGGGCGACGAAGGCTGCGGCACCGTGTCCGGCAAGGGCGTGTACAAAAACGGCGACGACGTCACCGTCACCGCCACTGCGAACACAAACGCGGGCTATGTCTTCTGGGGCTGGCAGGATGAAAACGGGCAGATCATCAGCGATGCTGATGCAACCTACACCTTTGAAGCCAACGGCGACTGCACCCTGACCGCCGTGTTTGTAAGCGAACCGTATTATCTGGTGAAACTGGAGGCCGACCCGACGGACGGCGGCACCGTCACCGGCGGCGGCAATTATGAGGAGAACCACAGCGCTACCATCACCGCCATCGCCAAATCCGGCTACTATTTCATCGGCTGGTATAAGGCCGGGCAGGAGGAAGCAGTCAGCACCAACACCGAGTATACCTTTATTGTTCCGGAGAACGGCATTACCCTCACCGCCAGATTCGGCGTGGACTACCTGACCAAGGCGGAGCAGGCGAAGGAAAACTTTGCAAACGCCGTGAACAATAATACGCTCAGATGGGCAATTTTGGAGCAGGCTGTGGAGGCCTATAAAGAGGCGGAGGACTTTATGAAAAACCCGCCCAGCGTCATCCAAAATGCCCAGACCCGCTTTAACGGCCTGACCGCCTATTACCAGAGTATCACCACTTTGAATCTGTCCAATCAGGACCTCGGCAGCGCCGACCTTACGAAGCTGGACTTCTTCACCGGCGTCACCGAGCTGGATCTCAGCGGCACGGGCCTCGCCGATCTGTCCGCTCTGAGCAGCCTGGCGGCTACGCTAAAAACCCTGAACCTCAGCAACAACAAGGGCGTCAGCGACCTGTCCGCTCTGAAGGATCTGACGATGCTGGAAACCCTGGACATCTCTGGCACCGGCGTGACCAAGTTGGACAGCCTGATAACCAAGGACAGTTCTAAATTCCCCGGATATATTTCCCTGACGGCCGAAAACCTGTCCCTCACCTCCATCTCCGCTCTGGCGGAGCTGGTGAGTGCGGAGAGCTTCGGCACTGATACCGTCACCAAATGGGACTTCACCGGCAGCACCCTCCCCAACACGGAGGAAAACAAGGCTGATGTGGAAACCCTTCAGACAAAGCTGGGCGATGCGTTTATCCCGCCCACTATCCAGACCATGGCTGTCTATGATATTTCCGTTTCCCCGAATACGCTGGACTTTGGCAGCGTTTATACCAACTATGAACAGCCCGCCGCACAGACGGTGAAGATTACCAACATGGGCAACCAAAATATGACGCTCACCCTGTCCGCCTCGAATCACTACATCTTCGGCGCTTTCTCTCCCTCCGCCGATGTGGCCCCCAATGACACTGTCTCCTTCACCATCCAGCCCAAACAAGGCCTGCCCGCCGGGAACTACGACGATGTCCTCACCATCTTCGGCCAATCCGGCAACCAGATGCCCCATGCTAACGTGACGCTTCTTTTTGAGGTGAGGCGGCAGTCCAGCAGCAGCGGCGGCGGAACAAGCAGCGGCCCTGACACTTACCCGATAACCGTTTCGGAATCGCTTACCGGCGGCTCCATCACCGTCAGCCACCGCAGCGCGGCCAAGGAAAACACCGTCACCATCACGGTCACCCCGGACGAAGGTTATGAGCTGAAGAAGCTCAGCGTCACCGACGCCAAAGGCAATGAGGTGAAGCTGATGAACAAAGGAAACGGCAAATACACCTTCACCATGCCCAAATCCAAGGTGGAGATCAAAGGGGTATTCCAGAAGATTGCCCCTGTTTGGGAGAACTGCCCCGGCGGCGTGAATTGCCCGGCATACTCCTACAGGGATGTGAACGTCTCTGCGTGGTACCATGAAGCGGTGGACTATGTACTCGTCAACGGACTTATGAACGGCTACGGCAACGACCTGTTCGGGCCAAATGATAGCCTGTCCCGCACCCAACTCTGCCAGATCCTCTACAACAAAGAGGGCAGGCCCGCCATCACCGGCAGCAGCGCCTTTACCGATGTGGCCGGTACCGCTTGGTATGCCGACGCGGTCATTTGGTCTAATGCCAATGGTATCGTTGGCGGCTACGGCGGCGGCCTGTTCGGCCCTGGGGATTCCATCACCCGGGAGCAGCTGGCGGCTATCCTTCACCGCTACGCCCAGTATAAGGCCTATGACGTCAGCCAAGGCGACATGGCGATCCGGGAATTTGCCGACTATGAAACCATATCCTCCTGGGCTGTGGAAAGCATGGCCTGGGCGGTAAACGCCGGGCTGATCAGCGGTATGGGCGACGGCACACTCAATCCCCAAGGCTATGCCACCCGGGCCCAAGCGGCGCAAATGCTCATGGGTTTGTTGCAGGGGAACCGTCCATAGCGCAAACAAGTCCAGACGCGATCCGCTTCCTCAGTCGCCTGGGAGCAATCATGCTAAAAAACCATATGCAGAAAAGCCCGGAAAACCATGGTTTTCCGGGCTTTTCTGGCCGCGTATAAGTCCTTAAGCAAATAGCCGGCGAGGCAATAACTGTCAATCCGTTGCATTAATCATCGCGCACCCCGTACACCCGGGCCAGCTGCAAAATTTTATTGGCCCAGTTGAAATGGGTATTGTATTCGTTCATCCGGGTGGCGTCTGCATTGGCGGAAACCAGCAGCTGATTTTCCTGATTCCATGCCAAAATCCGCTGGGCGTCTTCATAATCCCCCGGGGACACCTGCAACATTTGATTGACCACTGGGATTTGCCGGGGATGAATCACGGTTTTACCGATAAATCCACTAAGAAGATCCAAAGAAAGCTCTTTGCGCAGGCCGTCTTGCCAGCCTTCCCCGGCATAATACTCCCATACCGGGCCGGAAACCACATATTGGGGAGCAAATGTGGCAACAATATCGATCAGCAAATTGGCCACAGGCTTCAAATCATAGATGGTATCACTTACCCGCCGGCGCAGACCGAAAGCATGGGAAAGATCATTGCCGCCTACACGGATATTGAGAATTTTGTCCGATACGCTATCCAGCTGACGTTTTACCAAAGAAAGATTTTCATAACGGCTGGCCAAATCGATCATGGATGGGGATTCAAAAATCGGCATATAGCAATAGCCGGGATAGGCAATGGAAAGCTCCTCTATGGCCCGAATATAGTCCATACTGTTTTCTATAAAAAACTTTGGTAAAATAAAGCCCTGAAGAATATGGGAAAACGGGCTGTAAGCCGCGGCCAATGCCTTTAATTGCCAAGGCGAACGTATTCTAATGAAAATCAGCGGCAGATAAAAAGAATGGTTTGCCGCATTGTCGCTGATTTGCCGCAAAACCTGGAACAATTCTCTTTCCGCATCTTTTACCATGGCGTCCGGTAAAGTATCCTCCAGACAAAAGGCCAAGGAAAATGGACTAGGGTATTGTTCCTGTAACAATGCTTGGGCAATTGCCCGGTGGGAATAGGCGGGACAATACATTAGCGCCCCTACCTCATATCCATTGTGTTTTTGGCTCATCCAGATACCTCGTATAAAGAAAAAATATACTTTACATCCAGTATATTTATTTTAACATAGAATCACAAAGAAATAAACTTAAAAACAAAACTGGTAAAATACCCCTATCCCACAAAACAAACGGATCCTGCCGGTTTCTTTTGTAAATGGCATTCGCTTTATATTGAAAAAAATCTGGAAAATGGTATAATAAAAATAGTTTGTATCATCCATTATGTATTCTTGGGAATGTTGCCAAAATGCAAAAACATATTATACCAAAAAACCTGCGTGATTTTTTTACCCCGCTATCCGGCAGGGAGGAAAAAGGCGTTTATTTTTGTCGCATAGCCGGGTATTCCACTGCTATTTTTGATTTTATTAAACAATATTATGACGCGGCCCGACGGGCAGGGGTAATCATCGACGGAAAACTTGCCAATCCCGACGCCAATCAACTGGCCTATTTTTCCGAGATGATGGGAACGGAATTCCGCTTAGATCTAACATTTCTTAAAAATAAACTGCACAAATGGCTGCCGCGTATGTCCGACCAGCAAAGGGATAACGTGGCCGCGGCGATTTTTTCCTCTTTTCAGGATATGCTGGCCAAGGGGAAAAACGAAAACATGCTGCGCAACGCCTATATCAAGTATATGTGCTGGCTTTATTACAAATTTGAAAGAATCATACATCAACTGGGAGCGGAAAATCTTCCCAAAATCCTGTATAACGGAACCATCAGCTATTATGAGTTGCAGATGTTTCTGGTTTTATCCCGTGCCGGGGCGGATATCGTTCTGCTGGAACCGGAGGGAGACGCCGCTTACCGGCATCTGGATCAAAGTTCAGAAATTTCATCCTTATATGAAGAACCGGGAACCACCGCTTTTCCCGATTCTTTCAATTTAAAATGGCTGCAACAGGAAATGGCCAAAGAAGCCAACCGCCAACGGCTCTACGGCGCCTTGCCGTCCATTGATAATTGTACCAATGCCTGGATGAACAAAGCGGATATCCGGGAAATTTTAACCGACGCCCAGCAAAGAGGCAAACAAGCCGGCTTTTTCTACAATGCTTTTATCATCCAATATGGCGTAGAGGACAAACTGCTGTTCCCCAATGATATTTTTTCTTTTTATAAGCAGCTGCAAACCAGCGGACGAGGAGTTTGCCTGGAAAACGGCAATATTCCCTTGCCGTCCCCAGAAGAAATATCCGCTATTCGCCGGCAGAACTATACAAATGTGGAACAACTGGCAGCGGGATTATCCGCCAACATACAATATACGGCCAATCCGCAACTGCAAAGGCTGATGGTCAAAACCTTTATTGATCTCATCTTTGAAGAAAGCAAACAAGATGGAAACAATATCGCACGCCTCACCAACAAAGCCGTTTATTTGCTGGTGTGGCTCAAACGCTATCAAAAAGATCTGTTTGCCCATTGGCAAATGCCGCAAATTTCGGTATTCATTGTTTTTGGCAAATGCACCACCGCCAACGAGGCGCTGTTTCTACGCTTTCTTGCCCGGCTTCCCGTGGACGTACTGGTTTTACTGCCGGATCTGAATTCCACCTGCCCGCTGCAGGATCCCTCTTTGCTGGAAATACGTTTGGAACAATCTCTGGCATTGGAAACGTTTCCGGTGGAACCGGCCCGTATGCGGGTGAGCACCGCCGCTTATCAGGCGGAACGGGACCTGGACACCCTGATGTATCAGGACAGCGGCATGTACCGCAATCAGCAATACAGCCAAGCGGAAGCGGTTACCCTGCGAGCCATGTATGAAGAAATTTCCATATTATGGGATCAGGAGGTAAAATATCGTCCCAGCTTTGCGGTAATGAATCAAACCGTTACCATTCCCGTTTTGCTGGAAAAAATTTGCGGCGTTAAAGACGGACAAACCAACCAATATTGGATGGATATCAAAAAACTGCTTACCCCCAACACCCTACTGGTTTCCCAGGTTCCCTGGTTAACGTCGCTGACCGCCAATCCGATCAAACCTTTTGCCACGCAATTTTTGCAAAACGGACGACTGCTAAAAAACAAAATCAAAGCCCATAAAGCCTATGGCTACGGCATACTCCGCAGCGAAATGCAGGATTATCTGCTGAACAAGCTGCAATTGCTTTTGGATCAACGAATCGTGGCCGGCACATATCAAAACGGCACCGAATACACCATTATCGCAACCGCTTTGAACCTAAACAAAGACTTGCTCCGTTTGATTCAAAACTTCGATTTTACCAAAAAAAATCCCAAACTGCTGATTATCAATACAACCGAAAAAATACTATCCCTGGAAGACAGTATTTTGATAGCATTTCTCAACCTGGTAGGATTTGATATTCTGTTTTTTATACCCACCGGCTACCAATGCATTGAAAAATTTCTTCCTGTGGATTATGTCAACGAACACCATATTGGCGAATACGTATACGATTTATCCGTGCCGGAATTTCGTTCCGATCAGGAAAGCGGCCTGCATTCAATCAAAAGATTATTTGGAAGGAGCTTTTAATTATGGGATTAGACTTTAACAAACCTGCTGCAAGCGCAGTGCAGGAACAGGATCAGGCGATAACCGTTCCTGCTGCGGAAGTAGAAACCTATCAGCAATATGATATTGTTGCCGACCGGCAGCAAATGAATCAAAGCCTGACCAATTCCCCGGAAGTGGATCGTCTGGCTAGCCAAATCGAAGTCTACAATCTGGAATCCATTGTATCCTTTGGCGCCAATGCCGCCGAAGAAATTTCCAAATGCTCCGACGTGGTTTTGAACAGCATGAATATGTCCCAGTTGGACGAATCCAGCGCCATGCTAACCGTGCTGGCCAAAATCATGGACAAATTTGATATCGAAGAAATCAAAGAAAACCCAGGATTATTCGGAAAACTCTTTGGCAATCTGCGAAAACAATTGGAAAAAATATTGGCCAAATACCATACCATGGGCGAAGAAGTGGATAAAATTTATGTCCAGCTCAAACAATATGAAACGGAAATCAAACAATCCAACCGCAAACTGGAAGATATGTTCCAGGCCAACGTCAACTACTATCACGAGCTGGTGAAATATATTCTTGCCGGCGAGCAGGGCTGTCGGGAACTGGAAGCCTATATCCATCAACGGCAATCAGATATGGAACAAAGCGGCGACAATTCCATTCAATTTGAATTGACCACCCTGAACCAGGCCTTGATGATGCTGGAACAACGAACGCAGGATTTGCGTACCGCGGAAAATGTGGCCATGCAGGCCATTCCGATGATTAAAACCATGCAGTTTAGCAATATGAACCTGGTGCGTAAAATCAATTCCGCATTTATCATTACCCTGCCTGTATTCAAACAGGCTCTTACCCAGGCCATTATGCTGAAGCGCCAGCGGATTCAGGCGGAAGCCATGTCCGCCTTGGACGCCAAAACAAATGAAATGCTGATCCGCAACGCCCAAAACACTGCGGAACAAGCGAAGATGACCGCAAGGCTGGCTTCCGGCAGCTCCATTAAAATCGAAACCTTGGAAAAAACATGGCAAACCATTGTTTCCGGCATTGACGAAACCAAACAAATTCAGGAAAATGCCCGCAAACAACGGGTGGAAGACCAAAAACGTCTGGAAGCCATTAAATCAGACTTTAATAACCGCTTCAATATGCCGGATAAAAAATAAAACAAAAACGGCTACCAATGAATCAATTAAATATATAGTATATATAGTAGGGGGGATCAAACGATGCCAATTAATTTAAGCAAAGGACAAAAAGTAGATTTAACCAAAGGCAATCCCGGTTTAAGCAAAATTTTGGTCGGTTTGGGTTGGGATGTAAACGCTTTCGATTCCGGGGTCGATTTTGACCTGGACGCCGCCGCTTTTATGATAAACGCTTCCGGCAAATGCCCCACGGAAAAAGAATTTGTATTCTATGGCAACCTGGAACATGCCAGCGGCTCCGTCAAACACTTAGGCGATAATCTCACCGGCGAAGGTGAAGGCGATGACGAACAAATCGTCGTGGATTTGGCGAAAGTGCCGGCCAATGTGGAACGTATTGCCTTTACCGTTACCATTTACGATGCAGAATCCCGCAATCAAAACTTCGGTCAGGTTTCCAACGCCTATATTCATATTCAGGATATGAGTACGGATACCGATTTGATCCGCTATGATCTGGGGGAAGATTTCTCCATTGAAACTGCGATTGTGGTAGGCGAATTATATCGCCACAACGGCGAATGGAAGTTTAACGCCATTGGCAGCGGCTTTCAAGGCGGTTTGGCGGCGCTTTGCGGACATTATGGCATTGAAGTAGCATAAGGAGCGTGTAATATATGCCTGTTAGTTTACAAAAAGGACAAAAAGTCAACTTAACCAAAGGCAATCCTGGTTTGTCCCGGGTAGTAGTGGGTCTGGGCTGGGATGTAAACGCCTTTGATACCGGCGGCGCCTTCGACCTGGATGCGGCGGCTTTTCTCCTGGGAGAAAACGGCAAAGTCAGCCGCACGGAAGATTTTGTTTTCTATGGCAATTTGCAACATCCCTCCGGCGGGGTCACCCATCTCGGCGATAACCTTACCGGCGTAGGCGACGGCGATGACGAACAAATCAAAATCGATTTAACGCGAATCCCCGATCATATTTCGCGTATCGCCTTTACCGTTACCATTTATGAAGCGGAAGAACGGCGACAGAATTTTGGCCAAGTCAACAATGCCTTTATTCGCATTTTTGACGAAACCAACGGCCAGGAGCTGTTGCGCTATGATCTGGGAGAAGATTTTTCTATTGAAACAGCCGCGGTGTTTGGCGAACTCTATAAAAATAACGGCGAATGGAAATTTAACGCCATCGGTAGCGGCTATCAAGGCGGTTTGGCCGCGCTTTGCGCCAATTATGGCGTGGAGGTGGAATAAGCCGGCTGGCAGAGCTGTTCTTAGAGCTTTATGCAAATCCGGCCTGCAAGGCTGGAAAAAATAAGGAGGTAGCATAAGCATGTCCATTAGCTTACAAAAAGGCCAAAAAGTAAGTTTGACCAAAGAAGGCAAAGAGGGTCTAAATAAAGTAATTGTCGGTTTGGGCTGGGATGAAGCAAAACCCGCCAGCAAAGGCGGCCTATTTGGCGCACTTTTTTCCGGTTCGGCACAGGCCATAGATTGCGATGCATCGGCGCTTTTGCTGAAAAACGGCAAATTGGTTGACAAAAAAGATATCGTCTATTTTGGCAATTTGCAACATTACTCTGGCACTGTCAAACATATGGGGGATAACCTTACCGGCGCCGGTGAAGGCGACGACGAACAAATCGTTATCGAACTGAACCGAGTGCCCGGAGAATATGACCGTATCGTATTTGTGGTCAACATCTACCAAGCCATGCAACGTCGTCAACATTTCGGCATGATCCAAAACGCCTTTATTCGTATTGTCGACGCCCGCAACGGTCAAGAATTATGCAAATTCAATCTGTCGGAAAACTATGACGGCATGACGGCAATGATCTTTGGCGAAGCCTATCGCCACAATGATGAATGGAAATTCAACGCCATAGGACAAGCCACAAAAGATCCGGCGCTTATTGATTTATGTAAGCGTTTTATGTAAACTTTGCGCAGATGACAATTCGTTTCCTAACATAAAAATGAAATCAGACAGAAAAAGAGAAGCGAATTTTTCGATTCCTTCTCTTTTTCTCTGTATATGAAGGCGCTATCGATGAATTCTTGTTACAGACCAGAAATTCTCAACGCCATATTGGTTGCCGCGCCTTCCGCCTATACCCTCTTCTCGAATATGGTCAAACCTTAACCATGCCAAACGGCAAAGCATTGGGAGAAACCAAACCATGAAAAAATTACAATATAATTCCCCGGTGATACTAAGCTTCTTTTTCCTATCGCTTTTGTCATTGCTGCTGGGGCATTTGACTTCAGAATGGACCACAACCCAGTTGTTTTCCGTCTATCGCTCCTCCCTGGCCAATCCTTTTACCTATGTGCGCTTTTTCGGCCATGTTTTAGGACATGCGGATTTCAGCCATTTTCTTGGCAATATGTTGCTGCTTTTGGTGGTGGGGCCGCCTATGGAAGAAAAATACGGCAGCCGCCTCCTATTGCTGGGCATACTGTTTACCGCCCTGGTTTCTGGAATTCTGCACTTTGTACTGTTTCCCCATACCGCTCTTTTGGGAGCCAGCGGTATTGTTTTTATGTTGATTATGCTGGCCTCCCTTTCCGGCATGAAAGATGGCAAAATTCCCCTCACCCTGCTACTGGCAGGCGCCCTATACCTAGGGCAGGAAATTTACTCCATGCTATTTATTCGGGACAATGTGGCCAACCTAATGCATATTGTCGGCGGCGTTTGCGGCACTGGATTCGGTTTCTTACTGGGTAAGCGCCGTGCCGCCTGATAACCGCCCCCTGTTATTTTCCATAAAAGCGTTTGTAACGATTCAATCAAAAAAGGAGGCAATCCATGCCTGCATATACCAGTGAAAACACTTTGCGTATTGCCAAAAGGTTTGAAAACCGGAAACGGCCTTATCTTCTGGTCAATCCGCTGCAAGCCAAGCATATACCGGCCCAGCCCTCCGAAGCTTTGCGGATGATGGAAGCTTTGGCGGATTTGCTGCGGCACAATTATCCGGAAAGCAAACTGGTAATCGGCTTTGCCGAAACGGCAACGGCAATTGGCGCTGTGGCGGCCAGCCGCATGGCGGCGGATTGCCTGTACCTCCATACCACCCGGGAAACCTTTCCCCCAGCCCGGCAGTGGATTGACTTTGTGGAAGAACATAGCCATGCAATGGAGCAAAAACTATGCGCCGACCATATGGCGGAACGTCTGGCGGCCACGGATACGGTGATCTTAGTGGACGACGAAATCTCCACCGGCAAAACCCTGATTCATATGCTTGACCAATGGAAACGGCAATATCCTGTATTGGCGAAAAAAAGAATCGTCGCCGCTTCGATTTTGAACCGGGTTTCCCCGGAAAATGAAAGACGTATGGCCCAGGCCGGCGTGGAAAGCCAATATTTGGTCAAATTACCCACGGAGGATTATACGCCGCAAGTAGAACAAATGGAAATTGACAGCGCACAACCGGCGGCAGTCAAACCTTTGGATTTTGCATATACCACATTGCCTGCGCTTACCTGGGGCGACCCGCGACTAGGCGTTTTGGCCGGGGATTATCAACGCAACTGTATGCAAATGGCAAAAGCCTTTATTGGCCAAGCGGCCCAAGATATCCCTGAGGGCAGCCGTATTTTGACCCTGGGAACGGAAGAATGTATGTACCCGGCCTTGATCCTTGGCGTGCTGCTGGAACAAATGAACAAAAACTTTTGCGTCCGCTGCCACGCCACCACCAGAAGCCCCATTGGCATTTGCACGGCGGAAGGATACCCTATTTTTTCCGGACAACAGGTGGAAAGTTTTTATAACCGGCAACGCGCCACCTATATCTATGATCTTGCCGCCTATGATGTGGCGATTGTTGTATCCGATACGCCGGTTGCCGGCACCCACGCCTTATGCAACGTGCTTTCCGCTTTCCCGCTGCCGGAAAACAGACGGATCTTTTATATTCAGGGAGGACAAAATGTTTGGTACCTATAAACCGGAAGATGTGGAAATTCTGCTGAAAGATATCAGCGGCTTGGTAATTCCCCTACCCGCCGAGGAACGGGAACGGCGCATCCAAAGCGGCGTTCACTATTCGGAAATGCTACCCCTTGAATATGAACCTTCCCCGGCATATCTGGCCGCCTATGCGGACGCCCTAGAACGCTATGCGCCAATGACGGCGGCGGCCGTAGCCGCCGTTGCCCGGCAAATCTGGGCGGAGAAAGGCAAACAGGCGGTGCTGGTATCCCTGGCCAGAGCCGGCATTTCCATTGGCGTATTGATCAAACGCTATATCGCCCTGACCTATCAGGCGGATGTGAAACATTATACCCTGTCCATCATTCGCGACAAAGGCATCGACCGCAATGCCATGGATTATATTTTATCCCGCCATCTGCCGCAACAAATCCAATTTGTAGACGGATGGACCGGCAAGGGCGCCATACAAAACCAGCTAAATCTGGCCATGCAAGACTATCCCGGCGTCAGCCCCGGTCTGGCCGTATTATCCGATCCAGCCCATATAGCGGAAAAATACGGTACCCGGGATGACTTTTTGATCGCCAGTTCTTGTCTGAACGCTACGGTTTCCGGACTGTTGAGCAGAACCTTTTACCGCCAGGACATTATTGGCCGCCAGGATTTTCATGGCGCGGCATTTTATCGCCAATGGCTGGATCAGGATCTAACCTATTCTTTCATTCAGGCGGTAGCCTGCCATTTTTGCCTGGATACGCCGGCGGTTTTCCCGGAACGGCCGGCGACGAAAACGGCCATGGAGGAAGTGGATGAAATTTGCCGGCAGTTTTGCATATCCCAGCGCAACCTGGTTAAGCCCGGTATCGGCGAAGCCACCCGGGTGCTTTTGCGCCGGGTTCCCTGGATGGTTCTGGTGGCCAGCATGGACGATGAGGAACATCTGGGCCATATTTATCAACTAGCAAAGGAGAAAGACGTGCCGCTGATCGAATACCCGCTGGTAAATTATCGCGCCTGTGGGCTGATTCAGAGGCTTGCAGACAACTGATTATGCCAAACATTATTTTTGCCAGCGATTTGGACAATACCCTGCTGTTTTCTTCCAGTCATGCCAGGGAAAGCGATATTTGCGTGGAAATGCTGGACGGTGCGCCCCAAGGTTATCTGGCGCAAAACGCCCCGGAATATTTGGCAAAAATTATGCAGCTGGGTTTATTTATACCCATAACCAGCCGTTCCATGGATCAATACCGGCGGATTCAATTTCCATCCTGTTGCCGTCCGGCCTACGCCGTCACCACCAATGGCGCCGTTTTGCTGGTGGAAGGAGAAATGGATCAGCAATGGCGAAACCAATCCCAAGAGGAGGTTTTGCCCTGGCAGAAGGCGCTGGCGGATATACAACAAATTCTGGCGGCACAGCCATTGGCCAAACGCTACCGTTTGGTGGATCATACGTTTGTCTTTGCAGCTTGCGATCATTCCCAAGACGCCATAACGCTTGTGGAAACCTTACGCCAGCTTACGCCGTTGCATATCGAAGTCTGGGGGCGAAAAATCTATTTTTTGCCGCCGCCGGTAAACAAAGGCGCCGCCATTGCCAAATTGCGCAACCGCTTTCAAGCCCAAGGTATCATCTGCGCCGGAGACAGCGCCATGGATATTCCCATGTTGTTGCAGGCAGATATTGCCATTGTCCCTAATCAATATCCTGTCGGCAGCATATGCTGTACAAACAAGCTGACGGATACCACGGCAAACCGCTTTGACGATTTTGTATTGCCAACAGCCCTTTGCCAAATGGCCGGATTCTAACACGCCAATTCCTTGTCCCGATATATGTTATGCATTAAAGGAGCAATACCCATGGCAGACTACAAACCGTATTTTCAAGTGGTGCTGCGCCCCGCCTCCATGGATCCTTTAGAGGATTTTTTCAGCCACCGGGGTAGATATGCCAACTTTCAAAAAGAAACCTGCTTTATACGCTATATCTGCAGGAAGCAATATCCGCAGACTGTGGAAAAGCTGGGACTTTGGCATAAGGAAGATACGCTGCAGCGGCAAGGCCGCGTATTCGTTGCCTCCCTGCCCAAACAACCCAAAGGACAGGATATAGCCAAATACTCCACGCTTTGGCAACAAGGGCGGTATACATTGCCATTTCATTTTGAAAACTATATTCTGGAACAAGCTTTTCAAGATGCTTTTCAGGATATTTTGCAAATATTTTGTCAAAACAACCACCGGGAAGAAACCATTGTGCGTAATTTTGCCGTCAAAATGTTGTTTTGGATCGATCAATTTTTTCCCCGTCTTTTTGTGGAAAGCAAAAAAATTACCTGCCAAGCCAAATTCGCCTGTTCCGGCATAATCAAACTGTCTGAATATCTGTTTCTCTACTTGCTTTATCGCCTGGGTTGCGACGTGCTGTATATTGGCGAAAATCAAGACGTCTGCGTAACCGACGAAACCCTGCTTCAACTGTCCATCGCTGTGACGGATTGCCAAAACAAACCCAGCGCCGCGCCGCTCCCCCATGATACAGGTAGCCGGGCCGCCCAAAGACCTACCGGCAACGCTTCGGAGACAATCCCGGCAAACCCATATAGCCCAAATCAAAAACAGGCGTCTTCCCAGCCGCAAACAATCCCTAAAGCGCCGGAGCAAAGCCCGGTTTTGGATTATGTGCAACTGGCGCAAATGGCGGCATCCGTGGTTATGTTGCAAGTGTTTAATGCGCAAAACCAATGCATAAAAACCGGTTCCGGGGTGATCATCCATGAAACCGGCTATATTTTAACCAATATGCATGTGGTAACAGGCGGTCATCATTATGGCATTCTTTTAGAGGATGAGGAAGAAATTTTTTATACGAACGAATTGATTAAATACAACCAGGATTTGGATTTGGCGATTTTGCGCATACATAAACAAAGGGCGCCAATCCTAGTATGGCAAGGGCCCGTCCCCTTGGTTCGAGGGGAAAAAGTGGTTGCCATTGGCAGCCCTTTGGGCTTGTTTAATACGGTTTCCGACGGCATTATTTCCGGATTCCGCACCGTGGGTCAACGTTCCATGATCCAGTTTACCGCGCCGATTTCTTCCGGTAGCAGCGGCGGCGCCCTTTTAAACCTGCATGGCAAATTAATTGGTATCATTACCGCCGGATTTGACGATGGACAAAATCTCAATTTGGCTGTGGATCATAATTCCATTTTGCAATTTGCCAAAGGGCTGTTGCCCTAAACCCTATAAAAAAATTTTGCCGCCGCAACCAAGGGACAATTAAAAAAAAACGCCCTGTATGAAGCAGTATTTGCTCCATACAGGGCGTTTTTTATGCGGACAAAAACCCACATATTTTGCCGTTGCTTTTATCCAAATGTAAAGCCATATTGGAGCGATACCATGTCCCCGGATCTTTTAGGGGTTTCCGCCGGAGCCAGTTTTGGCGCGGCTTTGGTCATGCTCAACAAAGGTCCTTGGTGGGAAATTCAATCCAGCGCTTTTCTATTTGGCATTACCGCCGTGCTGCTGGCCTTCCCTTCAAATACAACGCCAAACCGTTGAAGTATCGCCTGGGGCTCCAAAATCAGCTGCCCCGCTTTATAGTCGGTTATGCTCCCCAGTGGCAAAATCCGCTCCTGCAAACTATCCCGGGAAAAAAAAGAAAAAAGCTTGCAACGGCTCAATATGGATAATATATCCTCCGACGTCAAACATATC
Source organism: uncultured Peptococcaceae bacterium (assembly GCA_949289995.1). Taxonomy (GTDB): domain Bacteria; phylum Bacillota; class Dehalobacteriia; order UBA4068; family UBA4068; genus JAILCQ01. Next base: position 15,581 of record CASEQE010000068.1, read on the forward strand.
CCCCCTGATTATGGATTTCTATACAACGTCTTTTAACAGTATACAGAAAAAAACAGCAAAAACAACTCACTTTTCTTTGTTTACGCCATTTATAACATGATTTCTATACAAAAAAACGATAAATCCCCAATAAAAACATTGGTGAAACAACACATGATCATGACAAATACGATATCGGTTTTACCGCTTCCGTTCTGTGTTGACTTTTGCATTGGCTTTTGTCATAATATTTTTATTTGAATTCTATTTGAGAAGGAGCAATCCGGCATGAAATCCACAGAAGAACTGGAACATATCATTCGCCATAGCGACAATCCGGCGGATTTGGCAGACGGAGATTTTGCTTTGCCCAGCCTTTCCTCATATCTAAACGATTTATTACGTAATCATAACCTTACCCTGCAACAGGTGATCATCGACTGCAATCTGGAACGCAGCTACGGCTATCAATTGTTCAACGGCACTCGTCGCCCAACACGCAATTTTTTGTTGCGTTTCGCGTTACTATTGGCGTTGCCGGAAGCTCAGGCGCAACGGCTGCTGAAAATCGCCGGAAGACAGCCCCTATATGCCCGCAACCGACGGGACGCAGCGGTGCTGTATGGCTTGGCCCATCATCTAACCATTGGAGAAACCGAAGAGTTGTTGAGCAATCTACATGAGGAGGGGCTGGCATGAAGCATTCCCAACATTTTCTTGAAGCGTTTAGCCCATTGCCCTCGGACATTTCCGTGCCGCAACGAATCCTTCAGGAATATCAGCCGGAATCCTGCCTGGCCCACAAAGGCCCCGATGCTTTCGTCCTGCGGCTACGCCGCCTGGACGACGGCCGGCTTTTTGTGCTAAAGGCCGTGCCCGCTGGCACGGAAGATTTGGCGGAAGAATTTCGTATCCTCAACCGGCTGGCGCCGCTTTTGCCCGGTTGCATACCGGAAGCGGCGGATTGCTTCCGCCAGGGGGAAACCGAATATCTGCTACGCGGTTTTTTATCCGGGGAAACCCTGAGCCGATACGGAGAAAGAGAAGGAACTTGTAGCGAAGGGTTTTGCCGCCAACTGGGTCGCAAACTCTGCGCCCTGTTGGAAACCTTTCATAGCCAGGAACCACCAGTAATTCATCGGGATATTAAACCGGAAAACATCCTGCTGCTGGACAATGGCGGCGTGGGCATGATCGATTTCGGCATCGCCCGCCAATACAAAGACGGCCAGGATACCGACACCCGCCATATGGGAACCCGGGTTACCGCCGCCCCGGAACAATACGGCTTTGCCCAAACCGACCAACGTACCGATATATACGCTTTGGGAATGACCCTAATCTGGCTGGTTACCGGTAGCTATCAGCGGGAAGCTTTGGCGCAAACGGCAAATATTTCGCCGCAACTGCGGCAAACCCTGGAAAAAGCCACCGCTTTCGCCCCGGAGGATCGCTATCCAAACGCCGCCGCTTTTGCCGCCGCCCTGGCCCGACAACCTCTTCGCCGACGTCGGGCTGTGTTTGCCGGCACAGCGCTGCTGTTGCTCCTGGCCGCCGGTTTGCTCTGGGGCGACACGCAAATGCTGCCCGCCGCCGTTCACCAGGGGGAATCCACGGCGGCGGAACAAACGGTGGTATTCCAATCCGCCGCTATGGAAAATGCCGTGCGACAAGCCTTAAATCAGCCCACCGGACAGATATCCTACAGCCAATTGGCACAAATCCGCCGCCTGGCGGCAGTGGGAGAAAACAGCTTCGGCCAAGAACAGGTTTTTGACTATCGGGTAAGCTGCTTCATCGATAATCAATTCCAAGGCGATTTGCCGCCAGGTGATATAGGCGACGAGGATTTGCAACTTTTGGCTTATATGCCCAATCTGGAGGAACTGTACCTGTGTCGCCAGGAAATCCAGGATATTTCCCCACTGGCCCAACTGCCCCTGCATACCTTGGCCCTGTGCGAAAACCAAATTCTTGATTTTTCCCCGCTGGCCAACCTAGACCAGTTGGAAACCCTGTATTTGGGAGGCAACCCCGGCACCGATTACAGCCCGCTGGCCGGTTTGAAACGGCTGACAACCCTTACCGTGGAAGGCAGCGGCAGCATAGGCCCGGCAGTGGTGGATAATCTGAATTTTCTGGACGGTTTGAACCTGCGTAAACTGGGGTTGGGGCTGACCCTGCCCAAGGACGGAAACTGGCAACCTCTAACCCGGCAAATCGCTTTGGAAGAATTGCTGCTTTGGGATCCGGACGAAAATGCAGTGGCGGCAGCCAATGCCTTAAGCGATCTAAAAATCCTTACCATCGGCGATTATTATGCCCCGGATCTGACGGCCCTAAGCGGATTAAGCGGATTGGAAGTGCTGAATATTCACAAAGGCAGCCTGGAAAGCCTGGCCGGAGCGGAATCCCTTAGCCGATTGATTACCCTATCCATAGGCTATAACCAGGTAACCGATCTTACACCGCTAACCGGCCTGAAGCAGCTGAATTATCTCCAGCTGGAGGATCTTGCCATCAGCGACTTTTTCCCCTTGAACCAACTGCCCGCCCTGGGCTATGTGGTCATACCGGCGGAACAGGCGCCCCTGGTGGAAGCGGCATGCCCCGGATACAGTTTTGAAATACGCCCTTTCTAGCAAATATAACAATTGTGCAATACTGCACACCAAAAAAAGCCGAAACCGTGATATGATAATCACGATTCCGGCTTTTTTGATTTATCCGGGGTGATCAACTCCAGCAAATCATAAATAATATGCTCCACCAACCGGAATTGCTCCGGGGAAAGCTGCTGCAAACGCCGGACAAGCCCGTCCGTATCATTATCGGCTTGATTCTGCCAAAGCAGCGAATCGCTGGATACCCGAAGGATCTCGCACATCCTTCGCAATACCGGCAAAGATACGCCGGCCAGACCCCGCTCTACACAGGAAACATTCTGCGGAGATATGCCCGTTCGTTCCGCAAACTGCTCCTGGGTCAGGCCGGCGGCCAACCGGGCCTTTCGCAACCGGCGGCCCATCTCCACATACATTGCCTTTTTTTCACGCACCCAATACCACCACCTTTTCATTTTAGTGTAACCAATGTATCTCTTGACGGAAACAATACCATGCTTTATAATTATTCAAACCATGCATGATTTTGTATCCGCTAAAATAAAAAAATGGAGGGAAAAAGATGAAGAGAACAAAAACCCGGCTCATGGTTGGGCTGATCGCTTTGTTGCTGACCATGACCCTATCCACCAGCGCCTTAGCCGGCAGCGACCTAACGCAACCGATTACCCGGGCGGAACTGGCGGAAACGTTTTACGGCGTTTTTATGCCTGGGGAAAAGGCTCCGGATCAAGGCTTTAGCGATATCGGTCCTGCCGCCGTTGGTGAGGAAGACCCCTGCACCGATCAACAGCGTCAAGCCATCAACGCGCTGACGGCTGCCGGTATTATCAGCGGCGAAACCCCCACCACCTTTAATCCCACGGGCAACGTTACCCGGGCTGAGGCGGCGGTGCTGCTGTGGCGGGCGACCGGCTGCAAAAGCAATCCCGCTCCGGCGCAAGTCTACTATACCGACGTAACCATGGGCGATTGGTTTAGCCCTGCCATCCACGCCCTAACCGCCGCCGGCATTTTGCAAGGCGGAAGCGACGGCGCCTTTCGTCCCTATGACTTGATTAAAGGCATAGAGGTTAGCGCGCTGCTGACAAGATATCAGGACAGCGAATTCAGCGATTTTTCCCCAGGGGTTACCCGGGTGGAAATGGTGGTGGCCGCCTATGAAAACTTTAAAGACGGCCCTTTGCAAGACCAGCTTAGCGGCAATTTCACCTCCAGCTTTAGCGATATTGCCTGCTGCACGCCAATAGAACAGGCAGCCATCGCCTTTTTTGAAGAATTAGGGGTGGTGCAGGGCTACAATGAAACCCCGCCGGCCTTTCATCCCTATGCCGCCGCCTCGAATCTGCAGATTGCCATGTTTCTGCAAAGATGCGCCCAGTTGACCGATAGCCAGACCGCTTCTCTATTGTCCGGCGAGGAAAACAGCGATCCTATCGCCCAGGCCTTTGACTTTCTACAAGCCCAAGGCATAAACGTGGACGCGGCGAAAAGCAATCCCCATGCCCCAGGGTTGGTCGCCGATTTACCTCGGTGGAACGATGGGCTGATTCCCCAAGCCCCTTCCTTCTCCCCGGAGGGAGGCAATTATACCGCTCCGCTGTCGGTAAGCATTTCCGGACCGGAGCAGGCGCTTATCTACTACACCACCGACGGCCGCACCCCCACAACGGACAGCAATGTCTATAGCCAACCCATCTTCATCAGCCAAACCGCAACCCTAAAAGCGATAGCGGTACAAAACAATCTGCTTAGCCCGATTGCCAGCGCCGAATATACCCTGCCCTGGATTTATATTGGCGGCAATTCCTCAAATCGCCATCCTTCCGGCGGCAATTCCCAAACGGTTACGGAAACCAATAAGGACGGTTCCGTTACCACAACTGTCACCAACGCCGCCAGCGGCACGGTCACCGAAACCACCCAATATGCCGACGGCAGCCAAAAAGTGGTGGAAAGCAAAAAGGACGGCGTTGTGATTACCACCGTTAAGGATGCCCAAGGCAATCAGATAAAAACCGTGGAAAATGCCGACGGTTCTCAGGAAATCGCCATGGACAATCTCGACGGCTCCGGTAGCCTTACCACGGTGGACGTGAACGGCCAAAGCCAAACAACCGTGCACCTTTCCCAAAAGCTGCTGAATCAGGCGGCGGGACAAATCATCACTCTGCCCATGCCAGAAGTACGGGCCAGCCAGGAACGGCAAACGGCGGCTATGATTACAATCGATTTACCTGCCGCTAGCCATATCATAGCGGAAATTCCCGTGACCCATGCCACTGCCGGCACGGTGGCCGTAATCGTACATGCCGGCGGCAGCGAAAGCGTTGTCAAAACCTGCCTGCTAACGGAAAACGGCATTACCACCCCAATCGGCGACGGAGATACGATTAAAATAATAGACAACGGCAAAACCTTCCTGGATGTGGCGGACAATTACTGGGGGGCGGAAGCCATTGACTTTGCCGTCAGCCGAGAACTGTTTGCCGGGGTTAGCGCAAACCTTTTCCAACCGGAAGCGCCCACCACCCGCGCCATGCTGGTAACCGTATTGGCCCGTTTGGATGGAGCAAACGTTACCGCCGGTAACAACTGGTACGACGCCGGACGGCAATGGGCAATGCAAAACGGCATTTCCGACGGCTCGCAAATGGAACAAAACCTTACCCGGGAACAACTGATTACCATGCTGTACCGCTACGGTCAAAACAAAGGCTATGATATGACGGCAAAACAGGATCTTTCCGCCTATGCCGACGCCGACCATATCAGCCCCTATGCCCAGGAAGCTTTTCAATGGGCCGCGGCCCAAGGCTTGATTAGCGGCATGGGCGACGGCACATTGCTGCCCCAGGGAACGGCTAGCCGAGCCCAGCTCGCCGCTATCTTGCAACGCTTTATCAGCGCCGCCCCCTTCTAATTCGCCAATCCCAACAAAGAAAAAGCATTAAATTGACTCTTGCAGCAGGCCCGGAAAAAGGCAAATCCTTCTTCCGGGCATATTTTTTGCAGCCATTGATGAAAAACAAAAGCAAAGCCCCGGCGGAAAACCGCCGAAAGCAGATCGAGACGGCAATCCCGCCGTTACCAAACCACCGCCACTGCTTTGCCAATAGCAAAATTCACATATCTTATCTGCCTATTTTATTTGCCTCTACATATCTTATTTGCGTAGAAAAAAGCGGCCGGGTATTCCCGGCCGCTTTGGCGGTGTTGCTTATTTTTCTATGGCGATAGGATCAACCGCCGCTGGAAAACAGGTATTATTAAAATACCACGGTTTCTCCGTTGACAATCCAAGTGTTGGCTTGAATGTAGGTCATACTATCTTCCAAAAACATTTCTTTCAGCGTTTCCGCGGTCAGCTCCACGCCGTTTCTGGTGCAATCGTTAAAGGTAAAGGTGACGTCGCTAACCTCGCCGCAATCTATAGTCATATCGGAGCTAAATTCGCAACGGGTCAACGTGGTGGGCGCATAGGGCCGGAAATGGGCGTATTGGCCGTACATCGTCTCTTTGCCAAACGTACAATCGGTGAAAGAAGCAGATTTGATACTGCCCAGACTGGTCCAACCATTCAATATGGTGTCTTTCACTTCCAGCTGAATCAGGCCGTCGTCGGAATTGACATTGATCGGATATACGCCGTCCAGCATGCAATTCTCCACCTTTACGTTGCCACTATGAACGATAATTGCCCGGAAAGCGCCGCTGATATGGCAATTGCGGATGGTAGCGGTTTTTCCGTCAGGGATACACACGTCGATATGGGCGTCCCAGGTACCCCCGCCGCCGTTGACAAAGGTGGAATCGGCAATCAGCGTATTCTTGCCCTTGAGCTGAATGGAGGTGCCTTCGCCGCCGCCATCCACTTTGATCTGCTGCAGGGTCACGCCGTCGGCGCTCAGCTCATACATGGTTTCGGCGTTCACCAGGGAATCGTCTCCTGCGCCGCAAATGGTCACCCCGTCGGCAATGGTTTCCGGCAGAATATAGGTATTGGCCGTAAGAAAAACTTCCGCCCCTTGTTTGGCGGCAAAGGAGGCCAGCTGTTGGCTATCGGCGGCTTCCAATTGGGCGTCTTCCGCCATACCATAGGTAAACGTATTGCCGGATTCCCGGTTGGCCACGTCGATATGGTCGTCAACCGTCATGAAATAGGCGTCGTTTGCCGCCCGCTCACGATAACCGTTATCGCCCGTATCCGTACCGCCGCCGTTTACGGTAAAGGGACCGACATATTTTTCGGTGGTAGTGCCGATGTGGAATTGACAATCGGTTACCGAGCAATTGCTCATCGACCAGTTTGCCTGGCTGTAGAGATTGAACATCGTACCCACCAGGCCGCAGGCATTGTGATAGCCGGTGATTAGGCAATTGGCTACGTCGCAATCGGTTAAATACAATTTGGCCCCGTCATGCAATAGGGAAAAACCTACCAAACCGCCGATGCGGATGCCTCGATTGGCAATGCTGGTTTCGATACGGCTATTGGTTACGTCCACATTGTTCAAAGTCACCGTACCGTATTGGTAGCCCACCACCGTGCCGATAAAACTACCGGAACCGTTAATCGTCGCCTGGTCGAAGGTTAAATCGCTAATGGTAAAATCGGAAGCGTTACTACCGACAAAACCTAAAGAACCGGTGCCGACGATGGTCATGCCGCTAATGGTGTGGTCGTTGCCATCCAAATGCCATTGGTTCAGATTGCCGTCCCAACCATCCAAAGGCGTCCAGTCCTGGCCGCTTAAATCGATATCCGCCATCAACCGCACGGTTTTGCCCTGATAGGATTTGTCCGCTTGATTGACTGCAGCGGCAAATTCCCGCAATTGGCTGGCGGAAAAGATCAGTTGCGCATCTGTTTCATCGTAAATTTTACCGCTAATATCGCCGTTTACCGTCAGCTCTACGCCGTCGGCCACAATCAACTTCACGTCCTCCGGCACCGTCAAATCCCCATCCACCGTTTGATCGGTTAACAGGGTGAGTTGCGTAATAGGCAGCCCGGTCTGGGCCAATATCTGATCCACGGCTGCCTGGGACCAGATATAAAAGCCCGAGACGTCATAGGCATGATAACCTGCCGCCTCTACCGCAGCTAAATCTTGCAATTCGCTCCAAATCTGCAGCGGATCGGCCAGATTGCCGCTGATCAAGGTGAAGTGGGCGTCGCCTCGATCCACATTAACGCTGCCGGTTTGGCTGCCGGCAATTTGCAGGCCGCTGGCGGTTACCTGGGAGTCGTTCACCGTCAGGCCAATGCCTGCGCTATTTTTGATGGTAATCTGCTCCAAGGTTACGTTTTCGCTTTCATACGCCAACATGCCTTGGGCCTGGTCATTGTTTTCCAACACCAGGTTTTTCACCACGGTGGCTTCGCTAGCCCCTTCCACCGACAGCAAATGTTTGCCTTGGTTCGTGTTATCCCATGGGCTATTGTTCGCCTGCAACGTGTAGCCGCCGCCGTCCAAAGTGATACCGGCGGGAACCTTCAGCTTCGCCCCTACCTGCACATCGCTAACCAAGGTAACCAGCTTGCCGCCGGCAACGGCCGCAGTGAAGGCGTCCTCCAGGTTACCATAGCCCATGCCGTCCACCACGGCAATGA
>CASEQE010000069.1 GCA_949289995.1 uncultured Peptococcaceae bacterium
CCCCATGAAAGCGCCTCTCTTTGCCATGGTTTTGCGCAAATGGCTAGAAGGAGCCAAAATTCTTGCTTTGGAACAAACCCCAGGGGAACGGGTTGGACAAATCGTTTTGGAAACCCGTAACGATGTCGGCGATATAATTACTTGCCGCTTAATTATAGAAATTATGGGAAAACATAGCAATATCATTTTGGTGAACGAAAAGGATCGGATCGTAGACGGAATCCGCCGCTATGGCAGCAATCTTTCTCGATATCGTCAAGTTTTACCCGGACAAGCTTATATACCGCCGCCGCCTATGCATAAATTGGCTTTGGAAACCATAGACGAGGATCATTTGGCCCAAGCTTTGTTTCAAAAACCAGAGTTATCTCTTAAAGAAGCGCTGGTAAAAAACGTTTGCGGCATTTCGCCCCTGTTTGCCATTAGTTGCTGCCATGCCTATAATCTGAATGAAAATTGTCTTTGCGACGAACTTGGCGTGTATGAAATCAGTAAACTCACGCAAGCTTTAACCAATTTACGAGATCAAACGGCAAACGGCGCCTTTCAACCCGTAGTATTGTATCGCCAAGGGCAACCGGTAGATTTCGCCGCTTTTCTCCCCAGTCAATGGCAAGAGGAGGAAACCCGTCCTTTTCCTGGGATGAGCCAAGCTATGGACGATTTTTATAGTTACAAAGAACGCCAGGCTTTATTTCAAGAACAAAAAAGAATCCTAAATAAAACCTTCTCTCATCATATTACCCGATTGGATAAAAAAATATCCCTGCAAGAACAGGATTTGCGGCAATGCGAGGCGGCTAACCGCTATAAAGAAGCGGGAGATTTGCTTTCCGCCTATCAATTTCATCTGCGCAAAGGACAGGAATCTGTAGAATTACCATCATTTGCCGATGAAAACGTATTAATCACCATCCCTTTAAATCCGGCGCTAAACCCGCAAGAAAATATCGGCTACTATTATCGCCGTTATAGCAAAGCTAAAAACGCCCGAGCGCCAATCGAGCAGCATTTACAAACCAATCGTCTGGAACTAGAATATGTGTTTAGCCTACAAACCATGGTAAATTGTGCAGAAAAACAAAGCGATTTGCAAGCAATCGCCAAAGAAGCCGCCGCGGAGGGATTGCTGCGACTCCAGGAACCATCAGGGAAACCAGGAAAAAAACATGCCGCCAAGGAGAAGGAGCCTGCATTACCACCTCGACAATATATCTCTCCCGATGGTTTTGTCATCTTAGTCGGGCGTAACAACAAACAAAATGACAAATTGACATTGAAAATGGCCGCGGAAAACGACGTTTGGCTGCATGCACAAAAAATGCCCGGCTGCCATGTAATTATCGTCAGCCGGGGGCTGCAAATTCCGGAAACGACTTTATACGCAGCGGCGGAAATAGCCGCCTGGTTCTCAGACGGGCGGGAAGCTGACAAAATTCCAGTGGACTATACCCTGGTTCGGGAAGTAAAAAAACCCGCCCATGCCAAACCAGGCATGGTCATATATTTCAAGCAAAAAACCCTATACGTGCAACCAAAAGAACCGGGGAAATAAAATCCCCGGTTCTTGCATGATAAGTATTCGTTAGCAATCATTTTGTCAGTTATTTTATATAGTTATATATTATACGCTATATATGGCCACTTTGCTTATGCTTCCGCCATTTCCAGAGCAATTTTTTCCGCCGCCGCCGCCGGATCCGCCGCTTTGGTAATCGGCCGGCCGATCACTAGATAATCGGCGCCTGCCTGTATTGCCTGGGCGGGCGTAGTAATACGCTGCTGGTCGTCAGCGCCGGCCCATACCGGCCTTACGCCAGGCGTAACGATCAAAAAATCTTTACCACAAGCCTGGCGGATGGCAGCGATTTCCTGAGGTGAACATACCACGCCGGCCAAGCCCGACGCTTTGGCCATTTTTGCCAAAGCTACTACATGCTGGGCAATGGGCTTATCCACCCCCATCTCCTGCTGGAAATCCTCTTGGCTAATGCTGGTTAACACCGTCACCGCCAAAGATAGCGGCGTAGGCAAATGATTTTGCGCCGCCTCATCCAGCAAAGCTTGCTGAGCCGCTCGCATCATTTTCGAACCGCCGCCGGCATGTAAAGTAAACATAAATGCTTGCCGCTTCACCATGACGCGACTGGTTTGGGCAACGGTATTGGGGATATCATGAAATTTAAGGTCAATAAACACGCGACCGCCTAAAAGCTGAATATCCCGGACGATATCCGGCCCTTCGCTATTATAAAGCTGCATACCAACTTTGTATGCGCCCACTTTACCGGACAAACGTTTCACCAAATCAAAAGCCTGTTCCCGGCTAGACACGTCCAAAGCGACGATAATTTTTTCACTGGCTTTTTGAACATTGCGTTCCATTGACCTTCCCCCTTGCGCTAGCATAAGATTTTATCATGCACATAGCCTGATCGCTACTGAATTTTGATCATAAAAACCCCCGCTTTGCCGTGAGGACCGAGGTTTTGAAACCTGCTATTTGCAGGTGGGTAACCGCCCGATTACTTTCGCAGTCCTCAAACAAACGAGGCAGGACGGCCATAACCGGAGCAAATTTCCCTTTTAAAAGGTGTTGGGTCAAAACATACGGTCATCTTCACAAACATCGCAGGGAGTGGTTATATTATACCATCATCTCATCCATTTCACAACCGAAAATTTTCCCTAGCGAAAAATAACAAAAACGCTATGCAACAAAAACAGGAAGCCTAGGCTTCCTGTTTATTTTATATTATTCTTTCTCTTCGCCCATTGCACCGGCATTTTTCTTTTGCGGCATACTAGGACGGATATGCAATTCACGCAATTGCTGAATGGTTACGGAACTGGGCGCTTGGGTCATCATGCAAGTAGCGCTTTGGGTTTTGGGGAAAGCGATCACGTCGCGGATACTATCTTTATGCCCCATCAACATAATCATCCGATCCAAACCAAAAGCTACGCCGCCATGGGGCGGAGCGCCGTATTCAAACGCATCCAATAAATAGCCGAATTTATCTTTGCTCTCTTCTTCACTAATATTCAGCAAAGCAAAAATCTTTTCTTGCACGTCCCGACGGTGAATACGAATAGAGCCGCCGCCCAACTCCACACCGTTCAATACGCAATCGTAAGCTTTCGCCCGCACGTCGCCAGGTTTTTCCATTAAAATCGGTAAGTCTTCGTCTTTGGGCATCGTAAAAGGATGATGCATAGCCTTCCAACGCCCTTCATCAGCTTCATATTCAAACATAGGAAAGTCGGTAACCCAAAGGAAATTCAACTCGTTTTCGTCGATTAATCCTTCCCGTCTGGCAATTTCCTGGCGCAAATGGCCTAAACTTTCAGCCGCCACTCGCCAATCTGCCGCCACGAACATCAACAAATCGCCTGGCTCCGCTCCCATTCTTTGTAACAAACGCTGGGTTTGATCCTCGGTAAAGAACTTGGTTATCGGCGAATGAAGCTCTCCTTCTCTAACCATAATATAGGCCAATCCGCGTGCACCATATACGCCCACAAAATCTTTTAAAGCATCCATATCCCGGCGGGAATATCCAGCGCAGCCTTTGGCGTTGATTCCCCGCACCCAACCGCCTTTTTTCGCTACCGAGGCAAAGGTGGTGAAATCGCTTTCCGCCGCGATATCGGCAATATCGATCAACTCCATGCCAAAACGCAAATCGGGTTTATCAGAGCCGAACCGGCTCATCGCCTCATGATAGCTGATCATAGGGAAAGGCGTCGGTATTTCCCTACCCAGAGCTTGGCGGAATACATAAGCCAACATCTCTTCGCACAGATGGCGTACGTCTTCTTCGTCCACAAAGGACATTTCCATATCCAATTGGGTAAACTCCGGTTGCCGGTCGGCCCGCAGGTCTTCATCCCGGAAACAACGAGCGATTTGGAAATATTTATCCATCCCAGCCACCATCAGCATTTGTTTAAACAGCTGCGGACTTTGGGGGAGCGCATAAAAGGCCCCGGGATGAACCCGGGAAGGCACCAAATAGTCCCGTGCCCCTTCCGGAGAACTTTTGCCCAGCATAGGCGTTTCAATTTCATAGAACCCAGCTTCGTCTAAAAAGCGGCGCATCGCCATAGCGGTTTGATGCCGCAGCTTGATCGCTTCCTGCATCACCGGACGGCGCAAATCCAAATACCGATACCGCAAACGCAATAATTCGTCTACGTTCACATCGTCTTCGATATAAAAAGGCGGCGTTTTAGCACGATTGAGTATAATTAATTTGGAACCGACTACTTCCACCTCGCCAGTAGCAAGATTTTCGTTAGCCGTATCCGCCGGCCGGGGGCGCACCCGTCCCTTAACGTTCAACACGTATTCGCTACGAACCTGCTCGGCCAAAGCAAAGGATTCGGCGTCCCCTTGGGGGTCGAATACCACTTGCACCAAACCTTGGCGATCTCGCAAATCAATAAAAATCAGTCCGCCATGATCCCGCGTTCGCATAGCCCAACCGCAAAGAACGACTTCCCTGCCATCGTCTTTCAGCCGTAAATCGCCGCAATAATCGGTCCTCTTCATCAATTTTTCCACCATAATCGACCGCTCCTTTTATTTTTGAAATATCCGCTAAATCACACTACGCAACTACCGCCGTCGTTAAGCTTGTCTATCGAGCAAATAAGCCGGTAGTTCCTTTTCCGGAACAAAAGTTTGCGTTCCTTCCGCCATAAGTTTGACTTGCACGCCGCCGGCGGAAACCTCGTCATCTCCGATCACCACGGCCACCGGAGCACCGGAACGATTGGCTGCCTTCATGTGGGCTTTCAAACTCTTATCCTCATAATCCATGCCGCAAACGATACCGGCGCGTCGCAAAGCCGCGGTGATGGCGAAAGCTTTATCCCGGGTAGACCGGCTGCCGATGCCGATCACCCAGACGTCTACCCTTTGCTTCGCTTCTATACTTTCATTTTGCGCCGCCAAAGCGGTAAATATCCGCTCCATTCCCAAGGCAAATCCTACGGCTGGGCAGGATTGACCATTGATTTCTTCCATTAAACCATCGTAACGTCCACCGCCGCAAACGGCGCTTTGTGCGCCAATGCTATCCACAACCATTTCAAAAGCGGTGTTGGTATAATAATCCAAGCCCCGCACCAAACGCGGTTGCTCCACAAACGGTATATTCACGGCTTGTAATAATCTTTTTACTTGCTGGTAATGTTCGCGGCAATCGTCGCATAAATAATCGGTTATCTTTGGCGCAGCGGCGCTAATGCGCATACAAGCATCGTTTTTACAATCCAGCAGGCGCAACGGATTTCGGACAAAACGTTCCCGGCAACTGCCGCATAATTGGTCAAGGTAGGGCTGAAAATATGCCGATAAGGCTTGGCGGTAAGCGGGGCGGCATTGATGGCAACCCACGCTATTTAACAATAATTTTAAATCCCGCAAACCCAGCCGTCGATAAAAATCCCAGGCAAAAGTGATAATTTCCCCATCCGCCATCGGATCGGCGCAACCGAAATATTCCAGGCCAAACTGATGAAACTGACGAAAACGTCCAGCTTGAGGACGTTCGTAACGAAACATTGGCCCAATATAGTATAATTTCACTTCTTTGGACAAACCGTAAAGCTTGTTTTCTCCGTAAGCCCTGCATACCGCCGCGGTATTTTCCGGCCGTAAAGTGAGCGAACGCCCCGAACGATCGGTAAACGTGTACATTTCTTTTTGTACAATATCCGTACCGTCGCCCACCCCCCGGGCAAATAAATCCGTATCCTCAAATAAAGGCGTTCGGATTTCCTGATAACCATATTCCTGACACATATCCCGCAATAAGGTTTCAACGGCTTGCCATTTTATCGTCTGCTCCGGAAGTAAATCATTGGTCCCCCGGGGTCTGGTAATGGTCATGCATATCCTCCTTTGCCTACTCGCCAAACTAATTAATTATATACGTCTTTTCCTATATTTGTCAAATACTTCGCGACAAACCATACGGTTTTCTTACGTAAGATATCGAAAGTTTTCGTCAATAAAACCTCTGGTAATCCCGTCCATACTTTGTTATACTTATTATAGGTTTTTATATACCTAACTTGCAAGCCGCATGAAAGCGACAGGCACGTCATTCCCGGCGTAGCCAAGCGCCGGCGGATTGCTTGATAGACGCCCATCTTAAGAAAGGAAAAGAAATGGTTAGTAGTCCCTCGCAGACCAAAACAGGGAAGCCCGTTCGCAAAGTAACCAACATCGATACATATCGCAAAAACCGCCGCAAAGCCGGACATTATCGCTGGGCTTTGATGTTGGTTTTTGCCGTCGCCTGTCTTTTTGCTGGCTATTTTTTCGCCATTTCTCCTTTCTTTGCCGTCCGGGAAATTCGCATCGTTGGCAATAGCCAAGTGGATAGCCAAAGGATTATTCAATTGTCGGGCATTGAAAACGGCGATAATATTTTTGCCGTTAACAGCCGTTCCGTCAAACAATTGCTACAAATTGAACCCAAAATTAAAGATGCAGAAGTTTCTCGTTCTTTAAGCGGCAAAATCACCATCACCGTTAGCGAGCGCCAAAGTGTTGCTACCGTAGCGTTAGATCAATTTTTTGTCACCATCGATGAGCAGGGACGTATTTTGGCCCGTTACCGTACCATCAGCGATTGTCAATTGCCTTTGATCACCGGTTTGCCCCAAGATTTGGCGGCTACCGCCGCCCCGGGATGTTATATCCGTTCCGCCCAACTGGAACAAGCTCTATCCATCGTTCGTGAATTGCAAGAGTATGCTTTGGATTTAGGGGAATTGAACATCGCCGACGATCAGCAAATCAAATTATATACCCTCACCGGCGTGGAATTGCGCATGGGTGATAAAACTAATATGAAAGAAAAATACCTGGTCGCCAGTGCCATCATCAGCAACCATAGCGAAACCGGCTCGCTAAGCCAAATCCGCTATATAGACGTATCCGCCGGACAAGCCGTGGTATGCTACAAACGTTAAAGAAACGCCGGCTTATTTTGAGTATCCATGGCAAAATTAAAGGCTTTTTGCCACAAATCAAGAATTAATATTTTTGCAGTAATTTTTCAGCAGGGAATCTTCTTCTGGCGTGGAATTTATTAGCACAGTTGTACATATCCATAAGGGGGCATGTAGATGTTACTATTTGACGATAATATGTCTAGCCAATTTGCCAAAATTAAAGTCGTCGGTATCGGCGGCGGCGGAAGCAACGCCGTAAATCGGATGATCAAAAACAACTTAGACGGCGTTAGTTTTATCGCCATAAACACGGATATACAGGCCCTCAATTATTCCAATGCGGAAACGGTTATGCAAATCGGCCCAAAACTCACCAAAGGCTTAGGTGCTGGCGGCAATCCGGAAATCGGCAAAAGGGCAGCGGAAGAAAGCCGCACAGAATTGGCGGCCATGCTGGAAGGCGCGGATATGGTCTTCGTTACCGCAGGTATGGGCGGCGGCACCGGTACGGGAGCGGCACCGGTGGTTGCTTCCATTGCTAGGGAAATGGGCGCTTTAACCGTGGGCGTGGTAACCAAACCCTTTAGTTTCGAGGGAAGAAGACGGGCGCAACAGGCGGAAATGGGCATCGCAGAGCTCAAAGAAAGTGTCGATACCTTAATTACCATCCCCAACGATAAACTCTTGCAAATCGTCGATAAAAAGACCACTATGCAAGATGCTTTTATGATTGCCGACGATATTTTGCGGCAAGGCGTGCAAGGCATAGCCGATTTAATCAGCAAACCGGCCTTGATCAACTTGGATTTTGCCGACGTAAAATCGGTTATGAAAGATGCCGGCTCCGCATGGATGGGGATCGGCATTGGCAAAGGGGAAACCAAAGCGGTGGACGCATCGGCAAACGCCATTTCCAGCGCAATGTTGGAAACTTCAGTCAAAGGGGCAAAAGGGATACTGTTATCCATTACCGGCGGCCCGGAAATGAGCCTACTGGAAGCCAACGACGCCGCCAAATATATCTACGAAGTGGCCGACGCCGACGCGCAGATTATTTTCGGCGTTGGCATCGACGAGACCTTGGAAGATGCGGTTAAAGTTACCGTTATTGCCACCGGTTTCGACAATCGTAATCCTATTAGTTCCACAGCCGCCACCTCCTCCAACGGTATCGCCGCCAGCGGGCGTTTAAACGCGCCAAAGATTCCCGAAGCACCGATTAAACCGGTTAGTTTGGGCGATATTGATTTGCCTACATTTTTGCGGCGGGACGGAAAATGAATACCTATTATAAAGAAACGGAGCTGATTCAATGAGCACCCTGCTGGAACGGACGCGGGAGATCAACAAAATTATTCAAAAAGCGGCGGGGCATCCGATTAGTTTTGTGGAAATGGCCGAAACGTTATGTAAAAATATTAACAGCAACGTCTATATTTTGGGCAGAAAAGGTAAAGTGTTAGGTTATACGTTCATGGAAAACTTTTATTGTCCCACCATGGACGATATCGTAAAATTAGATGCACATTACCCAGATCGATACAACGATGACTTACTGAAAACCACCGAAACGCAAGTCAACATCGACCGAAAAGGCGCTTGCGTTTTTGGCGTGCATAATACCTGCTTCCTGAAAGACAAATATACCACAATTATCCCCATTATGGGCGGTGGGCAACGGCTGGGCACGTTAATGTTGTCCAAAACCGGTGAATTTGATGAATCAGATTTAATTTTGGCCGAGTTGGGAGCAACTGTCATCGGCATGGAAATTTTGAGAGCAAAAGTAGAAAAAGTAGAAGACACTGCCAGGCAAAAAGCGGTGGTCAGTATTGCTTTTGATACCCTTTCTTATTCGGAGCTAGAAGCCGTAGTACATATTTTTAATGAGCTAAACGGGACCAATGGCCTTTTGGTAGCCTCTAAAATCGCCGATAAGGTCGGTATTACCCGTTCTGTAATCGTAAATGCTTTGCGCAAATTGGAGTCTGCTGGCGTAGTAGAAGTGCGTTCTCTTGGCATGAAAGGCACTTATATTCGTGTTTTAAATGAATTTCTTTTAGAGGAACTAGATCGAATTCAATTAACGCATCATAATTTTTAGTGGCATGTACTTTATGTAAAAAATTAGGTTGTCTCCCGCCTCTATGCGTCAGAGATAACCTTTTTTATTTTCGCAAACGAGGTTGATAGATTATGGACGTAACCATCGAACAAATCATCGCCAATGTAAAGAAATATAATCCGGCTTCCGATAGCGCCAAAATCTTGGCCGCTTACCAATTGGCCGCCTCCGCTCATGGCAACCAGAAACGGGATTCTGGCGAACCGTATATCGTACACCCACTGGCCGTAGCCGATATTTTAAGCACCATGCAGATTGACGATACAAGCATTATCGCCGGTTTGCTCCACGACGTGGTGGAAGACACCACCATACCTGCGGAAGTGATCGGTCAAAAATTTGGCAAAGATACCATGAATTTGGTAGTAGGCTTAACCAAATTAAGTAAATTGCAATTTAATACCCGTCATGATGCACAAGCGGAAAATTTGCGTAAAATGTTTGTTGCCATGTCCAACGATATCCGAATCATTTTGATTAAGTTGGCAGATCGTTTGCATAATATGCGCACGATCGAGTCCCATCATTCCCAATTGCGCAAAATTGAAATTGCGGAAGAAACATTAACCATTTTTGCCCCTTTGGCACATCGTTTGGGTATTTTTAAAATAAAAAGCGAACTGGAAGATCGGGCGATCGCTATTCTGGAACCGGAAGATATCGCCAAAATTAAAGAAGAATTGGCCGAAGGAAAAGAAGAAAGAGATAAATTTATTCAGGATCATTGCCGGCAAATTCGCGAAGCCTTGGATAAAGCCTCCATTAAAAGCGAAGTAAACGGCCGCTTTAAAAGTTATTACAGCATTTATAATAAAATGCGCAATCAACATAAAGAATTAAGTGAAATTTTTGACTTAAATGCAATTCGTGTGATTGTGGACACTGTAAACGATTGTTATGGCGCATTGGGCATCATACATACCATGTGGAAACCCATTCCAGGCCGCTTCAAAGATTTTATCGCCATGCCAAAACCTAATATGTATCAGTCGATCCATACTACTTTAATCGCGGATAACGGCGCTCCCTTTGAAGTACAAATACGTACCTGGGAAATGCACCGTACCGCCGAATACGGTATCGCTGCCCATTGGCGCTATAAGGAAGGCACCAGTAGCGTAGCGGATTTTGACAAAAAGGTAGAATGGCTGCGGCAAATGCTGGAATGGCAACAAGAAGTGGGAGACGCCAACGAGTTTATGGAAAACATCAAAGGCGCCTTGTTTAGCGAAAATATTTACGTCTTTAGCCCTGCCGGCGACGTATATGAATTGCCCACCGGTTCTTCTTCTATCGACTTCGCCTACCGTGTGCATACCCAAGTAGGGCATCAATGCGTAGGAGCCAAGATTAATCACCGGCTTATGCCCTTAGAGACCCAACTACAAAATGGCGATATCGTGGAAATCCTTACTGCCAAAGGTAGCGGTCCCAGTAGAGATTGGTTGAAAATCGTTAAGACACAACAAGCTAAGAATAAAATTCGCCAATGGTTCCGAAAAGAAAAACGAGACGATAATATTGAATTGGGCAAAGAAGCTCTGGATAAAGAATGTAAAAAATATAATTTGGATCCTACAATCATTTTAAAGGCTGATAAATTACGAGATTTGGTAAAACGATATAATTTTACCACTTTAGACGATATGTATGCCGCCTTAGGCGACGGCGCTTTGCGGGCGGAAAACGTCATTTCACGCTTAAAGGAAGATTACCGCCGAGAACAACCGCCCAAAGTGGAAATCAAACAAGGCGTAAAACCGGAACGACAACATATTAATCCGGAAACGGTAATCGTCAAAGGCGCAGCGGAAGGTTTAATGATTCACTTTGCTTCCTGTTGCAAGCCGCTCCCCGGAGATAAAATTATCGGCTATATCACGCGAGGCCGGGGTATATCCGTACACCGCAGCGATTGCCCCAATGTGCGCCGCTATCAAGAAACAGAAGCCGACCGGTTAATTGAGGTAGAATGGGGCAGTAAACAAAGCGGCATTTATCAGGTAGAAATGGAAGCTACCTGTATCAATCGTGAACGGATTATCATGGATATTCTAGCCGTTATGGCCGAAACAAAAACCACCATTACCGGCGTGCATGTATCCGTGGATCAACGTACCAATTTCGCCAGATGCTTTATTAAAATGGAAGTACGTAACCCAGATCAGTTCGACTACTTAATGCAACGGGTCTCCAGAATTAAAGACGTGGTTGAAGTACGACGCGTCGTAAACCCGGTAAACAAAAAAGAAAAAAATTAGGAGAATCCTTATGCGCGCCTTGATTCAAAGAGTAAAACATGCTAATGTTAGTTGTGGCGGCGAACAAAGATCCATTGGCGTCGGTTTGGTAATTTTACTGGGCATAGCCAAAGACGATGAAGAATCGGCTGCAGATTATTTGGCACGCAAAACTGTGAATTTGCGCATATTTGAAAATGAGCAAGGAAAACTCGACAAATCCTTAATCGATATATAGGGAGAGGCTTTGGTCGTTTCCCAATTCACTTTATATGCAGATTGTCATAAAGGCAATCGGCCCAGCTTTGACCAAGCGGCAGGCGCAGATTTGGCGCGCCGTCTCTACCTACGATATCAAGAACAAATTGCCGCCGCCGGCATACCCGTGGTTAGCGGTTTTTTTCAAAATCATATGTCCGTAACCCTTTGCAACGACGGACCGGTAACAATTCTATTGGAAAGCAGGTAAATTATATGAACGAGACATATCAAATTATCACCGTACCAGTATTGCAGCAAATCAACAATTGCTATCTTTTGGTTTGCACCGCCACAAAAGATGCGGCGATTATCGATCCGGGAGGTGATCCGGAGCTAATTTTTCACCAGGTTGAAGCTGCCGGTTTACACATAACGGCAATTATCAATACTCATGGTCATAGCGATCACATTGGCGCCAATGAAGCTATGCAAGAAAAATATCAAGCGCCTTTGATGATACACCGCTTAGACGAACCGATGCTCTCCAGACCCAGCTTATCTTTGGCTCTTTTTGGCGGCGGCGTGTGCAGAGGCGGAAAAGCCGATCGATTGTTGGAAGATGGGGACATCATTGAAGTTGGTAAATTGACTTTACAAACCATTCATACACCCGGTCATACGCCTGGCGGTATCTGTCTGCTTGGCGACGGCTATTTGTTTTCCGGCGACACCTTATTCCAGCTTTCTATCGGACGTACCGATTTTCCCGGCGGTAGTTTTGAGCAGTTGCGCCAATCTCTGGCGCGGCTTTGCCAATTGGATGATAACACCTTGGTATATCCAGGCCATGGCCCCTCTACGACTTTGGCTTATGAAAAACGCTACAACCCTTACTTACGTCCTTAAGCTTTTGGCTAGCGAAACATAAAAAGTACGTTTAGCTGTTTTAGCTAAACGTACTTTTTTATATTTATGGCTTTTGCCAGTCTACAGCAAACTAAAACTCGCCAACCATTTTAACTTCGGTAGCCAATTTTACGCCGGAATATTCGAATACCCGTTGTTGCACTTCTTCAATTAAGGCTTTAACGTCGCTGGCTTTTGCTCCGCCTAAATTAATAATAAAATTGCCGTGTTTTTTTGAAACGGCAGCGCCGCCAATAGAAACGCCGCGCAAATGGGCCATTTCAATCAAACGTCCGGCGTGATCGTTTTCCGGATTGCGAAAAACGCTGCCGCAGGAAGGGAATTCCAAAGGCTGATTAAAACTGCGTTTCTGAGAAAAATCTTTGATTTTGGCCATGATTTCATCTTTATCGCCGGGTTGCAGCTGCAAACGTACTCTGGTAATCACCACGGGCAATTTAAACAGGCTACTATCTCTATAGGTAAAATGGATTTCCTCTTTCTTTAACGTCAATGGCTCGCCGTCATAGGAAACAGCCTCCACTTCCGTAACAAATTCGCCAATGGTATTGCCATATGCGCCAGCATTCATGCGCACGGCGCCGCCAACGCTGCCGGGAATGCCTCGAGAAAATTCCAACCCAGCCAAGCTACGCTCCGCCGCCTCCAAGGCCAATGTGGAAAGCAACATACCGGCGCAAGCCTCCACCTGTTCGCCTCGCCAACAGCTGGCGGCAAAGGGAGCGGCAAACTTAATCACCACGCCGCGAATCCCTTTATCTCCCACCAAAAGATTGGAACCGTTACCAACGACCAGCCAAGGCATATTCTCTTTATGCACTAAAGCTAAACATTTGGCCAATTCTTCCTCCGAAGCAGGAAAAACCATAAAATCGGCAGGGCCGCCAATTTTCCAGGTGGTATGCCGCTGCATGGGTTCATCCATCAAAACCGGCTGGGAAAAAATTTCTTGCAAAGCAGTAAGCCACTGGGCTTTATTCACCGCTTATCCTCCTCTTTTGTTTTAAATAATCCTCGCCTAGACGGCGGATGTTACCGGCCCCCATAATCAACAGCAAATCGCCGGGACGCACTTCCCGGATCAAATAGGACAAGGCTTCATCCATATCCGCCGCATAGCTTATATTATTATGCCCCATTTTTCGAGCCGCGTCAACTATTAAACGGGCGGAAACCCCAGGGATAGGCGGTTCAAAAGCCGGATAGATTTCTGATATTACCGTCACATCGGCAGCGCTTACCGCTTGGGCAAAAGCCTGATACATACTTTGCGTACGGGTATAACGATGGGGTTGAAACACGGCTACCAGCCTACCTTCCGTCACATCACGGGCCGCTTTTATGGTTGCCGCCACTTCCGCCGGATGATGGGCATAATCGTCGACAACTCGCACGCCGTCAACTTGCCCTAAAAGCTCAAAACGTCGTCCCGTGCCAGTAAAATGGCTTAAACCCGCCACACATTGAGCAAAATCCAGACCAATACGTCTGCCAAAAGCAATCGCTGCTAAAGCGTTGCTGATATTATGCCGTCCGGGGATACGCAAAAGCAAGCGTCCCAAACATTTTCCTCGATAGTACACGTCGGCACAGGCGCAACCGTCGGCATCATGACCGAAGTTTTTTATCCAGTAGTCCACTCCGTCGGCTTCGTCCAAAGAATACGTTACATAATCTATAGGAATTTGCTCCATCAGCTCACGGCAAATGGGGCATCCTTTGTTCATCACGGCAAATCCATGTGCAGGCAATTGACGCAAATATTGGCCAAAGGCGGTTTTGATATTTTCCAAATTTTGATAATGATCCAAATGATCGCTATCGATATTGGTCACAACGGCAATGCTAGGATGGAGCAATAAAAATGTGCCGTCGCTCTCATCCGCTTCCGCAACCAAATAATCGCCGCTTCCCGCCTTCGCATTGCCACCGCCGATAGCAGGCAGCATACCGCCAATGATAATCGTCGGATCCAGACCGCAGAACTGCAGCATGGTGCCAATCATCGCAGAAGTGGTGGTTTTTCCATGAGCGCCAGCAACGCCAACGCTAATTTTAGTACTCATCAAATAAGCCAGCATTTCCGCTCGTTTATAAATCGGCAAGCCGCGGCGTTTGGCTTCAATAATTTCCACATTGTCCTCTTTTACGGCAGATGAGTAAACGACTACTTGTGCATCGTCTGGTATATTGGCCGCATCATGCCCTATACGCACGTCCGCCCCCTGTTCCTGCAAAGCCAGGGTAGTACGTCCGGCTTTGACATCCGATCCGCTAATGTGAAAACCCATCCCCAACATAATGTTGGCGATAGCGCTCATGCCGATACCGCCGATTCCAATAAAATGCAAATTTTGCTCCATAACTATCTCCTTGATGAGTTCTCCTCAATGATTTTTTTGGCAATTTGGCAAATCTGTTCTGCAGCGTTAGGTTTTGCTAAAGATTTTGCCGCTTCGCTCATGGTATGCAGTTTTACCGGGTCATGAATAAAAGATAAGGCCTTCTCCAACAAAAGATCACTATTCAAATCGGCATCGCGAATCATTTCCGCCGCTCCTGCCGCAGCCATAGCCTGCGCATTAGCGGTCTGGTGATCCCCTGCCGCATAAGGAAACGGAATCAATAACGATGGCACGCCCAAACAAGCAATTTCAGCCAAAAAAGAAGCCCCGGATCGGGCTATGGCCAAATCTGCCAAAGCCAAAGCATACTCCATATGCTCCAAATAAGGTAAAAGTAATAAATGAGGATGGGCCGGCGTCGTTTGGCGCAATTGCTGATAATTTTTTTCACCGCATAAATGTATAATCCGTACGTTTTCCGCCAATAGACGATCATAGGCGCCAGCGACGGCTTTATTAATGCTTTGCGCCCCCTGCGAACCGCCAGTAATCAGTATGGTAGGGATATCTCTTTCTTTGCCATCGATATTAAAAAAACGCCACGCCTCATCCCGATTCACATGCAGCACCCCTTGCCGCACTGGTAAACCGGTCAAATAGATGTGGCTTTTGGCAGGGAAAAAAGAAGCCGAAGCGGCAAACGTCTGGCAAATACCCTGCGCACGTTTGGCCAAATATCGATTGGCCCGGCCGGGATATGCGTTTTGCTCATGCAAAAGCGTCGGTATACGCAAAGATTGCGCAGCTCTCAATACCGGAGCTGCCGCATAACCACCGCAACCGATCACAATATCTGGTTTAAATTTCTCGATATAGGTTTTGGCTTCCTGCCAACCTCGCAAATTAACGATAATTTCTTTAAATAATGTCGCCCGACGCATATGCAAACCGCTGGCAGCTACGCCTTGATAAGCAAATCCAGCGCTTTGCGCCGCTTTTTCTTCTGCGGCTGCGCCCTGTCCATCAGGGCTTTTTTTGCCGCCCATGAACATAACTTTCCAACCGGATTCTTCCAGCGCACGGGCTATAGCTAAAGCAGGATAAATATGCCCGCCGGTACCGCCGCCAGATACAATCGCCTTCATAACTTTCACCACCGCCCCTTATTGTACGCGATATTGGCCATAAATGCAAATAAAATATCTGGCCTTATGGGTCGCTTATTCTTTTCGGCAGACAGGAACAAATCATTTGTTCCTGGTTTTCACCTGCGACTGCGGGATAAATTTAGAATAATGCCCGTCAAGGTCAAAGTAACCACTAACGAAGTGCCGCCATAACTAACAAAAGGCAGCGTGACGCCGGTAACGGGCAATAACCCGGTAACCACGCCCAAATTGACTAAGGCCTGAGCGGCCACCACCGAGGTAAGCCCTACTGTTAACAGAGAAGCAAAAACGCTTTCGTTTTTCACCGCAGCCGTCATGCCTCGCCATACAAAAATCATAAACACGATTACCAAAAACGCGGCGCCGACAAACCCCAATTCTTCCCCTAGGACGGAAAAAATAAAATCCGTATGCCGGCTGGGCAAATAAAACCATTTAGCGCCACCGTTGCCTAAGCCAACGCCGGTAAGTCCGCCGGATCCCAAAGCCAGCAACGATTGAATCGCTTGATAGCCCTCGTCTTTTGGATAGGCCCAAGGATTTAACCAAGAATATACCCGCTCCATGCGGTAAGGCTCCAGAATAATAGCCAAAATCGCGCCGCCAATCCCGCAACCAACCACCGCCAGCAAATACTTAACGTCGATGCCGGCGCAAAGCATCATAGCGAAACAAGCAACCCCCACAACCACCGCCGTGGACAAATCCTTTTGCAGAATAATCAAGCCGCACACCACACCGGTTAACCCAATGCAATAAGCGGCGCATTTAAAAGTTTTGATTTCTCTTTGCCACCCAGTAAGGATACAAGCCAACAACATTGGCAAAGCAATTTTACTTAATTCAGAAGGCTGGAACTGAATCCCTGCGATTTCCATCCATCTCTGAGCGCCGCCGATAACCTCAATCTGTTCGTTAATGACCATAAAAATTAACAACGCCAAAACGACTAAAAAAAAGGGCAGAGCAAATCGTTTATACCATACCGCAGTCATTTTATAGGCGACAATCAATCCCACCAGGCCCACGCCGGCGCTAACCGCTTGCCTTTTTAAATAATACAATGCATCGTTATAAGGCGGATAGGAGGTAAAATACTGGCTGGATGAAAAAACCATCATTAAACCAAAAACCAACAGCAATAAAGCGCTAATCAATATCCACCAATCCGGATTCTCTTTTTTTTGCAACGGCCGGGCCATGTATATCCTCCTTGTGGCATGGATCTGCAGTAACGATAAATTGCGATAGGACGTTGAGACGTTTTAACCAGTAACCAGCCGTTTAAACAATCTTCCTCTTTGTTCATAATTGTCAAACATATCCCACGAAGCACAGGCTGGCGATAGTAGCAACACGTCGCCGGGATGCGCTGCCGCTTCCGCCAGACGAACCGCATCTTCAAAATCATCGGCTAGGCGGTAGGCTGTAAAACCTACATGATCGGCGGCTTTTTTTAATTTTGGCGCGGTTGCGCCTACCAATACCAAACAACGTACTTTTTCTTTAATCAATTCCATTAAGGGCAAAAAGTCCGCCTCTTTATCATAGCCGCCGGCAATTAATACAATCGGTTGGTCATATGCATGTAACGCTTTGGCGGTGGAAGCAGGATTGGTCCCTTTGGAATCGTTTACGTATGTGACGCCATTTTTGCAAATTACAAATTCCAAACGATGTTCTACTCCGGGGAAAGTTCGTAATGAATCGACAATTTGCTGCAAATCCATATCCACAATCCGGGCAATTACCGTGGCCGCCATCGCGTTTTGCCAATTGTGACTTCCTTTTATGTATATGTCGTTCGTCGCTATAAGATTCCTGCTTTTCCCTTGTTCCGCCACATAAATGGCGCCATCCATCACATAAGCGCCTTGTTCCACCGGAGCTTGTAAACTAAAATAGCGGCGTTGGGCTTTCAATTGTCCTTCATGACGGCGCACCAGGGCGTCATCATAATTCAAAACGGCAAAATCCGCTTCTTTTTGCCGGGCAAAAATTTTTTCCTTAATGGATGCATAATTGTCCAAAGTGCCATGACGATCCAAGTGATCGGGGGTTAAGTTCAAATAACAGGCAATATGAGGTGCAAAATCAATACAGCTTTCCAACTGAAAGCTGGAAACCTCGGCGACAATCCATCCGGAAAAATTTTCTACTTCCTCTACTAAAGGCATTCCGATATTACCGCCTATCAAAGCTTTCATACCGGCCTGCTGCAACATATATCCGGTAAGCGCGGTGGTTGTGGTTTTGCCATTGGTTCCGGTTATGGCGATAAACGGACTTTTGCTGAAACGATAGGCCAATTCCAATTCTCCGACAATTGGTATCGCCGCCTGGCAGCACATTCTGAGAATAGGGATCATCGGCGGCACGCCGGGGCTAACCACAGCCATATGCCAATTTGCCGATGGCGGCAAAGCGTTGCCTAATAGCATATGGCAACCTTGCGCCTGTAAATGATTGATTTCCGACGAAAGCTTATCTTTGGTCTTGCTATCGTATAACGTTACATCGGCGCCACGATTCAATAAAAAGCGGCTTACAGCCAAACCGCTTAAACCTGCCCCCACCACAAGAATTCGCTTATTTTTGATTTCCATACGATCCCCCTGTATGATTTCTAACCGGCAACATCGTTAAAATGCGATAATCAATGAAAATAACACCATAATTAAAGTAGCTAACCAGAACATATACGATACTTTGGTTTCCGGCCAACCCATTTGTTCAAAATGATGATGCAGCGGCGCCATTTTAAAAATCCGACAACCGGTCAGCTTATAATAGCCGACTTGTAACATCACGGAAACTGCCTCCAGCAAATATACCAAACCAAATCCTATGGTCAACAATTCGCATCTACCTACCAAAGCAAAACCGGCTATTGCGCCGCCCAAAGCCAAGGACCCGGTATCCCCCATAAATACTTTGGCGGGATAATGGTTGTATACCAAAAAGCCGCAGCAACATCCAGCAAACGCGCAGGCCAAAACCGACTGATTTTCCACCTCCAGACCCATAGCGCCCAGAAGTAAAAAAACGATAAAATAGCCGCAAAATACAATGAACGATACGCCGGCAGCCAAACCATCCAAACCATCGGTTAAGTTCACCGCATTGATCAAACCCACTAAAAATATTGCCATCAAAGGATAATATAACCACCCGGCATCCCATACCGCTATATTGGGCAATAGATACAACACCGTATCCCGACCAGCCCAAAAATGGGCGCCAATTAATAAAAGGACGATGGCGGTAAACTGTCCCAATAACTTTTGCATTACCGACAAACCTTCGGAACGATGAAAAACGACTTTTAGCACATCGTCGCAACAGCCTATCAAAGCAAAAGCCAAAAAACTAAACAGCCATAACCATAATTCCGGTTGAGATTTACAAAATATCGCCGCCAAAATCAACATGGGAAGAATAAAAATAAATCCTCCCATGGTCGGCGTACCCGCCTTACTCAAATGCTTTTGCGGTCCGTCAGAACGAATGGTTTGTCCAATTTTGAGCCGCCTTAAAAGAGGCAAAATACACTTCCCCAAGCCAAGAGTTAAAATTACCGCCAAAACAAAGATCAGCACATACCAGTAATCCATAGCTACTCTTCTCCATGTTTCCGTTTGTCACAATACTTATTTTGTTTCTTTGCCAGTTAAGATTTGCCGTACCGTTTCGCGATCATCAAAATGTTGTTTGGTATCGCCGACGATTTGATAATCCTCATGCCCTTTGCCGGCAATCACCACCATATCTCCAGGTTCCGCCAATTTTAAAGCCATAGCAATCGCATCCGCACGGGAAGCTTCCACCAAATAGTTGGTGCACACTTCTTTAATCCCTCTCTCAATTTGTTCGATAATCGCCATTGGTTCCTCAAAGCGAGGATTATCGGAAGTAATAATCGCCACATCGCTTAAGGATCCAGCTATTCTGCCCATAATCGGACGTTTGGCATTATCACGATTACCGCCGCAACCAAATACGCTAATCAGACGTCTTGGAGACAATTCCCTAGCCGCACGCAACACGTTTTCCAAACCGTCTGGCGTATGGGCATAATCCACTACCACCATAAACTTCTGTCCGCAATCGATAAGCTCAAAGCGGCCTGGAACTTGCGGTGCGCGGGCTAACGCCTCCAGCGTCTCGTCCATGCCGATACCTTCCGCTAAAGCGGTAGCCGTAGCAGCTAAAGCATTATAAATATTAAACTTGCCAATTAACGGTACATACGCATGGTAAACCCGGCCTTCATATCTAAAATCAAAACGGGAACCGTCATTTTGCGAGGTATAGGATAGCAAGCGCAGAGTAGCGCCTTGCTGAACGCCATAAGTCCACAACGGCGCGGCGCAAGCTTCGGCAAAATCGGCGGCGGATGGGTCGTCCACGTTTACTACGCCATAACCATCCTCTCCCGCTTGTCCTACCATAGAGAAAAGCTTGACTTTGCAAGCCCGATACCGATCCATCGTAACATGATAATCTAAATGATCCTGTGTTAAATTGGTAAAGATCGCTCCCCTAAAAAAGCAAGCATCTACCCGTCCCTGGCTAAGAGCATGGGAAGATATCTCCGCCACAGCCGCCTGACAATGGTTCTGCTCCATTTCCCGTAACATTTGATAGAATTCTACCGACTCCGGCGTAGTATTTAACGACGGCAATACTCGTTGACCCAATTGATTTTCAATTGTACCAATCAGACCGCAAGGACGGCCATTCTCTTGCAAAATCCAGCGAATTAAATTGGTGACGGTAGTTTTTCCGTTGGTTCCCGTTACGCCGATTAAACGCAAGCGATGGTCGGGATAACCATAAAAAGCAGCGGCAATTTTCGCTAAAGAACGGCGCGTATCTTTTACCAAAATCAGCGGAGCGCCGGCAGGGCAAGCCTTTCTATTTTGGGCTAAAATCACCGCCGCTCCCGCTGCCAACGCATTATCGATATATTGATGGCCGTCGGCTTTTTCGCCAACGATAGCGGCAAACAAACAACCGCGCTCCGCCTTGCGGGAATCGTAAACTAAGTCTTTTATGTCTTGATCCCAAAGCGAATCCAAATTTTCCGCTTCGCATTCCGCGCCCAAAATTTCCAATATTTGTTTGATTTTCATACCTATACCTCCCTTGTATCCAGAGGCGCCGGCGGCGCTTGACAAAACTCACTCGCTGAATTGGACGTTTACCGTAGATCCTGCTGCCACTTTTTCCCCGGCTTGCGGTTGTTGTTCCACGGCTTCCCCGCTACCGTTATACGTAAGCTTTAGCCCCATGGCAGAAAGCAGCGCTGCCACCTCGGATAGACGCTTGCCGCTAAGATCGGGCACAGTAACCATACCCAAAGTGCCTGTAGACGGCGCATCGCCTAATTCTAAAGAAATCAAACTGCCTTCATCGGCCATAGAACCGGCGGCCGGCAGTTGAGAAACCACCACGTCGCCGCTGCCAATAATCTCCACCTGAAAGCCGGATAAACGCAAAGCCTGCTCCGCGCCTTCTGCAGATAAATTGGTGACATCGATTACTTCGATTTGATTAACCGTTTGCTCCACTTCGCTTTCCACCGAAGGCGCAATACCCAGATAACGCAAACAATCGCTTACCACAGCGGAAAAAATAGGCGCCGCCACCTGGCTACCATAATATGCCCCTGAGGGTTCATCAACGATTACCAAACATACCAGTTCCGGATCGTCTGCCGGTACGATACCGGCAAAAGATGCGACGTATTTGCCCGGTGCATACACGCCGTTTTCCGCTTTCTGCGCCGTACCGGTTTTACCGGCGATTTTATAACCAGAAATTGCCGCTTTGGTACCCGAACCTTCCGTAACTACGCCTTGTAACACTTCCAACATCGTTGCCGAAGTTTCCGCGGAAATAACCTGACGCACCGGTTCCACTTCCATTTCTTGAACAACGTTGCCTTCGCTATCCACTATTTTGGACACAATTTGCGGTTTCAATAACACGCCACCATTGGCTACGGCGCTAACGGCGGTAATCATTTGTATGGGCGTGACGGCTATACCCTGGCCAATTGAGATAGTGCCGATCTCTACATTATGGGCGTTTTCTTCGCTAATCAGGATCCCTTTCGCTTCGCCGGTTAAATCGATACCCGTCGTTTGACCAAAACCAAAAGCGCGAATATACTTATAAAATAAGCCCTTCTGCTTTTCTTCTATTGATAAACCAATGGTTACAAACGCTGGATTGCAGGAATTTTTGACCGCCTCGGCAAAGCTCTGGCTTCCATGGGGCGTAGTAGCCCAACAACCGATACGGCTACCATCTACCATAATATAGCCTGGGTCATAGTAGCGGCTATTTAAATCCGCCACCCCTTCTTCTAACGCCGTAGAAGCCGTAATAATCTTAAAAACCGAACCGGGTTCATAAGAATCGCTAATCAAGAAGTTACGATAGGTGGAACTATCATAATCACCGTAATGGTTGGGATCATAGGCTTCTCGATAAGCGGCCACCAATACCTCGCCGGTTTGCGGGCGCATGATTAAAATGCCTGCGCCTTTTGGTGGCGTCTCGCTTTCCATTAGCGCATCCAATTCACGCTCGGCAAAATACTGCATATTTTCGTCTATGGTCAAATATACGTCGCTACCGTCTACCGGCGCAATATATTCATACTCCGCCTGCGTAATCAAACGTCCTTGATTATCATACTCGCCGACGATACGACCGTCCTCACCGGCCAATACTTCGTCCATCGACTTTTCTATACCTTCCAAACCGTCGTTATCGACGCTGGCAAAACCGATTACATGCGCCGCTAAAGTTCCTTTGGGATAATAACGCTGGGTTTCCTCGACAATATTAATACCCACATAATCGTTTTCTGCAATCTGTTCTTTGATTTCCGCCGCTACGTCAAAATCGACCTTTCTTTGTATCCATACAAAAGAAACGTCAGACGTTACCTTTTCGTAAACCGTTTGTTCATCCAAAGATAAAGCCTGCGCCAAAAAAGATGCCACTTCTTTTTGCTGTCCAGCTGCCTTAATGTCAGGCGGGCTAACGCTGATGGAATCGGCAGTTATACTAAACGCCAATTTATTGCCGTTGCGATCATATATGGTACCGCGGGAAGCCGCCACCGGCAAATCTCGGGTACGTATTTCGTCGGCCTTTTCTTGTAATTCCCGTCCTTGAAACAATTGAATTTTGATTAGCCAGATCACAACTAATGAAAAGCAGCATAAACAGATAATTAATACCAATGTAATCCGTCGCTGCAAATCAATTCTATTTAGCTTTGTCGGCCTCATTCCATCGCTCCTTTGATCTATAGGGCCAAATTATTCCGCCGCACCTGTATCCCCATAAAAATGCCGGTCTAACATCATCGCCAAAGAATGCCACAGGCCTTGATCGCCCGACTCCTCTTCCAAAGTTGCAAGCGTATCTTGCTCCGTACTATTTTGCAATCCCATAGCAATATAAGCGCTGTTCTTCTCGTTTAAATAATACACTTCGTCCGCCTCCGGATATATCATTCCCAATTGATTCAATGCATGGTCTTCAATTCTTGCCAAAGAATTTAATTCACCATATTCATATTCTGCTAAAGCGATATCGTTTTCTTTATCCGCAATCTTCGTTTGTAAGCTGTTAATCTCTCCATTCACTACGCCAATCTGGGCAGCCAAATACAAATAGGCAAAGCAAAATGCCATCAGACAAGCGCTTAACAGACATAATGCCAGCCGGTCTTTACGCAGTCTTCTTTTGGTTGCAATTTTTCCGCCGGGCAAAACTTCCATCCGGCGGCGCATCACCTCTGGATAATTCAAATACTCCTGATATTCTCGATAGGCCGTACTGCTGTTGCCTGTTGCCATTATATGTTCACCTCTTGATAATCATTACAAACTTTTATAAAATAATAAAAAAGGGAATAAAAAAACGCTGGCGGCTTATTTTGCGTTATAGCTTTTCCGCAATCCGCAATTTGGCGCTATGAGCGCGGGGATTAGCGGCTAGTTCATCGCCGTCAGCCTGTATGGGTTTTCGGTTGATTTGTTTTATCGTTGCCCTATGACCGCAAACGCATATAGGCAACTCTTTCGGACATAAACAATCGGTAGCATATTCACGAAACATGTCTTTGACAATACGATCTTCCAAAGAATGAAAAGTAATCACCGCCAGCCGTCCTTGGGGCCGCAACAACTCTACCGCCTGCGCTAATCCCTGTTTAAGTTCGTCCAATTCCCCATTTACAGCAATGCGCAATGCTTGGAAGGTTCTGCGAGCGGGATGTTGATCTTTTTCGCGGGCGCCTACGGGTACCGCCTGTTTAATCACCGCCGCCAGTTGACCGGTCGTGGTAAAAGGCTCTTTTTCCCGGGCGGCAACCATAAATTGGACAATGCGTTTCGCCCACTTTTCTTCCCCATAGTCGAAAAGAATACGGCACAACTGCTCCGGCGTATACGTATTGACGATATCTGCTGCAGTTGTAAGCTGACGCCGATCCATCCGCATATCCAAAGGCGCGTCCACGCGGTAAGAAAAACCCCGCTCCATCCTATCGATTTGATAAGATGAAACGCCTAAATCCAAAAGCACACCATCCACCGCCTGTATATTGGCGTCGGCGGCAGCTTCCCGCATATGGCTAAACGCATCATGCCGCAAAGCAAAACGGCCTGGATAGGCTGCCAACACTTTACCGGCGGCAGCCAACGCCTCTTCATCCCGGTCTATCCCCAAAAGAAAACTATTGGGGGCGGCCGCCAGCAGCGCCGCTGCATGTCCAGCCCCACCCAACGTACCGTCTATATAGATTCCTCCGGCAATTGGTTGCAAAGCCTCAATCGTCTGCCGCAGCAAAACCGGAGCATGATGAAAGCCAATTTCGCCTTTGTCGTCCATATACGCTCCTTACAGGTTTACATGATCGAATCGCACCGCCGCAGCCTCATATTCGGCATCTGCTTCTTCAATATAAGCCTCCCAACGGCTTTTATCCCATATCTCTAAACGACTGGACACGCCGATGGTAACGATTTCTTTATCCAACATAGCATGAGCGCGTAGATTAGCCGGCAAAACTACTCGATACTGCTTATCTACTTCCGCTTCAAAAGCGCCGGAAAAGAAATTTCGTGCAAATTTACGAGCCTCGGCATCAGTTGTGGATAATTGACGCATATTTCCCGCTGCCCTTTGCCAACCTTCAAAAGTATAGACAAAAAGGCAATGTTCGAACCCCTTGGTGATAATAAATCTATCTCCCAAGTCTTCGCGGAACTTAGCCGGAACGATATATCGCCCTTTGGCGTCAATGGAATGTGGTATCTCGCCAATTAGCATAGACGCTCTACTTTCCTCCACTTTCCTCCACTTGATACTCTTTTTAGTTCTATTTATAGCGTTTAATTCCTCTTTGTTGCTTCAAAAAAAATTAATATTTTTTCTATTCTATGGCACAAAAAAAGCGAACGCTATATATAGCGTTCGCTTTTAAAAAAAAATCTACATGTGTAAATCAAAAAAACACTTATTTTTTGAGACGCCGGTATAAAAAAACCACTGCTACGGCAACAAATACCACCAACAGTACTTCCTCTCCCCGATGCCAGGAAGCAAGAGCAATTACTCCGTTTAGCAGGAGCATCATAATCGTACCGGCCACAATCATACCGGCGCCCACCGCAATTAAGGATCGTATAAAGGGCAGCGACATCAAAGAAGCAACCAGGCAACCGGTCCACACGCCGGTCATAGGCAGCGGCACAGCCACCAGAAAAAACAAGCCCAACATGCCCCAACGCCGCACTTTATCCTGATTACGCTGATTATGGGCGACTAGTTTCTGTAGCGGACGCCGGAAAGGCCCTTTCGTTGATAAAGTGCGAATCGTCCAAGGCAAAAATAGCAGCAAAGGAATCACCGGCACAAAGTTGCCGGCTATGGACCAAGCAAAACTTTGAAGAGGCGTCAGTCCCCACAACACGCCTAAGGGCAACGCCCCCCTAAGCTCCGTAACCGGCAGCATCGATAGAAAAAATACCGCCACATGGGGCTCAATCGTGGAAAAAAACGCAATAAAAGAATCTGCCATCGTTACCTCGCCAGCATTTATTTATCCTGGGAAGCCAAAGCATAAGCGGCGTGATACAGCGTAAGACTGCCATAAGGCATAGCGCTTTCTTCAATATCAAAATGGGAATTGTGCAAAGGATAGCGGCAACGTTGGCTACCAGCGCCGGTGAAAAAGAAGGCGGCTGGCACAGCTTTGCCATAAAACGCAAAATCTTCCGCCGTCATGCGCGGCCGATCCAAAACCACTACTTGTGCGCCAGCTTTTTCAGCCGCGTCCGCCACCGTCACATCCAACTGCGGGTCATTAATCAACGGCGGATAGCCGTCATGAAATTTCAGTTCATAGGACGCGCCGTAGGCAGAGCTAATTCCCTTGACGATTTCCTCTATGCATTGTCTTACGCTCATATCCACTTCATTGCTAAAGCAACGAATCGTTCCGTTCATGTCGACTCTATCCGGGATAATATTATGCCGACTACCCCCATGAATAGACCCAATCGTGATTACCAGCGGATCAAAAGTATCGATACGGCGGCTACGAATATTTTGCAAAGCGCCGATTACCTGGGCGGCAACCACAATATTATCCACGGCCTTATGAGGTTGCGCGCCATGTCCGCCTTTGCCGGTTATGGCTATGCTAAAAGTATCGTCCAAAGACATTGTGGCCCCGTCGTGAATACCGATTTTTCCAGGCGGCAAATCGGTAACGATGTGCGTGCCAAAAATTCCGTCCACATCCGGGTTTTGCAACACGCCGGCTTCGATCATAAACTTCGCCCCGCCCGGCGGCTTTTCTTCACAAGGTTGAAAAATAAACTTCACCGTACCCGCCGGCGGGTTTTCGCTCATGAGTTTTGCAGCGCCCAGGGCCATCGCCACATGTGCATCATGACCGCAAGCATGCATTTTGCCGGGAATGAGCGATTTATATGGGCAATCGCTTTCTTCAAGAATCGGCAAGGCATCAATATCCGCACGCACGGCAGCGCATTTTTTCTTACTATCTCCAGGCAATATGCCCAATACGCCATAGCCGGCAATTCGTTCCTTTACTGTAAAGCCGAAGCTTCGTAAAATGCTGGCGATGTATCCCGCCGTGTCCCTTTCTTCACCGGAAACTTCGGGGTGCATATGCAAATACCTACGCCAATTTACCAATATTTGCTGATCGATATTCATTGCGTCCTCCATTTGCGGATTATTAAACAGGCAAGGCGGGCGCATGTGCCACCCGCCTGTTGGCGCATTTTAACTTGCTATACGAAAAGCTATTCGGTTTCTTCCGTGCCGCCCACGGTGGAATTAAAGGAATCCAAGCTCTGATATTCCTGAATCAAACTTTCAGCTTGCCCAATATCGCTACTACCCATGGGGAGACCATCAATATATTGATTGAGATAAGTTTCCGTGGCTTCCAGGCCTTGCGTAGAATACAGGAAAGCCGCATAATTGGCCGCAGTTTCAATATCCTGAGGCGCGATGGCAATCGCTTCTTCAAAGCAAGCGGCGGCGGAAGTATCGTCGCTCGCGGCATAATACATGGAGCCTGCGCTGGCCAAAATTCTGGCACGGCCCGCTTCGTTGAGATTTTCCGGAGCCAAATCGTAACTGGTTTGATAGTATTGAGCAGCACTGGCGGCGGCGGATACGGCCAAAGCCTGATAGTCGGCCGCAGATTCTTCGCCGCTAGCGACGGCATACAGTTGATACAAATATTGATAACCGGTAGCTAGCGCATTGGCGTTTTCATAAGTATTTTCTGCCTGATAATCCTGGGTTAGGCCAGCCAGATATTCTTCGTATGCTTTAATTTGATCCTCAATCGTCGTTCCAGTCTGGGTGCCGGAAGAATAATCGGAGCTTCCCCAAGAGGCGAAACCAAGCACCAAACCTAAAATTAACAGCACCACTACGGCGATCAATACGCCTCTTCTGTTTTTCGTCGCTCGACGAATTTTCTGCATGAACACAATCCATTCCTCCTACGGTGACAATTTTACGCTTTCATTTGCGCTTATATTCTTAATGCAGACAATCGTTGCAAATGCCATAACATTCTAAGCGGTGACTTTTCACCAATCCTGGCGCGGCGGTTAAGACCTCGTCGCTAATCAGTTGATCTTGTGGGTCGAAATCTAACACTCTGCCGCATTTTTCGCATACAAAATGGTAATGTGGTTTCGGGTTACCATCAAAACGGCTTTGATTCTTACCATAGTTCAACTCAAGAATTTGTCCTTCTTCCCGCATAACCTGTAAATTCCGATATACGGTACCCAAACTTATATCGGGAATTTTTTTCCGCGCCTCTTCATATATCCAATCCGCTGTGGGATGGCTTGTCGTTGAACACAATATTTCATAAATAAGTTTCTTTTGTCTCGTCATGCGTTTTTGTTTTTGTTCCGCCATGCAAATGCCCCCTCAGGTTTGGAATCAATTTAAAACACCTGAACTCTCCTCATACATCAACATTTCCTCTCCGACTTCCAATTTTGAGCAAAAAACGTCTTGAATGTCGGAAATCAAGCGATATA
Organism: uncultured Peptococcaceae bacterium; assembly: GCA_949289995.1. Taxonomy (GTDB): domain Bacteria; phylum Bacillota; class Dehalobacteriia; order UBA4068; family UBA4068; genus JAILCQ01. The sequence continues at coordinate 28,615 of CASEQE010000069.1, forward strand.
ACCTACCTTCCGCGTACAAATAATCGTTAATGATCGGCTCCTTAGTGATCTCAGCGTAAGCAGATTCAAAATCAGCGGATTCATCTTCCGTGTCTTCGCCCATCATAGCCACAAAACGCAAATTAAACTGCTGCTGGCGCAATTCATTTAGGATAGTCATTTGCTCCTTATGTGCCATCAGACGTTTTTTTGCCTCTATGTATTGCAAATATTCGGGGCTAGCGGCCAACATATCTGCCAAAACAGCCGCCTGACGCCGAATCATTTGTTTATTACCTATTTTTTTATCGGCTTTATTTTTTTGTTGCGCAATGTTTTGCGTCATTTCTGCAAAAGATTCTTTATTAATCATGATTCCCCCACATTGATACATTTTGCTATTCTATCTCGAATTGTTTTATTCGCCAATAAATCCTATAACCCTTTTTCATGCTCAAGGTTTTTATTGGCTTTATTAAAAGTAATTTTTCCGTACAGGCACAAAACGGCCGCTGCCGCATAGATTATCCATATAGATTTTGGGGAGGTATTTCCATGCTTATCCATTCCGTACGCAAAGGGGAAACCCTATGGCAAATCGCCAAGGCCCACAATATTTCTTTAGCCGCCTTATTGGCGGCAAATCCGCAAATTGCAGATCCAAATTATATCGTTCCCGGCATGGTGGTCAACGTGCCGACCGTGTGGCAGGAGGAGACGAACGTAGACACAAAGCCAGAGCCGGAACAAGTAAAACCTTTTATTTATATCTCGCAACCGGGAGAAAATTTGCTTGCCATAGCTGAAATCACCGATACGCCGTTAGGCAAATTAATTTATTACAACCGGCAATTCTCACGAGTCGATCCTTTGCCGGAACATAGCCGCATTATTATTCCAGCCAAAGAATCTTATCCTGCGGAAATACGCAGTCAAAATATGCGACGGCGGTAACAAACAAAAGCCGCTCCTGCCGGCAGGAACGGCTTCATTTTATACACACATCCACGATTTCTGCCGCAGTGCGACCAAATGACATAGAGGACGCCTGTACAAAACGATGCAAACGACGTCCTCGTCAATGCCGTCCGGTAAAACGCCATTAGGAAACCGCTTCGTTTAAAGCAGTCATCAACGCATCAATATCGATACCATGGGCGGTAGCCCCTTGTTCAATATTCTCAAAATGAGCGGCGGCGCAACCAATGCAACCCATACCAAACTGCATTAAAATCTGAGCGGTTTGCGGCCATTGTTGCACCACTTCCATGATACCCATTTCTTTGGTAATAGCGGCCATGTTCACACCTCCTCCTGATCATGGATTAAAGCAGGCGCGAACCTGCCGAAACGTGAAATTGTCCACATTCTTTATTATTCAGGTAAACAGCAAAAATATGTATTTGTTTTACAAGCTGCAGGCAGCGCATATGCGCTGCCTGCAGCTTGTAAATTGCAATTCTTAAGGCAAAAGGTTTAGACAACACCCTGGGCGATCATAGCGTCGGCAACTTTAACGAAGCCGCCGATGTTGGCGCCTTTCACATAGTTGCAATAATCGCCTTCCTGACCATATTCACGGCAGGTTTCATGGATATCGGACATGATCTGTTTCAGTTTTGCATCCACTTCTTCGGCCGTCCAGTTATAACGCATGCTGTTTTGGGACATTTCCAAACCGGAAACCGCTACGCCGCCGGCATTGGAAGCTTTACCGGGAGAGTAAAGGATTTTGGAAGCCAAGATAGCGTCGATGGCCCCTTTGGTGGAGGACATATTGGAACCTTCGGCAATGCATTTGCAGCCGTTCTTAATTAAGGTTTTGGCGTCTTCTTCGTTCAATTCGTTTTGCGTCGCAGTGGGGCAAGCGATATCGCAGGGCACTTCCCACGGTTTACGGCCAGGACGATATTCCAGACCGAATTTATCAGCGAAATCTTTAATCGGACGGCGATGTACGGTCCACAAGGGTTTGAGGAATTCCAATTTCTCGCCCTTGATGCCGTCGGGATCGTAAACATAACCGTAAGGATCGCCTACGGTGACAACTTTGCCGCCTAATTGATTGACTTTTTCAATCAGGAAGGTACCGACGTTGCCGCCGCCGGAATTGACAACGGTTTTGCCTTCTAAGCTGTCGCCTTTGGTGGCCAACATGGCTTGGGCAAAATAGATTACGCCATAACCGGTAGCTTCCGGACGGATCAAGCTGCCGCCAAAAGTACGGCCTTTACCGGTGAGAACGCCGGTAAATTCATTGGCGATTTTTTTATATTGACCAAACATATAAGCCACTTCTCTGGCGCCTACGCCGATATCGCCGGCGGGACTATCCAGATTGGGACCAATATGACGGTACAGTTCGGTCATAAAAGCTTGGCAGAAGCGCATAACTTCATTGTCGGATTTGCCTACGCCGTCAAAATCCGCGCCGCCTTTGCCGCCGCCCATGGGCAGAGTGGTAAGACTGTTTTTAAACACCTGCTCGAAAGCTAAGAATTTCAAGGTGCCCAAAGTCACGCTGGGATGGAAGCGAAGACCGCCTTTGTAGGGACCAATAGCGCTGTTCATCTGAACACGATAGCCGCGGTTTACTTGGATTTCGCCTTTGTCATCAACCCAAGGAACACGGAACATTATGACCCGCTCCGGCTCGACCATTCTTTCCAAAATTTTGTTATCGGCATATTTGGGATTGGCATTGATAAAATCGGCCAAAGTCAAAACGACCTCTTCTACTGCCTGGTGAAATTCCGGCTCGGCGGGATTTTTGGCTTTCACGTTTTCCATGAATTTTGCTACATCAAAAGACATTCCATTACCTCCCTTTATTTTCTATACCCTTATGTATAGATTTTACGTTTTACGAGATTCGTCCCAGAATCCATACTAAAATCGTTTCCTTTGCCCACAAAAGAATTGTAACTCTTTTATACCCTAAAAACAAGCCTTTTGCAAAAAAGTTTTTCATTTCAGGCAAATTTTATTATATCGCAGCATTTTCATGCTATCTCCATCAATAAATTTTCAATTTTATTTCTTTCGATTTTCATTGCGCTACCACGTTTGCTTCTCCCAAGACTAGGCGCAAAGATTGCAGCAAATTTTTGTCAATATCGACGCCGCTAATTCCAGGAAAATCATTATATGTCTGCAAATCATTAAAATATGCCCGTACTTCTATCATGCCCGGATAATCTAGCATCAAACTACGCGCTTTCTGCAAAAAATTATAATCCTGGGAATCAGCAAAACGCAGGTACAATTTTAGCGGCGATTGGATATCGTCAATCGTCAATTCGGCCAAACCATTTTCATTACGCACCCGGGCGGCAACCAAAACGGCCCTACCTTCCGCCACCATATGCTGTAATTTTTCATATGTTTTGGGGAAAATGGCGCAGTGAATACTATTTTGTTGATCTTCCAAAACAAAACTAGCCATAGGATCCCCTTTTTTGGTGATACGCCTAACTAAACCGCTAATCATGCCTGCCGTCTTAATTTTTGTTCCATTCTCCGCTTCCGTCAATTGGCCAATCCGGTGGCTGGCTTTGCGGTATAACTGCTCGCCATAAACATCCAAAGGATGACCGCTAACATAAAAACCAATCATCTCTTTTTCCATGGCCAATAATTGCTTAAACGGGTATTCCGCAGTCTCGATTAATTGTATAGAAGCGCCGCCGGAAGCATCGTCCATACCAAAATCAAACAAAGAAAGTTGATCGCTTTCCTTATCGGCATTGGCTTTTTTAGAAAGCTCCAGCGCCCTATCAATAGAAGCCAACATCGTAGCCCGGTTACTGCCTAAATTATCCAAAGCGCCGCAACGGATTAAGCTTTCTAGAACTTTTCGGTTCAACAATTGCCTTTGACATAAATCCGCCAGGGATACATAGGGGCCGTTGGCTTCTCTTTCCTCTACAATTTTTTTAACCGCTTCCCTGCCCACATTTTTCACGGCGCTCATTGCATAACGGATTTTTCCATCCACCACATTAAATTTAACGCCGCTTTCATTTATAGATGGAGGCAATACGGTAATGCCCATGCGTTTGCATTCTTCAATATATTCCGGCACTTTATCCACAGTATCCATTACCGAGGTCATCATGGCTGCCATAAATTCTGCAGGATAATTGGCTTTTAACCATGCGGTTCGATATGAGACCAACGCATAAGCGGCACTATGGCTTTTATTGAATCCATACTCGCCAAATTTTTTTAAAAGCTCAAAAATTTCTTCGGCGGTTTTCTGATCGATATGATTATTTTTGCAACCGTTGACAAAATCATCCCGGGCTGCATTAATAATTTCAATTTTCTTTTTGCCCATGGCGCGGCGAATCATATCTGCTTTGCCCAGGGAAAAACCACCCAAAACCTGAACTATTTGCATCACTTGCTCTTGATACAAAATGACGCCATAGGTTTCCCGAACGATGCTTTCCATAGACGGGTGCATATAGGTTACTTTTTTCAATCCATGTTTGCCGTCAATAAAATCATCCACCATACCGCTGCCCAAAGGACCAGGCCGATACAAAGCCACCAAAGCAATAATATCTTCAAAACGTTCTGGGCGCAAATTCTTCAAAATTTTACGCATACCTTCGCTTTCCAGCTGGAATACGGCAATGGCATCCCCTTCGCTTAGCATCGTATAAGTAGCGGGGTCATCCAAAGGTATGCTGTCCATATCTATTTTTATACCGCGGCTTTTTTCAATATTTTCCACAGCATCATCAATCACCGACAATGTACGCAGCCCCAGCAAATCCATTTTCACCAAACCACAGGCTTCCACCTGTTCTTTGGGATATTGTGTGGTCACGCTGCCATCTTTATTATCTTTCTGCACTGGCATATAACTAACCAGTTCGTTTTGGGCAATCGCCACGCCGGCGGCATGCTTGCCGCAATGGCTGGGCATACCCTGAATTTTATCCGCAATATCCAACAGTTCTTTAACCTGCGGATCATTTTCATAAATATAGCGCAAGTCCGGACTTAATTCCATTGCTTTATCAATGGTTTTAATTTTTGGATCTTCCGGCATAAGCTTGACCACCTTATCCACATCGGCATAAGGCATATTCAGAACCCGTCCTACAGCCCGCACTGCGCCTTTCATCAACATAAAGTTGAATGTTACGATCTGAGAAACATGTTCTTCTCCATACTTGCGCACCAGATAATCCACGACTTCGCCCCGGCGCAAATCACTGATATCCGTGTCGATATCCGGTGGTGTAACCCGCTCCGGATTGAGAAAACGCTCGAACAACAAATCATATTTCAAGGGGTCAATATTGGTAATACCCAAACAATAGGCGACAATGCTACCGGCGGCGCTGCCCCGGCCTGGCCCCACAGATATACCCTGTTGTCTGGCATAATTAATCATATCCCATACAATTAAAAAATAGCCGGGAAAATCCAGACGATTGATAATTGACAATTCATATTCCATTCGTTCCTGTATTTCCGGCGTAACCGGTTGGTATAGACGGTTTAAACCTTCTTGACAAAGGTGTCGCAGATAGCTTTGCAAATCATATCCCGGCGGCACCTGATAATTGGGCATATACAATTTGCCAAACTCAAAATCCACCTGGCAACGTTGGGCAATTTCCAGAGTATTGGCCAAAGCATCTGGTCTATCCGGAAACAGAGCGGCCATTTCCTGTTCCGTTTTTAAATAAAACTGATCATTGGCAAAACGCATTCGGTTTTCATCCGAACGAATTTTTCCGGTTTGGATACAAAGCAAAATATCGTGCATTTCCGCATCAGATGCATCCACATAATGCAAATCGTTTGTTGCCACCACTTTCAGCGATAATTCATCGGCAATACGTAATAAATGGGGAATACAGATCAATTCTTCCCGCAAACCGTGATTTTGTATCTCAATGAAATAATGATCTGGGCCAAAAATATCCAAATACTCCTTGGCAATGCTTTTTGCTCCTTCTAAATCCCCGCTAAGAATTTTTTCCGGCACTTCCCCGGCTATACAGGCAGAAAGGCAGATAATCCCTTTGCTATAACGGCGTAAGACCTCTTTGTCCACCCGGGGTTTATAGTAAAAGCCTTCCAAAGAACCAATGGATACAATACGACATAAGTTTCGATAGCCCTCATTATTTTCCGCCAGCAGAATCAAATGGCATGCTGTATCTCCCTTGCGCCCGCTTCGGGAAAAACGGTCGTTACAAACATACACTTCGCAACCAATAATCGGTTTAATCCCTGCTTTTTTTGCCTTTGTGTAAAAGTCGATTACGCCATACATCACCCCATGGTCAGTAATGGCGCAAGCAGGCATGCCATATGCGGCGGCCTTGGCTACCAAATCGTCAATTTTGGCCGCTCCATCCAATAAACTATATTCCGTATGATTATGTAAATGCACAAATGCCATTTTTAGCTCCCTATCGTTTAAAACATCATACCTTTGGCAGCCATGCTGATATAGCGGTTGCCGCTAACGATAATATGATCCGTGACGCTAATATTAATTTCGTTTAACACCATAACCAGGCGTTTGGTTAATTTGACGTCGCCGACGCTAGCTTGCAGGCTACCGCCAGGATGATTGTGGCTGAGCACCACGCTATTTGCTTTGTAAGCCAAGGCCTTTTCCACCACCAAGCGAGGATACACCGACACTTCGTTAATCGTTCCTTCGTTGATCAGCACGGCCTGAATCAAACGATTCTGATTATCCAGGCACAATATATAAAATTTCTCATAAGCGCAGCCGATAAATAAGCTAACACAATATTCTCCCAAAGTATATGTATTATCAAACAACAGCCGGTCGCCCCATTTGGACAATTGGTAACAACGGCAGACTTGCGGGATTAAGGTTAGCAATGTGGCGGTATTGGCGCCAACGCCCTTCACATCCAACAATTGCTGATACTCTGCATCCAAAACGGCAGATAAACCGCCAAATTGTTCGATCAATCTATGCGCTAATTCATTAGTATCCTTGTAGGGAATGGCATAAAAAAGCAAAAACTCCAATACTTGATGGTCATCGAACTTTTCCAAACCTTCTTGGAGCGCCCGCTTCCTCAGTCGTTCTCGATGACCGCTATGAATATTTTTCGACGATTTATCTTTTTCTGCCATAAGCCAATCCCATTTCCTATTTGCAAATCTTTTATATCTTTTGCAATTATATCATGACATGCTCATATTATACCATAATACTGCCAAATAAAAGCCAAGCCAATAGAAACAGCAATTCGCCGCAAGCAACGCCCGCCCCATAACAGGCCTCGTCCAAACCGCCAGTCAGGAAACGCCGTTGACCGACAAATATATAGATACCCAACAAAGCGGTAACGAGCGACATCAGCATAGTCATATTACTTAAAGGCAATAAAACCAACAAGGATAGACCGGAGCAAATCAAAAAGCTTCTTGAGCTAAAACCGTTATGTAACCAACCGGGTTCTGCTGCGGGAAAATCATAGACCAGCCAACCCAGCAACCAACGGGAAAAAACCGATGCAGCGATTAATGGGATAAAACCCATAATCCGCCAGCGTAACAACAACAGATATGCTATGTATAAAGCGCATAGCCATAAGGCGCCCCAGCCTATCGCTATCTTGCTAAAACGGAAGGAAGCCTTTTCCCGTCGCTCCAACCAATCTGCATCCAACAAAGGGGTTTCCTCCGTCTCCAAGGAAGAAACCCGCTTTCCCCCATCCACAACGGTCATCAAATCCTGCAAAAATACGCCGCCGCCCAATAGAAAATTTACCGCCACCAAAGCGGCAGCGGCGGCGGCTAAAGGTATAGCGACAAATAGACGCGCCGCGCCAAATAAACAAAGACCGCAAAACACGCCTAATAAAGGCAAAAAACGCAAAGCTTTCGGCAAAAGGGTTTGATTCCGTCTATATTTTTTAGGCACAATCAAGTAGGTATACTTTGCGACAAGCAATAAAAACAGCTTCATTTATCAGCATCCTTTAATGGATATGCTTTTCCAATTCGCAAATCCTTTTGTTTTTTTCCCACAATTGCCGGGCATAGTCGCCGACTTGCTTCTTTAAGTTGGCGTTTTCCCGGCGTAAATTTTCCGCTTCTTTCTTTTGTTTTAATTGACTTTGATACAAAAGATCCAGCAGCACCCCTCTACTTAAACGTAAACTAAATATGCTTTCTTGTAAAGCGCGAATTTTATCCTCATATACATCCTTACCGGTTGGTTCTTCCATGGGCATATCTCCTTTTCTTATGACTTGATTTGTGGCGCTAACGCCAGCCGGTAACGACATCTGGCGTCAATCAGATCAGAAGTAGTATATGCCTAGGTCAAGCCGGCTATTCTTTATGTTCCGCCAAAATAGCCAATTGGCCCACAGTCGTTACCCGGCAACCCAGTTCACGAAAGCCGGGAGCATGAAAATCAGAGCCGCCTAAAGCAGCCAAGCGATAAGCCCGGGCGATTTGCAAATATTTCCGTTCCGCCATACGATTATGTTCGCTATGATATACTTCAATACCGCCGATGCCGGCGCTGATTAAACGAGGGATCACATAATCGGCGCCGCCTACGCCAGGATGGGCCAATGCAGCGACACCTCCGGCGGATCGAATGATCTCAATGGCCTCCAGTGGATCTAATTTCATACGTGGCACATAAGCCGGCGCACCGTAGGACAACCATTTGACAAACGCTTCTTTAATGCTTTCCGCATAGCCTTTTTCTACCATAGCTTTGGCCACATGCGGCCTCCCAAGGCTATGGCCTTTCCCATCCGCCGCTCCCACGACGTCCGACACGTTCATTTTGAACCCTAAACGATTTAAGCGTCGCACCATTTCTTCACAGCGCACCAACCGGGAATCGCGCATTTCAATCAAACGGGGATGGCTATCCAATTGGCGGTGGTCTAGCCAGTAACCTAATATATGCACTTCATGGTCTCCATGCTGCGCCGAAAGTTCCACCCCGGCAATAAAAGGATAATCCAGTTCGTCAGCGCGTTTTTGCGCTTCCTCTACGCCAGCCATCGTATCATGGTCGGTCAGCGCAATACCCAGCAGCCCTAAATCTTTGGCCTTTTCAACTAGGCGCGCCGGCGAGCATTGCCCGTCGGAAGCGGTACTATGAACATGGGTATCAAAACCGGTCATTTGCCACTCTCCTTGAGAAAACTTACCTATATTAGGCGGCGGCTTATATATGCCTATTGCGGCAACACCTGCAACAACAAATCTTTCACATTGTCGCCCACCACCCGACAAATATCCCTTTCGCTAAAACCTCTATCAGCCAAAGCTTGATACAACAGGGGTAAACTTTCCACGCCTTGTATACCTTCCGCCAATGGAGCCCCGTCAAAATCGCTTCCCAAGGCCACGCCTTCTATACCCATAATTTCAGCCGCATGCTCAATATGGTCGCAAATTCGCTCGATATTACCGGGAGATCCCAAAAAATCGGGAACAAACGTGATTCCTACCACGCAGCCCAAACCAGCCATTTCATGCAATTGCCGGTCGGTTACATTACGCGGATAAGGCCCGGGGTTTGGGTTCAGGGCAGCGCAACAAGTATGGGACATAATAAACGGCGCATCACTATATTCGGCCAGTTGCCAAAAGCTTTTCTCGCCAATATGAGCGGCATCCAATAAAATGCCCAACTGATTACAACGGCGTATCAACGCTTTCCCCGCCGGCGTGATTTCGCCATCCTCTGCACAACCGCCGGCAAAGCCGTTGTTAAAATTCCATGTCAAACCGACAAAACGCAAACCGCTTTGAAACCAGCGATCTAAATGTTCCGCCGATGAACCTAGACATTTGGCGCCTTCGGCGCCAATTAATATCATTGTATGCCGGGATTCTCGCAATTGCCGTCGATTGGTCAAAACTTCCAGCCACTGGCCCTGATCTTCGATATCGTGTAACAAAGCGTTTAATAAATAGTCGAATATTTCCGTCTCTCTTGATTGATACGCCGGGGACTCGGTGCATAAAGCGAAAAAAGATACGTCCAAATACTGCTGCAATCGATCAAAATCCATATTGGCTTGAGACAAAGTATCCAAAGTTTTGTGCCGTAACAAATGAATCGCCGTATCGCAATGGGTATCTATGCGCATAATCGCTATCTCCCTTCGTAATCTCCACAGTTATAACGCAGGTTGCCAAAAATGCAGCGGCGTTAAACTTGTGCAATGTCCCTGACCGTCAATATCTGCCACAACACCGTTAAATTGCAAATCTCCCCTAGCCGTTTCAAATTTTGCCGGCAAACCATCTAAAAAACGCTTGATAATAATATTTTTATCCACTCCCAACACTGAATCTCGGGGTCCAGTCATACCAACGTCGGTAATATAGCCGGTGCCTTTGGGCAAAATTCGCCCATCCGCGGTTTGCACATGGGTATGGGTACCAACGCAAACGCTGGCTCTCCCATCCACATACCAGCCCATTGCGATTTTTTCGCTGGTTGCCTCGGCATGGAAATCTATAAATATATAGGGGGTCTCTGCTTGCGCTTGCTTCAGCAACAAATCCACGGTGCGAAAAGGACAATCGACGCTTGGCAGATAGACTCTACCCAATAAATTGATTACCGCTAAGGACACGTCCCCCAACTGATACAAACCCATTCCCCGCCCCGGCAAACCGGGGGGCAAATTGGCCGGGCGTAGCAAACGTTTTTCATTTTGGATAAAGTTAAAAATATCTCGATTATCCCAAGTATGATTACCCATGGTAAAAACGTCGACGCCACAATCATGCAATTCATAAAAAACTTTCCTGGTAATTCCGAATCCGCCGGCGCTATTTTCCCCGTTGGCAATAATAAAATCCACCTGATATTCTTCGATCAAGCGGGGTAAATGGGCGCTCACCATATGCCTACCGGGAGCGCCGACGATATCGCCGATAAATAGTATTTTCATCTTAACTCCTTTATATCGAAGCCCAACGTCCCCATACGCAAACATTATATGCTTTTCGGGAAGCGCTTAGCCGTAGGCCAGGAAAACAAAACGTTCTCCGGCAGCAGGGCGGTAAACGGTACCGCTGCGGTTCGCCAAGCCGGCTAATGGAGATATAGGGGCAAACCGCATTGAAAGTATTATACCATGAACGCCTAACAAAATCAAAAAACCGTTCCTGAATCTTTCCTGTAGGAACGGTTTTTCTATGACAATTTTAGCGTTTCCAAAAGTTATTTGGCATAGTCCACTGCACGGGTTTCACGAATTACCACAACCTTAATTTGACCAGGATATTCTAACTCCGCTTCAATTTTCTTTACAATTTCCTTAGCAGTACGGGCAGCCAGCAAATCGTCTATTTTATCCGGCTGAACGATAATACGAATTTCTCGACCGGCTTGAATGGCATAGCATTTTTCCACGCCTTCAAAACTTTCGGCAATTTCTTCCAATTTTTCCAAACGCTTAATATAGTATTCCAACGTTTCCCGACGCGCTCCGGGACGGGCTGCGGAAATGGTATCGGCAGCCTGCACCAAAGCCGCTTCCAAACTATCAACCTCCACATCGCCATGGTGGGCCAAAATTGCGTGGACGATTTCCGGGCTTTCTTTATACTTGCGGGCAAAGTCGGCGCCAATTACCGCATGGGAACCTTCCATTTCATGATCGATGGCTTTACCAATATCATGCAGCAAGCCGGCCCGTTTTGCCAAGGTAATATCCGCACCCAATTCGGCGGCCATCACCCCAGCTAAATGGGCAACCTCCACAGAATGTTTCAATACGTTTTGGCCATAGCTGGTGCGGAATTTTAATCTACCCAATAGTTTAATCAACTCATTATGCAAGCCGTGCACATTGGTATCGAAGGTTGCTTGCTCCCCTTCTTCCCATATGCGTTGTTCCACTTCCTTGCGGGAACGCTCCACCATCTCTTCAATGCGTCCTGGCTGAATACGACCGTCTAAAATCAATTTTTCTAAAGCTACTCGAGCAATTTCCCGGCGTACCGGATCAAAACCGGACAAGATAACCGCCTCCGGCGTATCGTCGATAATCAAATCAATACCGGTCAACGTTTCTAAGGTACGAATATTACGGCCCTCCCGGCCGATAATTCTACCTTTCATTTCTTCGTTAGGCAAAGCCACTACGGAAACGGTGGTTTCTGCAACATGATCTGCCGCGACCCGCTGAATCGCCGAGGCGACAATTTCGCGGGCACGTTTTTCCCCTTCTTCTTTCGCAGAATTTTCAATTTCTTTAACCAACATAGCCGCTTCATGTTTTACTTCTTCTTCTATGCTGGTCAATAAAATCTGTTTTGCTTCGCTAGTGGTAATTCCGGAAATAGATTCTAATTCCTGCAGTTTTTGCTGTTGTAGTTCAATCGCCTTCTGTCTACGGTTTTCAATTTCCGTTTCTTTTTTGCGAATGGACTCTTCTTTTTTTTCAATGCTATCCAGTTTGCGGTCTATATCTTCTTCTTTTTTCTGCAAGCGTTTTTCTTGCCGGACAATTTCGTTATATCTTTCTTTATTATCCCGATCCGCTTCTATTCGTTGCCGGTGGATTTCTTCTTTTGCTTCTAATAAAGCTTCTTTTTTTCTAGTTTCACTTTCTTTTTTGGCATCAATTAGAATTTTGGCCGCCGCGTCCTCCGCGGATTTAATTTTTGCTTCTGCTAAACTTTTGCGCATATAATAGCCGCCAGCCAAGCCAATGGCTACGCATATAAAAGCTAATAAAATAACAATAACTGGATGCATGATTCACCTCCGTTCTTATCATTCTGATAAATTTTAAAAAAATAACCGGGTTAAAAACCCGGTTCGTGAATATAGATGAAAGACCCACGACACTTTTCGCCTTGGATATGCATAATATATATATGATTTTAGCTAAACGGATTATATATATCTTTTCATTTCATCTATATATCAGAAATTCTTCACCAAGAATTCCGAACAGTCTTTAACATATATATATTATTATTTTTCCAGGCTAATGTCAAGCACTAATTATATCCCTGCCACTCATGCCTGCAGTGGGCGAATTATGCCCATCGGCGTTTGTTGCCCTTCCTGCCCCAAGGGATTGTCTTTGAGAATACGCACCATCAAATCCTTATCAATAGCCGGATCAGAAACGCCTAAAATCACGCCTCCCAAATCATTGATATCGGTAATAATCACCGGTACGCCTACCGCGTCCGCCACATATTTGGCGGTTTTATCCGGTTCCAAAGGACCTAAAGTGACGCAATGGCTCAACGGTTCCACTACATAATCGGCAGGTCCATCGATAGAAGCTACCCGATAACCAGCTATTTTGTAAAACCATCCCCGGCGACCAAATAATTTGCCAATAGCAGAAACGAAAGCGGCAAACAAAATACGAACGCGTCCACATTCGCGAACGGCCATTTCCATAGTTTCCGGAATACTAATACCCACGCCATGGGGATTTTTATAAACAAATTTGACCAAAAATCGTGCCAAGCGGCTAGGCTTAATAGTTTCTACCGGTATGGAGCGACCTTGCGTGGCAGCGACGCTTTTTTCACCAAAAAAGATAATGTCCCCTTTTTCCAACAATGGTCCGGCATATTTTTTGGCGACTTCCGCCAAATCGTCGCCTTTCCACAATACATGGGTGCGTAAGCATATACGACGGTAGGTTACGCCGTCTACCACGATATCTGCATTTTTTCCTTCATTAATTACCGCATAATCGCAAGCATATTCCATCGTCACGTTTCTTACCTCTTTTTTTATTTACATACCCGTACATTATACGCCGCGGCTTGTCTCAGGTCAATCCTGAAAATCATTTTGCAATAGGTGAAATATCTCGTTCACAGGAAATCCACGCCGCGCCAAACGTCTGGCGATTCTCTGGATTTCTTTTGTATATTGTTCTCGAGACAAATCTGCGGATAGCTTACTTTGTTCTTTGGCCACGGCGCAGGCTAAGACCTCCCGCTCGGTTTGCCGGTCATAGTATTGCTCCAAAGCGGCGGCAATATGCTCTTCTTTCACACCCTTTTGCCGCAACTTTTGCCGGACATAAAGCCGCCCTCCATATTGATACTGTTGATAATGGCGAATCGTCGCCGTTACCAACCTGTTTTCATCCAAATATCCTAAATCTTTTAATCTTTCTACTGTTTGCGCCACGTCATTTTCCTGGGCGCCTTTGGCAATCAGCTTAGAAGACAGTTCCGATTCGCTGTAATCCCGCATTCCCAGCAAACGCAAAGCAATATCATACACTTTTTCCGGGGGCAAAACAGAGGAAGCATTGCGTTTATTCCAAGTCATTGTCGTGGCTATTTTCCTCCATATCCTCACTTAAAGAACCGATTTGTATAAACGCTTCATTACCCTCCATGGACATTTGGCGAATCTTATTTTCAATTTCATTGCGCACGTCCAAATTTTTATCCAAAAAATCTTTGGCGTTTTCTCTGCCTTGGCCGATTCTCTCGCCATTATAGCTATACCAGGCGCCGGCTTTATTGACGATTTTTAGTTCTACGCCGATATCAAGAATATTGCCGGAAACGGATATCCCTTTGCCATACATGATATCAAATTCCGCCTGTTTAAAGGGGGGGGCCACTTTATTTTTAACAACCTTTACCCGAGTACGGTTGCCTACGAAGCTATTGCCCACTTTAATACCTTCCACGCGGCGCACATCCATACGCACGGAAGAATAAAATTTTAATGCCCGTCCGCCGGAAGTGGTTTCCGGATTGCCAAACATAACGCCTACTTTTTCACGAATTTGATTAATAAAAATCAGACAGGTATTGGATTTTCCCACCGCACCGGTAAGCTTACGCAGGGCTTGAGACATCAAACGAGCCTGCAAGCCCACATGGGAATCTCCCATATCGCCTTCCAATTCTTGTCGCGGCACCAAAGCAGCCACGCTATCTACGACGATGATATCCAATGCGCCGCTGCGCACCAAAGCTTCGGCAATTTCCAAAGCCTGCTCGCCGGTATCCGGTTGGGAAATCAGTAATTCGTCAATATTCACCCCTAAATTGCGGGCATAAATCGGATCAAGCGCATGTTCTGCATCAATAAATGCGGCGGCGCCGCCGCGCTTTTGTGCTTCCGCCACGATATGCAAAGAAACGGTGGTTTTACCGCTAGATTCCGGTCCAAAAATTTCCACCACCCGTCCCCGAGGCACGCCGCCGACCCCCAAAGCCAGATCCAAAGCCAAAGAGCCGGTGGGAATCACGCCAATATTGGTAATCGCCCGTTCTCCTAGGCGCATAACCGAACCCTTGCCAAATTGCTTTTCGATTTGTGCCAAAGCCATGGATAAGGCTTCTTCCTTATCTTTTTTGGTGGCGGGCATATTTTGTATCCGCTCCAGCTTGTTTGACTTGTCCGACATGTTTGTTCCTCCTTTTAGAACATTTGTTCGCAAACTAATTATACCGTATTTTACATTGCGGCACAATAAGAAAAATATTTTTTTACCGTTTTATATTACGAACAATGCAAATCCTGGAGCATGCTGCGCACAAGATTTTGGATTATATCAGCCACATCGGCCAAAGCAACCTCCTGCACTTCACCCGTTGCGCGGATTTTAATTTCCACTGTTCCCGTTTCCCGGCATTTTTTGCCCACGGTTATGCGTAACGGGAAACCCAATAAATCAGCGTCGTTAAACTTGACGCCAGGTCTTTCTTTGCGGTCGTCAATAAGCGTCTCCACACCCCGTTTGGATAATTCCTGATATAACCCCTCCGCCTGTTCCACCAAAAATTCGTCCTTATCGTTAACGGGAACGATTTCCACCTGCCAAGGGGCCACGCTCATCGGCCAAACGATGCCATAGTCATCATGATTCTGTTCAATAATCGCCGCCATAGTACGGCCGACGCCAATACCATAGCAACCCATCACGATATCTTGCTCCTGACCTTTTTCATCCAAATAGCGGGCCCCTAATTTAGCGCTATATTTGGTATATAATTTAAATATTTGACCCACTTCTATGCCTCGCGCCGTATCCAAAGGAGCGCCACAAACAGGACATGCCGCGCCTTTTTCCACCAAAACGATATCGGCAACTGTGTCGATACGATAATCCCCTCTTTGCGGATTCACGTTTTTCAGATGATAATCTTTTTCTCCCGCGCCGCAAGCATGGTTCACCATCAGCGCCACTTCCCGATCGGCCACCACCGGAACATCCTGGTTTAAGCCCACTGGGCCGCAATACCCCGGCTCCATACCATGCTGCCGTACCGTTTCATCATCGGCAAAGAACAGTTCCACGCACCCTAACACATTAGCCAATTTTACCTCGTTTACCTGACGATCCCCCCGAATCAGCACCGTCACAAACTTACCATCCGCCATATAACAAATGGTTTTGACCAAACGATTGGCTGGCATACCCAACAAAGCCGCTACCGCTTCCACCGATTTGCAATCCGGCGTATGTACTTTTTCCATAGAAGCAGGCGTTTCTCCTACGCCGGTAGGACAAGGCTCAACAGCGGCAATTTCATCTGTGGCGGCATAATCGCATTTATGGCAAAATAGAATTTGACTTTCCCCCACTTCCGATAAAGCCATAAACTCATGACTACCAGAACCGCCGATAGCGCCGCTATCCGCCACTACCGGACGGCAAGTTAAGCCGCAACGATTGAAAACATTGGTATAGGCCGTATGCATTTTTTGATAACTAATCTCCAATCCGGCTTCGTCCCGATCGAAGGAATACAAATCTTTCATCACAAATTCCCGGCAACGCATCAAGCCAAAGCGGGGCCGCCGCTCATCACGGAATTTGGTTTGAATTTGGTATGGCATCAGAGGCAACTGTTTATAGGAACGCACATCATTACGAACATGAGCGGTAATCAACTCTTCATGGGTAGGCGCCAGCAAAAAGTCCCGGTCATGCCGATCTTTCACCCGCCACAATTCCTTGCCATATACATTCCAACGGCCTGATTCCTGCCACAATTCCGCCGGCTGCACCGTGGGCATAAACATTTCCTGGCCGCCTTGGGCGTCCATTTCCTCACGAATAATTTGCATGATCTTTTTCATCACACGCCATCCCACCGGCATATAGGAATATATTCCCATAGCCACTTTGCGGATCAATCCTGCCCGCAACATCAGTTGGTGGCTGGCGATTTCCGCTTCCGCAGGCACTTCACGCAAAGTTGCCGAATACAGTTGGCTCATTCTCATAACATGTTCCTCCATCCGCAATATAAATATATAAAAATTTATAAGAAAATTTTATTCTTTTAAGAGTTTGTCCACTGCTTGTAACAAAGCGGGCGCCAATTGTTCCGTGGGATATTTGGCCACCGTTCGTCCTTTGACGAACAACAAACCGCAGTCCTTACCGCCGGCTATACCGACGTCAGCATCCGCCGCTTCGCCCGGCCCGTTAACCGCGCAACCCATCACGGCAATCGTCAACGGCCGCGGCGGCATAACATCCGCCAAAGCCCGGCGCACTGCCAACGCCACCCCTTCTACGTCTATTTCCGTGCGGCCGCATGTGGGACAGGAAATAAACGAAAATCCCTGCCGCCGGATATCCAATAGCGATAAAATCTTTTGCGCCGCCTGGACTTCTTGTAGCGGGTCGCCGGTTAAAGAAACGCGAATGGTATCGCCAATTCCTTGGCTCAGTAAGGAGCCGATTCCGATGGCGGATTTTAACACGCCGTCTTCACCCAAACCAGCCTCGGTTACGCCAAGGTGCAGAGGATAATCGCATACCTTGGCAACTTCCCGATATGCCGACAGCATAACCGGCAAAGATGTGGCTTTTAGTGAAATTTTGATATCAAAAAAATGATTTTCTTCCAACATTTCCACATGCCGCAAGGCGCTTTCACATAATGCTGGACCAGTGCAGCCGCCATATTTTTTTCGCAAATCCTTCTCTAAAGAACCGCCGTTTACCCCTACGCGAATGGGGATGCCCGCCGCCTGCGCCGCCAGAGCTACCTGCGTCACCCGTTCTTTACCGCCGATATTGCCGGGATTGATACGCAAACCGGCCACGCCGGCTCGAATGGCAGCCAAAGCCAAAAGATAATCGAAGTGAATATCTGCCACCAAAGGCAAGGGAGAGCGGGGAACGATTTGCGCCAAAGCCTCTGCATCTAGCCGGTTCGCCACGGCCAAGCGACCAATTTCCGCCCCGGCGTCCGCTAAAGCGTTTAACTGTGCCAGCGTAGACGCCACGTCAGCCGTACGGGTATTGTTCATCGATTGAATCGAAATAGGATTGTCTCCGCCTATCGCCACCTTTCCCAGGTGCACGACGCGGCTGTTTCTTCTTGGATATGGTTGCGCAATCGTCATCTTCTGCCTCACTCCAACAAACGGATGATATCCCGATAGGTAATCAATACCATTAATCCCATTAGTACGGCCAAACCGATAAAATTAACCATGCCAATTTTGTTTCGGTCAAAAGGTTTGCGCCGCACCCCTTCTATGGCGAACAACAACAATTGGCAGCCATCCAAGGCGGGAAACGGCAACAGATTCACAATACCCAAATTGATACACAAATAACCGGTAAGCAACAATATAGTTTGCAACCCATTACTCGCCGCCTGATCCACCACGCTAACGATAGCCACCGGACCGGCCACGTCAAAGGGAATTTGCCCGCTAAACATTTGTACCAAAGCCAGAATCAATAGCCTGGTAAATTCCACCGACTGGCGCACGCCCAAAGAAATGGCGGCGAACAGGTTTTGCCGCTCTTCCATGGGCATAATACCTAACTTCCAGCCGCCAGCCTCCTGATCGTAATATGGGGTCACGTTCAAAGTCATCAACTGGCCGTTTCGTTCCACTTGCACTTCCACATAATCCGTTTTATCCGCCTTCTCTACCGCAGGAGCGATATCGGCCCATTCTTCTACGATTTCGCCGTCGATGCTGACGATATAATCCCCCCGCTGCAAGCCTGCCTGCGCAGCCCCGCTATTTTCGGTCACTTCCCCCACCTGATTGGCGGTGGAATAACTGCCGATCATCATAAATACTACGATAAAGAGAAGGATGGCCATTAAAAAATTCATAAACGGACCGGCAAACACGATCAGCATTTTTTGCCATACCGGTTTCATATTAAAAGCCCGTGGATCGTCGCTGGTCTCTTCTTCTCCTACCATTTTACACCAACCGCCGATAGGCAGCAAGCGAATGGTGTATTGGGTTTCTTTCCCTTTCCAAGCCGCCAATTTTGGACCCATGCCTATACTGAAATCGGTAACGTAAACATTACAAGCCTTTGCGGCAATAAAATGGCCAAATTCGTGGCTGACAACCAGCAAACAAAAGATAAGAATCACAAAGATTGCCGTTAAAATGGTTTTACCTCCTTTGCACTTGGTTCAACGCCCAATTGTGCCAATCGCAAATCTCATCCAAAGTCTCGGCGCTTCCTCCAGGGTATTGCTCTAAAACGCGAGCCAATCCCCGGCTAATTTCTGGAAAAGCAATTCTCCCCTGCAAAAATTGTTGCACCAAAGCTTCGTTTGCCCCGTTAAAGACCACCGGCGCGCCTCCACCCGCCTGCCCGGCCGCTACAGCTAATTGCAATCCGGGAAAACGGCGATGATCCACCGGTGCAAAATGCAACTCGCTCAAACGGCTAATATCTAGCAAAGCGGTCAAACCCGACGGCCGTTGGGGATACAATAATGCGTATTGTATAGGCAAACGCATATCCGCCGGCGCCATTTGCGCCTTGATGCTACCGTCGGCAAACGTCACCAGGGAATGCACTATGCTTTCTGGATGTATCACCGGTTGAATATGCGGATAATCCACATGAAACAAATAATGCGCTTCAATAATTTCCAGACCTTTGTTTACCATAGTGGCGCTATCAATGGTAATTTTCGCTCCCATATGCCACTTAGGGTGGCGTAAAGCCATTTCCGGAGTAACTTGTTCCAACTGATTTTCGCTAAATTGGCGGAACGGTCCGCCGCTGGCGGTAATCACTAATTTTGCCACCGTGGAAGGCGCTTCGCCTTGTAGGCATTGCCATATGGCAGAGTGCTCGCTATCCACCGGCAAAATCGAAACGCCGCGGCGCTCCGCCGCAGCTAATACCAG
>CASEQE010000070.1 GCA_949289995.1 uncultured Peptococcaceae bacterium
ACATCCCAATAGTAGTTATCGCGCAATACACGCAACAAACTGGCCTGAGGAGAGGCTAAAAACGTTTTTTCTTCGCCGTTAACTTTTAAAGTCAAAGGAAGCAATTTGGTCATTATTTGGTCCTCCCTTCATTGGGGCAAATGCCGCAAGCTTTACAAAATACCCGTTTAACGATAACCGGCGCAATATCTTTCCGATATTCAGCGCTAGCACGAACATCATCAATGGGAGAAATGTCTTTCGATACGGCTTTCATTAAATCGGCAATGGTTTTTTCATCCGCTTTTTTACCAAGAACCGCTTTTTCCGCATTAAAGGCTCTAACCGGTTTGGGAGCGACGGAACCTAAAGCGATCGCAACGTCGGTAATATTACCATCCTTATCTTTGCGGACGGAAGCGGCGGCGGTAACTACGGAAATAGCCATAGCGTTGCGCAAGCCGACTTTATAAAATGCGCTATGCGGGTTAGCAGAAAACTCAATAGCCAAAATCAACTCGTCTTTTTCCAAGACGGTTTTGTTGACGCCAAGGAAGAAATCTTCCATGGCAACCCGGCGTTTGCTGCCTTTTTTGGCAATGACCACTTCGGCTTTTAATGCCAGCAGCGGCGGTGCAGTATCGGCAGCGGGAGATGCGTTCGCAATATTACCGCCGATTGTGGCGCTGTTGCGAGTAGTGGGGTCGGCAAACTGATTGGCAGCTTGAAATAAAACGGGAGCTTTTTTCGCTAGCAGCGAAGATTCGGCGATTTCGGAAATAGTGGTACCTGCGCCAATGGTAATCTTACCCCGAGAGAATTTAATTCCCGATAGGGCTTCAATATCACGAATACCAATCAAAGTACGGTCGTTCACCTTACCCGCGCGGATATCAACCATTGCATTGGTGGAACCGGCGACGAGATAGGCATTGTCCTTTTCTTTGTCTAGCAAAGCCAGAGCCGCTTTGACATCAGGCGCTTTGATAAATTCAAAGTTCTTCAAAGAATAACACCTCCTGAAAATTTTCAATCTTCTATCCTATATCCTTATGCTTTTGATCATATGCTACTTAGCTTCTTTCATTTTGCTAGCGGCATCCAAGACTGATTTCACCATCGCTACATAGCCGGTGCAACGGCAGAAGTTACCACGCAAATAATCCTTGACAAAGTCTTCATCCGGGTCGGGGTTTTCCCGCAATAAAGCGGTAGAAGTAACCACCATACCAGGTACACAGAAACCGCACTGAATGGCAGAGTTATCAATAAAAGCCTGTTGCACAGGATTCAATTTATCGCCGTCCGCCAATCCTTCTACTGTGGTTATATTCCAACCGTCGGCAGCAACTGCCGGAACCATGCAAGCAAAATAAGATTCGTCATCTTTCAAAATCGTGCATGCGCCACATTCGGCAATGCCGCAACCATATTTAGATCCGGTTAAGAACAACTTATCTCTTAAAACATTTAACAACAATTCATTACTGTTAACCGTTAATTCATACTTTTTGCCGTTCACATTTAACGTGATATCGTGTTTAGACATTACAGTTCACCTCCCGCATTCCGCCATGCTTCGGTTAAGGCATCTTTGGTTAAAACTTCAGCTATAGCAACCCGGTATTCGGCGGTAGTACGATTATCGTCGATGGGGTGGATTGCCGCCGCCGCATGGGCCGCTACTTCAGCGATCAATTCGGGGGTTACTTTTTTGCCGATAACCAAGGCAGACGTTGCTTCCAGGTAGGCCGGCGTAGCAGCAATGGCGCCCATGGCAATCCGGCAGAAATTGGCTTTGTCGCCGTCGCGAACCACTCTTACGCCCACACTAATTTTGGCGATATCCGGGCGAACTCTGGTCTTTTTGATAAAAGCGGCGCCGCTATTGGCTTCCGGTTGCGGCAAAGCCACGTCAATCAACATTTCATCTTTTTCCATTACGGTCACGCCTGGAGCCAGGAAGAATTTTTCGATCGGCACGGTTCTTTGTCCGCGTACGCTGGCTAAAGTTAAAATTGCATTATAGCAAATGCAAGGTACTACTGAATCAGCCACCGGAGAGGCGTTACAAATGTTACCGACCATTGTAGCCATGTTGCGCACAGAAATGGAGGCCATCAAATGGAACGCTTCTTTCAGTGCAGGATAGCGTTCTGCCACAATCGGATTCTTTTCCAAATGGGACAATTTAGCCAAAGCGCCAATATGGAATACACCGTCATCATCCAATTTCGCATAATCTAAGGAATCAATTCCTTTGACATCCATTAAATAATCGCAAGTCATACCGGCGACTTTCATTTTTACAATTACATCGGTTCCGCCGGCTAAAATCCGTACGTTTTCTTTTTCAGATAAAATCTTCAAAGCTTCTTCCAAAGTAGCCGGTTTGAGATAATCAAACTCGGTTGCCAATATTCTCGTAGTCATAATTATCTCCCTCCTTATTTATGAGCTAAGCCTTTTTCTTGCAAGGCTTTTAGCATGATTTCCGGAGTTATCGGCAGTTTGGTGAAACGAATACCGGTAGCGTTATAGATGGCGTTGGCAATAGCGGCCTGTACCGAAGCCAGTGCTGCTTCGCCGATACCTTTGGCACCGAAAGGCCCGGTGGGTTCATAGGTATGGGCATGGCGAACGATAACGTTCTCAGCCTTTGGCATTTCTACGGCGGTGGGCATTTTATAATCTACCAACAAACCGTTGTTTTTCAATTTACCAGTTCTTTCATCATGTGGCAAGTTTTCATATAATACATAGCCCAAACCGCGATTGAAAGAACCAATCAATTGCCCGTACAATAGATCAGGATTCATCGCTACGCCGCAGTCACCATAAATAACTACTTTGGGAATAGTAATTTCGCCGGTGCGGGTATTCACCGCCACTTTCACAAAGTGTGTGGTAAAGCAAGGCGGGCAATTCTTTTGCCGGAAACTTTCGGCATACATAGCGGTGCCCCAGCTATTGATCTGCGCAATTTTAGCGACTTCGCCAATGGTGCGTCCCTTTTGCGGGAAACCTTTAACTTGAATAAAACCTTGGCCCAATTCTTCGTTTTCTACAATTTCCAGATGGCAAGGATGCTCGTCCATCACTCTGCCGGCAAACTCAAGCAGTTTATCCCGGCATTTTACCGCCGCATTGTATACGGCCGCACCGCCGCAATATACGCCGCGGGTAGCGTGTGTACAAACGTCGTAACCTGTATTTTTCGTATCGGCGGGAGAGAGACCGACCATATTAAGAGGTACTTTAAAAACTTCGGTCAAAATTTTCGCCAAGGCGTCCCAGGTGCCGCCGCCATGATCCATAACCGGGGTTACGCAATCGATGGAACCATCTTCATTGACTTTAACCAAGGCGGAAGAATAGTCGATAACTTCGCCTTCTTTGGGGCCGGCCGTGCCAGAGCAGTGGAAGCCACGAGCCAAACCAACGCCAGTCAAGATATCCCCATGCTTATCTTCGGGTTTGCCTCTGGTAGCCCATTCCTCCATTAGTTTACTACCTTCGACCAAAGACTCCTCAACACCGCAGCTCTTAATAATCGAACGAATCGTAGGACCTTGACCCCAGAATTCTTCGCCGGTGCCGCGATAGTTTTTCAAACGGAATTGAATGGGATCAAAGCCCATTTCATTGCAGATAATATCGACCATACTTTCTATGGCGAAGTTAATTTGCGGGTTACCATAGCCCTGCATAGCGCAGCACGGCGTTTTATTGGTATAAACGGCAACGCCATCAAATTTAATATTACCCTCGTATTTATATAAGGAAGCAAACCAGCCGGCTACACAACCCATAAAGGACATCGGCTGAATCTGATGCGCACCAAAGTCAATTAATGCTTTGACATGAGCGGCAGTAATCACGCCATCGTTGGTGACGCCGATCCTGACATGGAATTTGGAAGGATACTTATGATGACTATAAAAATCTTCTTCGCGAGCGGATAAAAGTTTAACCGGCCGGCGAGCCTTCATCGCCAAAGCTGCACATATCGGCGTAACGGTATTCACTTGAATACTGGAACCAAAACCGCCGCCCAAAGTAATCTTTTTAACATTGACTTTAGAGAGAGGTAATCCTAACGTTTGCGCCAGTAATTGACGATTACCGTGAATCGACTGTGCTGTCGCCCAAACGGTAATGCCGCCTTCCGTATCGGGAGCAGCTACGCAACCTTTGGTTTCCAATTGGCAGTGATAAATGCGGGGTAATTCAAAGTCTTCTTCGAAAATACGATCGGCTCTTGCAAAACCGCCGACGCTGTCCCCTTCGTCGATATTACGCACAACGCCGATATTGTTTTTTACGATAACTTCTTCGTCACCAAAATAAATCTTATCATACAACTGCGGAGCGCCGTCTTTCATCGCTTCTTCCGGTTCGTATACGGCATCCAATACCTTATACTCAACCTTAAGCGCTTGCATCGCCTTATAGGCCAACTCTTCGGTATCGGCGGCCACGGCGGCTATCGGCTCGCCAATATGACGGGCTTTTTTCGGTAGCACAGTACGATCGCGATAAGTAGCCGCAGGAACGCTAACGCTACGTTCATTGTAAATAACCGGAATAATATCCTCATAAGTCAAACAAACTGCTCCCATCGCCTCGGCTTCCGAGGTATCGATGCTAAGAATTTCCGCATGAGGATAAGGACTGCGCAACGTTACGGCATACATCATTCCAGGAATGATAATATCAGAAGCATATTGCTGTTTGCCGCTGACCTTAGCCGGACCGTCGATGCGCGGGGTATTTTTTCCGATCACACTCATTCTAGGACTCATCTCCTTTAAGTTATTCAAATATTAAGAGTTGCCATGCTTTGTATCCAAGTATCCTCTAAACAAAAAGTTCACATCTTCCCTCTTGGGGGTGAACCTCTATATAATTCTATTTTAAGAGATTAACAATATTGGATACAGAATTCCACTTAAGTTAAGTATACCACATAATCTGTAAAATGCAATAAATTTTGCGAAAATCGAAAAAAAAATCTCAAAAAATTTGATTTATCCTCTTTTGAGTATTAACCAAAGCCACAACAATAAGCATTTTTGCCGTTTTTTTTCAAAAAATACTCCTCATGAAAGATATATTTCTTGTTTTCTCTTACACTTCGCCAATTATAGCAAAATGCGGATGATAGACTAAGTCAAATCTAAAATCGCTTTTTTGGCTAACGTATCGCAAATTTCATTATTCTCATCTCCGGCATGCCCCTTCACTTTATTCCAGATAATGGTATGTATTTGGCTTAACTTTAACAATTCGAACCATAAATCTTTATTCTCAACCGGTTGTCTTTTACTATTTAACCAACCGTTTTGTTGCCAATTCTTCAACCAACCTTCTGTAAAAGCGCGAATCAAATATGCGCTATCGCTATATATCGCAACACGACAAGGTTGGTTTAATGCTTGTAGTCCCTTTATTGCCGCCGTTAGCTCCATTCTTTGATTGGTGGTTTGCCGTTCTCCGCCAGATAAGCATAATTTATGGCTACCATAAATCAATATACATCCCCAGCCCCCCATCCCAGGGTTACCGGAACAAGCGCCGTCCGTATATAGGATCACGTTTTTCACATTTTTCTCCTTCAACACAACTTTTATGCATCTTCCTTATATAATAAGTATTTTATCTCTTGGGCCATTTACCTTTAAAAACCCAAGGTAATTTTAAAAAAATTTCTTTCCCCGTATAAAAAAAAATGCTATAATCTAATATATAATAGGTAGTATATATGCGATAAATCTCCATTTCAAATCAATTTTAAGCCATATTGAAAATTATGCGTTAGAAAGTTTGGTGATAGCGTGACGCAAAATGATATAGAAAATAAGATTTACTCCCAAAAAACAAATTCTTATATCAAGGAAGACAATATTTCGATAACAGATAATATATCGGATACAACATTCTCTGTCGAACAGAAACATTTTGATGGAAATCATCCAACCGCTCATCATTCTCTACCCAATTTTTTAAAGCAGGAAAACCCATCTCAACGACGTGGCGAGCCATTGGTAAACGCCAATGAATCGCCCAATTGTTTACAAACGAAAGTCGATTATCCCTCGTCTTCTCTTCCATCTTTTCAGTCGGCAACGGCAACGACGCATACTGTGCAGATAGATCAACCGCCGCATCCAGACGACCGTTTAACCGACTTATTTACTTTAATCAACGAAGCGGAACGCCAAGCGCAACAAGCGGCAGAAGCCGCCCAAAACGCCGGTATGGCGGCTCGCGCTCATATATCCAAAACTTCTGGTTCAGCCACAGACGTACACACTGCATTACAAGCCAGTACTTTTTCCGCCGCTAAAAACGCCGTAGAAGCCGCAAAGGCGGCTTTAAAAGCCCAATCTAGCGCCCTAGAAGCTTCAGCTGCCGCCATTAGTCAAAGTATGCAAGAATTAAATCGTAAGAAAGAACTTCTACAACAAAAAGATGCCGTCATTTTAGATTTACGTAAGGGAACGGAACAAGCGCAACAAACGGCCACCCAGGCATTGGAATCCTTCTATAGTGCCAAAGCCGCCGCTGAACAAGAAGCGGCAAAAGCGCAGGAACAACAACAAAACCTAAATCAAGCCATACAAGAAAAAGAACAAATAGAACGACAAATGCGCGAAGCGCAAGAAAACCTCAATTACGTCTACGCCAGAGCCCGAACCGCCCGAGAAACTTTTCTCAACCTTCAAAATCTTAGCAAATCTACGGAAACAGAGTTAGCCAATTTGGTGCAGCATACCGCTGAAGAAGCCAAACCAGCTGGTTTCCCTCCCCCTAACAACCAGAGCATATCGTCAACGAAAGACGCTCAAGATAAGCCGTCGAAAACGGATTCAGAAGCCGATGCCACCACAACAACTGGCCAATCCCAGCAGTCTCAAGAGAGCGGTTTTACCTCAGAGCAAGCGGATGCCGGTAACGACACTGATTTTTCAACTGCCGCGCCCCACAAAGACGCCGCCGCCAAAACAAAAAAGAAACCTAAAGTAAAAGATATCTTATGGTCCTATGCCAAAGTCATTCTTTTGGCTTTCATTTTTGCCTTCTTATTAAGGACGTTCGTCTTTGAGATTACGCAAGTACAAGGACCATCCATGCTTCCTACTTTAAGCACGGGCGATCGCTTAATTACGAGCAAACTAGCATATACGTTTGGCGATCCTCAGCGCGGCGATATCGTAGTACTCAGCGCTCCGGATGCTGAGAATCAATATTATATTAAACGTATCATCGGCTTACCCAACGAAAGGTTAACAATATCCAATGGACAGGTCTACATCGACGGTATTCAATTAGAAGAACCCTATTTGACGCAATTGCTCACCGAAGGAGATATCGACGTTATGATCCCTGGAGGCTATTATTTTGTTATGGGAGATAATCGTGAAGACAGCCGGGATAGCCGTGTAGATAGCATTGGTTTAATCCATGAAGATGCATTAAGCGGCAAAGCGATATTTCGCATTTTTCCCGGTAGCAAAATTGGCAGCATTTATCGCTAACCATTTTTTGGCGTGGCAGGCGCATTTACAATCAGCATATAAACACTTCGTTTCAGGTAACGAAAAAGGCTGCAGACTTTGCTGAATACCAATAAGGAAATATAGCAAAAAAACAAACTTAGCGGCTGCTAAATATAGTTGCAAAAAAAGAACCGGCGTGCTATTGGACAAAGAAATGGCTCGCCGGTTTTCTATGCATATCAAACTGCAACTACAAGGATGCAAAGATAAAGGACTCCCAGCCTCCAGTCACACCATAAAGAACTGGCTTTATCGGGCCGTTCACGCTCTCTCAAAGCATAGGAATAAGGGCTGAGGCGGCGATTGCCTTTATTTCCGTACAAAGATTTGTGTCTCATTCATGCTGAGATGGGAGCCAAAAACAACACGAGGATCCTCTGTGACGTTGTTGCAGCTGTTTTC
This sequence comes from uncultured Peptococcaceae bacterium, assembly GCA_949289995.1. GTDB lineage: Bacteria > Bacillota > Dehalobacteriia > UBA4068 > UBA4068 > JAILCQ01. The sequence continues at coordinate 7,944 of CASEQE010000070.1, forward strand.
TGTTTTTAAGATTTGGAATAAGCATTGAAGTTTACCGCACAATCGATGTATTCTGGGCGTTTCAATATTATTGCGAAAGATTTGATCCGAAGGCATGCGGTTTCTCTAGCATAGCTTTTCCGCCCCAAACATCATAGGCCTTGACTGTGCAAACATATTTAGTTGGCAACAACTTCAGGATTTGCATAGGGTCTTTACTGGCAATAAGCAAAAAACCATTTGACAATCTGAGCGGCTTTTCATCCAGTCTAAATATTATGTTCTTTCCTACGTTTTCCCTGTTCGGCATCTTAACCTTCATGCTGTCAGCAATGAAAAGAGCGGCCCCACAGGAAATCTTCCATAACGGCAAACAATGCTCTACGCCCTTGAAGGCTTGGTTTTGCTATAGAATCAAGAAAATACAAACAGAAATATTAAACGGCCTTTTTGTCTATGGCTGACCACACTTTATTTTTCTTCGCTAAGAGAGGCTAAATATATCGTTCCCCATAGCCTCATATTTTCCATAATAGGCAAAAAACTGCCCCCCATCTCCGTTAGGCTATATTCTACTTTTGGGGGAATAATATCATAAATTTTACGGTGTATAATACCATCCGCTTCTAATTCCCGCAATTGTTTTGTTAAAGACCCCTGGGTAGCTGGAATCGCTTTTCGTAACTGGCCAAAACGTTTTTCTCCATCTTTTAACTGCCATAAGATCAACAATTTCCATTTGCCGCGAAATAATTTTTGCACAATACATATGGGACATATATCTGTTTTTTCCTCTAAAGTATGTTGGCAGCACTCGCATTCATCACGCCAATCGACGTTTGGTTGCGTCATTTTTCTCACCTCGATCAATCTTATAGTACATATTTTTAGACTAAGAACAAAAATATTATCCTCTTGTGAAATCTAATGTAGTTGCTATAATAAGTATAGCACAAAAAAACTTTTAGCAAGATTAGGAGGTATAGCTATGAATCAAGTTGCACAGTATTTACGAGATGCTCAAACCTTTTATTTGGCCACCACCGAAAATGGCGTTCCCCATGTGCGTCCCTTTGGCGCCGTAGTAGAATGGGAAGGCAAAACCTATTTATGCACCGCCAATAATAAAGATGTATACCGGCAAATCATCGCCAATCCGCAAATCGCTATTAGTTGTATGGTAGGCGGCACTTGGTTACGTCTTAGCGGCAAACTGAATCACGATCCGCGTCGGGAAGCCAAAGCAGCCTTTTTGGAAGCATTACCGGATATGAAACGACTCTATAGCGTCGATGACGGTATTTTTGAAGTGCTTTATCTTAGCGACGTGGTTGCTAACGTATGCTCCTTTACCGAAGCCCCTAAGCCTTTATCCCTATAAACAAATCCTTCTTTTGCTCCATAAATAAAAGAGGCTGCAACTTTTATAATAAAGCTTGCAGCCTCTTTTTATACGCTGCAAAGCAAGGTAGGGTTGCGAAAATATAAGATATGAATTATACTTAATCTGTGTAATTATAATTTAATTTTCCATTTTCCATATTAGAATACATTATTTTTTTCATATCAGAGGATCAATTATGCTCACTTATGAACTCGGCAAAAAAAGAGGCCGCCCATTATACGAGCAACTCTACATAGCCGTCAAAAATGACATTTGCCAAGGAAAATTACAAGCTTGGGAAAAATTACCTTCCAAACGAGATTTAGCCCGTCATTTATCCATCAGCGTTGCCACGGTAGAAAACGCATATGGACTATTGATCGCCGAAGGTTATATCAGCGCCAAAGCAAAAAGCGGTTACTACGTGATCCCACACAACCATATACAAGCGCAACAAACGTTACCGCCTTCCCCTCCGCCACCCGAAAAAAATAAAAACGATTTTTTAGACTTGCGTTCCAATAGTTTAAGCGATAATGACTTTCCCTTTTCCGTATGGAGTAAGCTTATGCGTAAAACCATGACGGAATATGGCAAGCAATTATTACAAAATACACCAGCGCAAGGCATTGCCGCTTTGCGGCAAGGTATTGCAGCTCATTTGTACCAATTTCGCGGCATGGAGGTCAATTACGAGAACATTGTTGTCGGCGCCGGCGCCGAATACTTATATAATCTTTTGATCCAATTATTAGGCCGCCATCATTATTTTGGCGTGGAAAATCCAGGTTATCCCAAGATTAGCCAAATTTATCATGCAAATGACGTAGCGTACGCTGATTTACCGTTAGATGACTCTGGCCTATCTTTGTGGCATTTGCGTCGCAGTCCCGTAGACGTTATCCATATATCACCATCGCACCATTATCCCACCGGTATCGTCATGCCCTTTCAACGGCGTCAGGAATTATTAACCTGGGCGGCGGAGCAAGCCAACCGCTATATTATCGAAGATGATTATGATAGCGAATTTCGCTTTTGTGACAATCCCATTCCCGCTTTAATCAGTAGTGATCAGCATGAACGAGTAATATATGTCAACACATTTTCAAAAACCATATCTCCGGCCATGCGTATCAGCTATATGATTCTTCCCTCTCATCTCAGCCAAACATTTAAGCAAAAATTGGCTTTTTATAGTTGTACCGTGCCAAGCTTCGATCAATATACTTTAGCTAAGTTTATTCAAGAAGGCTATTTTGAACAACATATCAATCGCATGAAGAATAGATATAAGAACAAACGGGATAAAATCATCGCCGCCATTGAAGAAAGCGACTTGCATAACAAGGTGGAAATCTTAGAACAAAATGCCGGTTTGCACTTTCTTCTGCGCCTAGATACCAAGAAAAGCGATCAGGAACTGATTCGCCTGGCGGCGGAATCTGGAGTGTTGATTTCTTGCCTATCACAATATGTGCATGGAAATGAGGAAAAATATGCCCACCATATCGTTGTAAATTACTCTTCTCTAGATTTTGAGCAACTACGCCCTGCCGTAGCCAAATTAGCCGCCATTATTCGCGCCTAAATATATCGCTACTGGGCAGGAACATATTATTCTCCCTCAAATACATAACAAAGTTTTACTACAACTATTAAATCTAAGACTTTCGACTAAGGTAACTACCCTTGTCTTCTTATACTTATGCCTTCCTAAGCCACCACCTTCGATAAACGCCGCTTCTGGCGGCAGCTAAGCCCAAAACAAATCTAGCATTCACAAAAAAAGATACGGTACGCTAAACGTACCGTATCTTTTTTGTGATTAGCAAATCGAAACCCATGTTGCGCCGCCATCAACCAAACATCGTGAGCAACAAAGCAGCCGCTACCGAAGTACCGATAACGCCGGCTACGTTTGGCCCCATAGCATGCATGATTAAGAAATTCTTGGGATTCTCTTCTTGCGCTATCTTATGCGCAACACGAGCAGACATCGGGACGGCAGATACGCCTGCCAATCCCAACAAGGGATTGACTTTATTTTTGCAAAACAAATTGATCAGTTTGCAGAACAAAACGCCGCCTGCCGCGCCGCCGGCAAACGCCAAGCAACCCAAAGCAAAAATAGCCAAAGTATCGGCGCGCAAGAACTCTGCCCCGTTGGCAGTCGCGCCAACGGATACGCCTAAGAAAATGGTCAAAATATTGCACAAAGCGTTTTGTGCCGTATCGGAAAGACGATCGGTAACGCCGCATTCCCGAAATAGATTACCCAACATCAGCATACCGATCAAGGGAGCGGCTTCCGGAAGAATCAAAGACACTAAAGCCGTACATAAAATCGGGAAAATAATTTTGGTAGTTTTACTAACCGGACGCAATTGTTGCATCATCATCTGACGCTCTTTATGCGTGGTCAGAGCTTTCGCCACCGGGGGCAGAATCACCGGCACCAGCGCCATATATGAATAGGCTGCCACAGCCAAAGGACCTAACAAATGCGGAGCCAATTTGGTAGCTAAATAAATAACCACCGGCCCATCGGCGCCGCCAATAATACCGATAGCCGCCGCTTCTTGGGCGCTAAATTCAATACCCGGTATCCATTCATGTACGGCCAAAGCCAAAAGAAAAGCAATAAATACGCCAAGCTGGGCAGCAGCACCAATCAGCAAACTTTTAGGATTGGCGATCAAAGGACCAAAATCGGTCATGGCGCCAATACCCATAAAGATCAACGGCGGGAAAATACTTAAGGCATCGCCTTGATATAAATAATACAGCAAACCGCCGATTTCTTCCAAAATCGGCAAGCCATCGGCCCCCAGGCTATAAACCGGCTCGTCCATCATACCGGCCAACGGAATATTAGCTAGCAACATACCAAAAGCAATCGGTACCAATAGCAAAGGCTCAAAATCCTTTTTAATTGCCAAATAAAACAGCACAAAGCTGACTAAGATCATTACGCAGGAACGCCAATCTAGTACTGAAAAAGCACTATCCTCATAAAGACCTATCAGCGTCTCCATTAAAGTAAAATCGATCGACAATTATCTCACCTCTCTTAACGAAATAGGCAGCACTACCACACCCATATTGGAAGAAAACCCCTGAATCTTTGCCTATATAGTTAACAGAAGGTCGCCCGTTTGTACATTTGCATTCAAAGCAACGTGGATCGCTTTTACCGTACCATCCGTGGGGGCGACAATATCGTTCTCCATTTTCATGGCTTCTACTACCATTAAAACGTCGCCGGCTTTCACCGCTTGCCCCGCAGACACGTTAATTTTCAATACAGTACCTGGCAGAGGGCTGTTAATGGGCGTACCGCTAACGGCAGGCGCGGCGGCAGGAGCGGGGGCGGCAGCGGCGGGCGCGGGCGCGGCAGCAGGAGCGGGAGCGGGAGCAGCGGCAGCAACAGGCGCAGCAGCGGCGCCTACTTCTTCTACTTCAACAACAAAAGCTTCACCATTAACCGTAACGTTATATTTTTTCATTATCGAAACCCTCCTAATATTATAGATACTGTTGTCTATTGCTTATAATATCCACATTGCTGGCACTTGTCCAAGGGGTATTGATACTGCCGATTCGATGAATCGATGTAAACTTCAACGCGGCGCCGCCGCTTGCGGCGGCAACTGCCGCCATAATCGCAGCCACAGTTTTAGGGCTAATTCCGCCGTCTACTGCCGGAGCTGCAGAAGCGGGAGTCTGAGGTACAGAAGCGACTTTCTCTTGCCCTTCTTTATGAGTCCGTTTTTCATGGGGTTGGGCTTTTCGATCGATCAAACGAGCTACAAACACCGTAATCAGCGCCAAAATAATCAATACCAAAAAAATACCGCCCATACACATTAACGTTGTAAACAAGCCAAGCTTTAAACTGGCCATACTTTCCCCTCCTTACAGCGGCAAATTGTCATGTTTCTTGCCGGGCCGGGATTCTTTTTTGCTAATCAAGGAATCCAGAGACTTAATCAGATAATATCTGGTTTGTTCCGGTTCGATAATCATATCCACCAATCCCCGGGAAGCAGCATAATACGGATTGACAAATTGATTTTGATAATCGGCAATTTTTTCATCTCTCGTCGCCTGAGGATCGTCGGAAGCATCAATTTCCTCTCTGTAGACGATATTTGCCGCTGCAGCTGCGCTCATCACGGCAATTTCAGCGCTGGGCCAAGCGATGGTAACGTCAGCTCCCAAAGCCTGAGAACCCATAGCCAAATAAGCGCAACCATAAGCTTTACGCACGATAACGGTTAATTTCGGAACGGTAGATTCGGCGTATGCATATAACAATTTGGCTCCATGACGGATAGCGCCTTTATGTTCTTGATCAACGCTGGGCAAATTCCCCACAGAATCGACGAGCGTCAACACGGGTATGGCCATAGAATCGCAAAAACGAACAAAACGGGCCGCCTTATCCGCCGCATCGATATCCACCGCGCCGTCCAAAACCATAGGCTGATTTGCAACTACGCCTACCGTCATACCATTTAGACGGATGAAACCAATAATCATGTTTTTAGCAAAATAGGATTGAATCTCAAAAAAGTCATGGTTATCCGCCAGGGCGACGATAATATCATGCATATCGAACGGTTGATTATCATTTTCCGGCACTATATTCGCCAATACCGCATCCATTCTTTCCGCCGGATCATTGCATTCAAACATAGGAATACCTTCTAAATTGTTAGCCGGCAAAAAGCTCATCAACCGGCGAATTTGCCCCATGCACTCTGCCTCGTCATGAGCATAAAAATGTACGTTACCGGTGGTAGAATTGTGCGTGGTGGCGCCGCCCAATTCTTCCCCGGTGATCGAGGGACCGCCGGCGGTTTTAATCAATTGCGGACCGGTAATAAACATTTGTGCTTTTTCTGCCATAAAGACGAAATCTGCTAAAGCAGGAGAGTACACAGCGCCGCCGGCGCAAGGGCCGAGAACGACAGAAATTTGCGGCACCACGCCGGAAGCTAAAGCATGGCGCTTATAAATCTTTCCATAACCGTTTAAAGCATCGATACCTTCTTGAATTCTGACGCCGCCGCTATCGGTAATACCGATCAAAGGGGCGCCGGTTTTAATCGCCATATCCATTACTTTGCAAATTTTATTCGCGTGCATTTCTCCCACGGAACCGCCGATGACGGTATAATCTTGGGAATATAAGTAAACCAAACGGCCATCCATTGTGCCGTAACCGGTGACCACGCCTTCGCCAGGAGCCTTTACCTGATCCATACCCAGTTCGGTGCCCCGATGCGTGACAAACTGGTCAAGTTCGACAAAACTTCCCTCGTCCAGCAGCGCCATAATTCTTTCTCTGGCCGTCATTTTACCGTTTTGGTGCTGCTCTTCGATTTTTTTCTCACCGCCGCCGAGGAGCACTTCCTCACGCTTTGCGGCAAGCTGATTCAGCTTAGCTTCTCTTGACATCTGCGTACCTCCCATATTCATATCAATTCTTATGTTATCAGAGAGTGAATCCCTTTTACATAACCGCGTTTAAACAATCCATTTCTATTTTTCTATTGCTGTCGTTTCCGTCTCATCGGATCATACCAATTCAGCAGCAATATCATTTATCTATGACATATTTCGTATATATTTTGTGATTTTTTTTAAAGCATCCCTTCTTCTCCTTATGCTTCAGGATAACATAAAAGTCCACAACAATCAACCAACGATAAATTATTAAAATATTCTGTCTATTTATTGACATAGACTTCCGCTTTGTTATTTTCTTTCCTATTATAATTAAATAATATAATTGCCGTTTTGCATTAAAACAAAAAAACAAAAAAACAACAAAACCCAACAAGTATATATTAAAAAAAATAAAAACGCGCAAAGTTAAACGCAGAGATTCTCTGATTCTCTGCGTTTAACTTTGTCGCCAATTTATAATTTAATATATAAAAATATAAACGCGTTAACTAAAATGTACAGATGGATATCATTGCTTATCGTCGAAAAGGCGGCTAACTGAAAGATCCTCGTGAATACGAATAATCGCTTCTCCCAATAACGAAGCCACGGATAATATTTTGATTTTATTACAATATCCTTGACGTTCATAGTTAATGGGGATGGTATTGGTGGTTAGCACTTCGCTGATGACCGAATGCGTCAATCTCTCCATCGCCGGCGGCGAGAATACTGCGTGCGTACAGCAGGCATAAATTTCTTCGGCCCCCATATCCCGCAAAACTTGCGCGCCTTTAGTTATGGTACCAGCTGTGTCGATCATATCATCCACCATAATCACATGTTTCCCTTTAATATCGCCGATGACATGCATAATCTCCGCCTTGTTTGCCTCTTGCCGGCGTTTATCGATAATGGCGATATCCACACCCAACCGGTTGGCCATATTTCTCGCACGTGCCACGCCGCCAACGTCGGGACTAACTACGATTAAATTTTTGCTATCTAGGTTACGATAATATTCAGCCAAAAGTGGTACGCCGGGCAAATGATCCACCGGGATATCGAAAAAGCCTTGAATGGCACTAGCATGGAGATCCATAGCGATTAAACGATCAGCGCCTGCCGCAGTTAATAAATTGGCCACCAATTTGGCGGAAATCGGATCGCGAGCTTTGGTTTTCCGCTCTTGGCGTGCATATCCGTAATAGGGAACCACGGCGGTAATTCTTTGCGCGGAAGCCCGGCGCATGGCATCGATCATAATCAACAATTCCATTAAATTGTCATTTACCGGGGCGCAAGTAGGCTGCACAATAAATACGTCGGCGCCGCGAACGCTTTCGCCAATTTCAATAGCAATCTCGCCGTCGGCAAAAGTTTTGACTTTCGCCAGTCCCACCGAAACCCCCAAATACTCGGCGATTTCCTCTGCCAAAGAAAAATTTGCGTTTGCGGAAAATAATTTTAACTTTCGGCTGGTCATATAATCGCTCCTTATCAAGACGATCCGGCATATCGTTAAATCGAAAGCCGGCTTGTCGCCAACATTCTTTTATTATTTTTTCTCCATTTTCTTTCTTTTACCTGCCCAATTTTCAATATTACGTTGCGTAGAGCGGGCAATGGCTAAGGAACCGTCAGGCACGTTGGCGGTAATGGTGCGGCCCGCGCCGATGGTGCAATGGTTTCCCACCTCCACCGGAGCGATAAAATTGCTGTTGCTGCCAAT